>DASRXL010000060.1:0-5735 GCA_035654175.1 Phycisphaerales bacterium
TCGTCGCGCGCGACCGCCCCGGTCTCGACCTCGACCTCACCGGCCGGATCACGCGCATCCAGCTCACCCAGCAGCAGGAAGGCGTCGTCGCCGAGCTGCAGTTCAGCCCCGCGATCGCGGGCGGCCGCCGCGTCCGCGGCATCACTCCCCCGAACACGATCCGCGACCAGGCGCAGCTGCGCGAGCGGCTGAGGATGCTCGCCATCACGCAGTAGGCCAGCCCTTCTCAGCCCACCCCGAGGAGGGACCCCCGTGACAACCGACCCCAAGAACCACGCCCAGCAGGCCCAGGGATGAACGGCTCCAAGTGGCCGGTCATCCGGGACGCCCTCGCGTTCCTGCTCGGCGTCTTCATCCTGCTCTGGCAGACCGTTCAGCGCGACGCCTCCGACGTCACCCTCGTCATCGTCGGGTTCGCGTGCCTGGGAATCACCGGGTCCGGGATCGCCACCCGCTTCATCGAGAACCACGTCACCCGGCCGCCGCTGCCGGAGCCAGGCTCGCCACCGAGAGGACCTTCCGCATGACCGCTGCCTCCCAGGTCCACGATGTCGCGGACGCCTTCCGGGTCGTCTTCTTCGTCGCCGCCGGGCTCTACCTGGGGGTGGCGGTCGCCGTGCTGCGCCGCTACTTCGAGGTGCCGCCGCAGTCGCGGCTGCGGCGCGCCCACGTCATCGGCGTGAGCGTCGGGACGACGCTGCTGGTGCTCGGCATGACCGGCGGCACGGTCGAACGCCTCGGCGACCCCGTGACCTGGTACGGGTTCCCCGTCGGCTTCGCGGGGATCGTCATCATCACGATGGCACTGGCCAGCCTGTTCGTCGCCGAAGGCCACCCGCGCCCGGACGGCCACCGCGCGACCGACCACGCGCTGTGCGAGAAGCGGGAGGGCAAGTGCGGGTCGCGCTGATCGCCCTCGGCGGCGCCTGGTACCTGGCGGGCGTGGCCGCAGAAGCCGTCGCGCGCCGCGTCGTGCCCGAGATCTTCCGGCCCTGACCCAACCCGGGCCCCGCGACCGCGAGCCACTCGAGCGCTCGCGTCGACGGCCCCACCGAAAAGGTCCCCCCACCACAGCACCCAGGGAGGTGCCCCTCGTGTCCCGTCTTCTCCAAGCGAGCGTCGCGACGCTCGTCGCCGTCCTCGTCGCCGTGTTCGCGTACCTCGACGCTGACCAGGACGGCCAGCCCGACCAGGTCACCATCAAGGTCGACGGTGCGGACCCCGACCGCAACGCCGACGAGCCGATGCGCGTCCCCGCCAGCGCCGTGCAGGCGGCAGCCGCGACCGAGGCAGGCGACCACGACGGCGCGCGCGACGAAACCCCCGCCGGCGCGCCCAGCAGCGAGCTCGACGCCGCGCAACGCCAACAGGACGACCTGGCGACCACCGACCAGTTCCCCAACCTCGCGCCGTCGGCCGCCGCGACGTTCCCCGGGTGCCGCACCCGCATCGTGTCCAACCGCTCGTCGCGGCGCGGCGTCGCACCACGGCTGATGGTCGCGCACATCACCGTCAGCCCCAACCGGCCCGGCTGGACAGACGTCGACGGGATCACCGCCTACTTCGACCGCGCCAGCTCCCAGGCCTCATCGCACTTCGTCGTCGACGCCGAAGCGCACTGCAACTACATCGTCCCGATCAACGAGAAGAGCTGGACGCAGGCGGCCGCCAACCCGGTCGCCGTGTCGTGGGAGATCATCAACACCGGCCGCGAAGGCCGGCTGATGGAGCCCCGCGGCTACCAGGCGGTCGGCCGGCAGATGGCCAGAGTCGGCAAGCTGCTCGGCATCCCGCTCCGCCGCGGCAAGGTCAACGGGTGCACCGTCGTCAGGTCCGGGATCGTCATGCACCGCGACTTCGGCGCCTGCGGCGGCGGGCACGTCGACATCGCCCCCTACCAGCTCGAGCCGATCATCCAGGCCGCAGTCCGCGCCGGCCGAGCCGGCCAGATCACCACCACCGACCGCACCACCTGCCGGAAGCTCAACTGGTGGCGGCGAGCGGGACGACCGCACGGCGAGCCCGAAACCAACGCTGTCCGCCGCCGCAAGGCCCTCGAGGCCAGGGGCGTGACGTGCACGAGCCGAGGACCGGTCCGCCGATGAGCTCCCGCGACATCCTGCTCGTCCTCACAGCCGTGCTCGCCCTGACAACCGTGTGGGTGCTCCTGCTCCTCGGCCCCATGGGCTGGTGACCCTCAACAGCCGGGCGGCCGTGCTGCCCGGCGACGGCGACCGCCTCCGCGTCATCGTCACCATCGGCCCCATCGACCCGCACGACCTCCGGCTCATCCACGAGCTCGTCCCCAAGCTCCTGACGCTCACCGACCACCTCCCCAGGCGTCATCCGCTTCGAGCGCGCATAACCTCCCCAAGCCTCTCCAAGGGCGACCAGGCCCCCCGGAACCCGAAACAGGGCGCCGGGGGGCCTTCGTCGTTGTCGATGCAGTCCTTCCTCGAACAGTGCATCCCAAGGCGCCTCAGCGCGGAGGAGGGGACCGAACCGCCGTTCTGTCCGCACCTACCGGCATCTTCCGCCCACGATCCCGGTGGATCAGACGTCTCGAGGGCGGCCGGAGCGGCCAACTCCGGCCGCCCTCCTCTTCTTCGGCGTGGTGCAGCTGCGCGAACGGACGCGGATCGGTCCGGCGGACCCGCCACCATCCGCTCGACGTCTGTCCACCCCAGCCGCTGAGCTTGGCCGGCGACGCGGCACGACGCCCCCAAAAGGAGGGCGACATGACCAGCGATCCCAAACGACCCGACGCCCCTGCCGGACCGGGCACGCTCCTGCTCGGCTTGCTCATCACCGCCGCCGTCGGCGTCGGGCTGTACTTCGCCGTGGCGAGCCTGGTCCCCGAGGACCTGCCTCACGAGCCGGACCCGAGCTTCATCGACACCGTCTTCGCGAGCAAGACCATGATCGCCTGCACGCGCATCGTCGTGCTCGCGATCGCGGCCTACATCGCTGCCTCGATCGTCTATCGCGTGAGCAAGCGCCAGTTCATCCGCGCGGCCGCCGGCGTCGAGGTCGACCTTCGCGAAGCGGCCGAGGAGTCCGTCCAGAAGGCGGTCGAGCTGCGGCAGCTGCTGGGCGAGCAGCTCGAGTTCAACGGCGAACTGCATGAGGCGATCACAGAGCGTGACGATCAGATCAGCGAGCTGATCGACTACATCGAGCTCCTCCACCAGGACCTCGGGCTTGATGAAGATCGTGTAGACGCCGATGACGAGCAGGACCCCGAGCGCTAGGCTCGAAGCTCGTGTCCACGGTGGAGCGTGATCGCATGGCCAACAGGCCCCCGCTCAAAGCGATTGAGCGGATGATCGAGGACGACAAAGTGTTGCTGCAGCGCGCACAGGACTCCCGCGAACGGGCCAGTCGGGCCGCCTCCCGTGCCGACCGCCGCCTCGAGAAGCTGCGGACCTACCTGGACGACACCTCGTCGCGTTCGTCCGCGAGCCGTCTGCTTCGTCGCCTCGGCCTCTAGCAGGAAGACCGCCCCGCGATCGTCCGTCGCCATCTCCGCGGCGACCGATTCCGCTCCGGCGATCTCCTACCCGTGTGACCTAGCGCGCTCGGGGAAGCGTCAGAACCTTGGCCGGGCCCGGGGTGACCTGGCCGGCCGTGTCGGTCAGAGAAATCGTCGCTCTCGCCCGCCGAGCCGTCCCGCGTGCGCAGACCGGCACGTCGAGGCGGTCAGGCAGGGGTCATCGCGTCGTACGCGGGCATCTCGCAGTCGAGGACAGGCTGGCGTAGTTCAAGCGCCACCGTCGGTCGGCGTCCCGGAAGAAGCACACTGTGTCGCCCGTCTCGACCGTCACCGCCCTTGCGCGCCGGCCGTCGATCGAGATTCTCCGCAGCCGGCGGGACCTCGTGTCGTCGTAGATCTCTCGCCCGTAAGAGTCGAACAGGCTGACGCAGCCCAAGCCGGCGACGCCCGTCTCCTTGGCGATTTTGCTGAGCAACTCTCGGCGATAGCGGAACGTCATCCGCCCGCAGACGCGTTCGCCGTCCTCGTGGCGCAGTCCAGACTTCCAGTCCGTGAAGGCCCGCTGAACCGCGGGCTTCGTCATCGACTCCGCGTGCGCAGCCGAGGGCAGTGCAAGCGCGCCCAGGACGACGGCGAGGGGGGCGAACTTCCAGGTCGCCCCCACTACGGGCTGCGAGGGCCCGCGGTGGCGCGGCTCGTTTCGAGCGCTGTGATGAATGTGAGGCTGCATGGTGTCCGGTGCGTGGTGTAGCGCGGCCACGCCGTTCGCCGCCGCCGCAGTCAGACTGGTGACAAGAGGACCCGGTAGCCAATGGACGAACAGACGTTCGATACGGATAAGGTCGCAGTCGACGTGACGGAGCGCACCGGGCACGACGACGCGACGGCCTACGGCGGCGACGACCTCATCCACGAGGTCATCGCGCTGGTCCGCCGGCGGCTCCCGCTGCTCAGCGCGGACGATCCTGCCCGTCCTGCTCTTCGTCGCCTTCTCGAGCTCGCTGGAGGATCTGCTGCGCCGCCTCGAGCAGCTCGTGCGCCAAGAGCTGAGCGTCCGGCCGGGCCGGCGCCGACAGACGGCTGAGATCCAGCTCGAAGAAGAGCGGGTCCAGCCCGCAGGCGCGAGCGATCCACTCGCGTTCGTGCTCGGCTAGCCCACGGCGACCGGACTCAACGTTGCGGATGGTGCGTGCCGACATCCCTGGGCGTGCGACGGCCTGGGCAAGCGCTTCTTGGCTGCGGTGGCCCGCGAGCAGGCGCGCCGCGGCGACCCGGCGTCCGAGCGGGTGGTCCATCGCGACGCGCACCGTAGGGAGCCAAGATCTGGCGCGCCGTGTTGTAAGCAGGCAGACCGTGCCAGGACTTGACATCTGATCCCCATATGCGGCAAGGTCCGCCGCGATGCGACACGCAGCCCATCGCGATTACGCCGCCGGCCAGCGCCTCGCGGCGATGCGGGAGGACCGCGGCCTCAGCCGCGGGGACCTCGTCCGCGAGATGCAGTTGGCCAACCCGCGGAACCCGCGGATGCACGTCTCGGAACGGACGCTCATGCGCATCGAGGACCACGGCGCGGTCCCGACCGCGCGCGTCAAGTTCGCTGTCTCGGCAGCCTTTGGCCTGCTGCCCTCCCAGATCTGGGGCTGCGCTGCCCGCGCGGGAGCCACCCGGTGAACCGGTACCGCCTGCTGCGCTACGAGCGCGGCCTCACCCGCTCCGAGGTCGCCGGCGGCTCCGGGGTGCCCGAGCGCACGATCCGCGACCTCGAGCACCCCGAGCGGGAGAGGCCGCCGTCGGCGCCGATCGCGAAGGCGCTCGCCGACTTCTACGGCATGTCCGTCGCCGAGCTGCTCGGCGTCGACCCCGCCCCGGAGGCCGCGTAAGTGCGCGCCGGGGAGGTCCTCGTCCTCGTCGTCGCCGGCTTGGGCTGGACGGCAGGGGCCGCCGTGCTCGGCGCGATTCTCCTCGACGCCGAGGTCCGGGTGCGCCGCGCGCGCCGAGGGCGCCGATGAGCGCGGCTCGGATGGTGATCGTGGCGCTGCTGCGCCACCGCGGCGCCCGGCTCGTCCCGTGCGCTGCGGTCGCGCGTCAAGAGCGCGCGGCAGGGGATCGCCTGTACCCGCGGGACGCCCGGAGCGTCCAGGCCGCGCCTCAGCGCTGCCCGGTCGGAGGATCGACGTGACGCGGCGCCGTTCCGGCATGACGCAGACCGAGCGGGTGCTGCGGGTGCTGCGCCAGCGCG
>DASRXL010000061.1:0-25584 GCA_035654175.1 Phycisphaerales bacterium
CGCGCGCCTGCAACGCCCAGCCGCTGCTCGAGTCGTACATCGGCGGCCAGGTCGCCGTCGCGCACAACGGCAACCTGATCAACGCCGATGCGCACCGCCTGGCCTTCGAGCTCGCCGGCCACCTGTTCCACACGACCAGCGACACCGAGGTCATCGTGCACCTGCTGGCCTCGCCCGAGCAGCAGAGCCAGCCCGACCCGGTCGCGGCGACGCTGCGCCGTCTGCAGGGCGCCTTCAGCCTTGCATTCCTCTTCCCCGATCGGCTGGAGGCGGCGCGCGATCCGTGGGGCTGGCGCCCGCTGGTGATCGGCCGGATCGAGCACGCCGACGGCGCGAGCTACGTCGTCGCGAGCGAGACCGTGGCGCTGCACGTCGTGGGCGCGAAGGTGCTGCGCGAGGTCGAGCCGGGCGAGATCGTCACGATCGACGACTCGGGGATCCATTCGCGCCGCTTCGCCGACCGGTCGCACCAGCCGACGCACTGCGCGTTCGAGCACGTCTATTTCGCGAGCCCCGCGAGCGACGTCTTCGGGCAGAACGTGCAGCAGGTGCGCGAGCAGCTCGGCGAGCGGCTCGCCAGAGAGGCCCCGGTGGACGCCGATTTCGTCATGCCCATGCCCGACTCGGGACGCTCCGCGGCGAACGGCTACTCCAGGGCGAGCGGCCTCCCCTATCGCGAGGGCATCGTCCCCAACCGCTACGTCGGACGCACGTTCATCAAGCCAACCCAGGACGAACGCCGCGCCGCGGTGCGCCTGAAGCTCAACGTCGTCGAGGGCATCGTGCGCGGGCAGCGCATCGTCGTCGTGGACGACTCGGTCGTCCGCGGCACCACGACGCGCGAGAAAATGCAGCAGATCCGCGACGCCGGCGCCGAGGAGATCCACCTGCGCATCAGCTGCCCGCCCATCCGCCACCCCTGCTACTTCGGCGTGGACTTCGCCAACAAGGAGCAGCTCATCGCCAACGAGAGGACGGTCGAGGAGATCCGCGACTTCCTCCGCGTCGACAGCCTGCACTACCTGTCGCTGGAGGGCATGCTCGCCTGCATGAAGCATCCCGCGGACAATTACTGCACGGCGTGCTGGACCGGGGCGTACCGGCTCGATCCCGCGAAGCCCGAGACCGGCTCGATCGCCGAATCCGGGCAGCTGCGGATCTTCGGGAGCGCCTGACCGATGAGCCACGGGGCGACGCTCACGCTCGCGCACTCGCCGGATGCCGACGACCTGGTGATGTGGTGGCCGCTCACCGGCATGCTCGCCCCCGACGGCGCCCCGCTCCCCGGCGCCGACGGACGGCCGGCGGTGGACTGCCCGGGACTCCGCTTCGAGACCCTCGCCGCCGATATCCACACCCTCAACCGCCGCGCCATCGAGCGCCACGACCTCGACGTCACCGCCATCAGCGCGTACACCTACCCGTTCGTCCGCGAGCACTACCGCATCACCCGCTGCGCCGCGTCGTTCGGCGACGGGTACGGGCCCAAGCTGGTCGTCGCCCGCGACTCGCCGATCATGTGCGGGGCGTGCGTGCGCGGGCAGAGGCCGAGGATCGCCGTCCCCGGCGACCGCACCACCGCATTCCTCGCGCTCTCCGTGCTGCTCGGCGGGCCGTTCGAGCACGTCGTAATGCCGTTCGAGGCGATCGCGCCCGCGGTCGCGGCGGGCGAGGTAGGCGCCGGCCTGCTCATCCACGAGGCGCAGCTGACGTACGCCGAGCTCGGCCTGCGACAGGTGGTGGACCTCGGCGAGTGGTGGAAGCGGGAGACCTCGCTCCCGCTGCCCCTCGGGCTGAACGTGGTCCGGCGCGACCTGGACGACCGCTTCGGCGCGGGGACGCTCGCGTCGGTCGCGCGGGCGCTGCACGCCTCCGTCGCGCACGCGCGGCGGCACCCCGAGCAGTGCCGGGGCGTGCTGCTCGCGCGCGTGGGCGAGCGCCCGGAATGGGCGGACGCGTCCCTCGTCGAGCGCTATCTGGGCATGTACGTCAACGGCATGACCGAGGACATGGGCGACCTCGGGCGGACATCGCTCCGGCGCCTTCTGGGGGATGCATCGGCACGGGGCCTCTGCCCGCCCCCCGGCCCGATCGACACGATCTAGCGCGGCAAGGCGGCGCGGGCCGTGTCTATGCTCGCGGCATGAAGCTGCAGCATCTCGAGTTCGGCGTAGGCGTCCAACTGTCCGACGACGGGGCGGTGCTGCCCATCCGGCACATCATCGGGATCGGGCGCAACTATCGGGAGCACGCGAGGGAGCAGGGCGTGGAGGCGCCCGAGCGGCCGATGGTGTTCACGAAGAACCCCGCCGCCGCCTGCCTGGCCGGAGACCAGGTCGTGATCCCCGACCTGTGCCGCGACGAGGCGACCGGAGGCCCGCACCAGGTGGACTTCGAGGCCGAGCTCGGCGTGGTGCTCGGGAGCGCCGTCAAGGACGTCGCCGTCGAGGAGGCGCTCGCGTGCGTGCTGGGCTACACGTGCGTCAACGACATCTCGGCGCGCTGGTGGCAGAAGCAAGGCTCCGGCGGCCAGTTCTGCCGCGGGAAGAGCTTCGACACGTTCTGCCCGCTCGGTCCGGTGGTCGTGCCAGCCGCCGAGATCCCCGACCCGCAGGACCTGCGGGTCATCTGCCGCCTGAACGGCGCCGTGATGCAGCAGGACACCACCGGGAACATGATGCACACAGTCGCGGGCCTGATCGCGGAGCTCTCTCGCGGCACGACGCTGCTCCCGGGCACGCTCATCATGACGGGCACGCCCGGCGGGGTGGGCATGGCCCGCACGCCCCCCGTCTACCTGAAGGACGGCGATACGGTCGAGGTCGAGATCCCCAGGATCGGCACGCTGAAGAACCGCGTCGTCAACGGGTGAGCGCCCGGAGCGCCGCGCTCCGCCGCCCTCCGAGCTCGGCCGTGCGCACGCCCTACGTGCGTCGCGGCGAGGGCCCTGCTTGGATGCGCCCGTCTACCATTCCCGCCCCTCCCATGGCCAAGAAGAAGACCAACCCCGCCCCCACCATCGAGAACCGCAGGGCCCGCCACGAGTACGAGATCCTCGAGACGCTCGAGTGCGGCGTCGCCCTCCAGGGTTCCGAGGTCAAGAGCGTGCGCGACGGCAAGGTCTCGCTCGCGGAGGGCTACGTGCGCCTCCAGCAGACGCCCCCGGCGCTGTTCCTCCACTCGGTGAATATCGCCGAGTACGGGCCCGCCGGCCCCACGGCGCACCAGCCCACCCGCACCCGCACGCTGCTGGCCCATAAGCGGGAGATCGACAAGCTCGCCCGCCAGGTCGAGCAGAAGGGCATGACGCTCGTCCCTCTCAAGATCTACTTCAAGGACGGGCGGGCGAAGGTGCTCGTCGGCCTCGGGCGCGGCAGGCAGGCGCACGACAAGCGCGAGGCGATCAGCCAGCGCGAAACCAAGCGGGAGATGGACCGGGCGCTCTCGAAGAAGCTCAGGTGACGCCCGCGCGCCCCCCGGCCCCCGCTCAGATGCCGCGGCTCTGCACCGTCCGCGCCATCCGCACCTTCAGGGCCGCCCGCTCGCGTTCGCGCCGAACCGCGGCCTGCTTCGCGGCGGCGTCCGGCGCGTCGGCGGGCACCGTCCGGGCGTTCGCCTCAGCCAACTCGGCCTCGGCGTCCGACAGCCTGAGCTGCTCCGCCGGCACCGCCCGCTCGGCGAGGATGGTCAGGCTGTTGCCGGCCATCTTGACGAACCCGCCGTCCACGAGGAACGACCGCTCGCCCCCCTTGCCGGAGCCCGAGTCCGCGAACGCCACCTTGAGCTCGCCCATCCCCAGGCGGGCCAGCAGCGGCGCCCGGTTGGGCAGCACGCCGAACAGGCCATCCCACGCCGGCACCGAGGCGTAGGTCACCTCGCCATCCACCAGCTTCTCGGCGGGAGTCACGACGCGGCAGTGGAACGTCTTCGCGGCCAAGGCAGGTCCTCCGTCCGGGGCGGGGATGATAGCCTCCGGAGGCGATAGTCTCTCCCCCGCATGCCACGCCGAAAGGCCATCTCCCTCGCGGCCCTGCTGGCGATCCTGCTGGCCGCGGGCGCGGTGCAGATGGGGACAGGCGACGCACTCGGCGGCTTCCATTGGCCCGAGACCGCACAGTTCATGCAGCTCCGTGCCAAGCGGCTGGGGATCGCGGCGACCGTCGGGGGGTCGCTCGCCCTCGCGGGCGTGCTCCTGCAAGCGCTCCTGCGCAACCCGCTCGCCTCGCCCGATCTCCTGGGCGTCACCTCCGGCGCGGGGCTGGGCGTGGCGATCGTGACCGTCCTCGGCGGGGCGTCCGGCGGCGCCGCCGGCCCGGGCCTGGAAACCCTCGCGGCGCTCGTCGGCTCGGGCGCGACCCTCGGCGTCGTGCTCGCGTGGACGGTGCGCCGCGGCGGCATCGACGTCGTCTCGCTGGTGCTGGTGGGCGTCATCGTCGGCATGACCTGCTCCGGCGCCACGCTGCTGCTCCACCAGATGCTGCCCGACGGCGGCGCCGCCGCCCGGGCGTGGTTCCTGGGATCCCTCAACGAGAACGCGCCCCCGGGGCTGGTGCTCGCCGGCGGCGCGGCGCTGCTGGGATGCCTCGCGCTCGCCCTCGCCAGCGCCCGCGCGATGGACGCGGCGTGCCTGGCGGAGGACGAGGCCAGATCGCTCGGCGTGCGCCTCGCGCGCCTGCGCCTGCTGCTCTTCAGCGCGGCGGGGATCCTCACCACGATCTCCGTCGTGCTCGCCGGTCCGATCGGCTTCGTCGGGCTCGTCATCCCGCACGCGGTGCGCCTGCTCATGGGACCGCACCACGGGCCGTTGGCGCTCGGCGCCACGCTCGCCGGGGCCGCGACGGTCGTCGGCGCGGACGCGGCGATCTCCGCATTTTTGCTGCCCGGCTACCGGCGCATGCCGCTGGGGGTGATCACCGCCGTGCTCGGCGGACCGCTCTTTCTCCTGCTGCTCCGCTCCATGTTGCGGCGCACGAGCTTGTGATCGACGCGCGGTGCGGTATGCTTCCTCCATGCCTCGCACGGAGCGATTGCTGCAACTGCTCGACAAGAGCCCTCGGGATGACTTTCTCCTTTACGGCCTGGCGATCGAGCACGCCAAGAGCGGCGAGCACGAGACCGCGCTCCAGTACTTCGACCGCGCGATCGAGGCCAATCGGGACAACCCGTATCACTACTACCACAAGGCAAAGTCCTTAGAAGCTCTCGAGCGCATCGACGAAGCGCTCGGCACGCTCAGGGCCGGCGCCGCCGTCGCCCAGGAAGCAGACGACGCCAAGGCGGTCGGTGAGATCCGCGGCTACATTGACATGATCCGGATCAACTGGCCCGGCCAATAGCCGAGAGGTCCCGCCCTTCCGATGCCGTCGCGCTCCACGAAGTCTGCCGCGTGCCAGCGGCTCGAGACGCAGCTTGCACGCCTCGCCGACCTGCCCGGGGACGCGCCGGTCACCGCCATCCGCCCCCTCGGCGAGGACGCGACGCGATTCCAGGTGCGCATCGGGCGCGCGCAGTTCGGCCCCATCCACGGCGAGGACATCGGGGGCCTCGGCCTGCGGGTCGGCAGCCCGGTCGGGCGCGCGGCCGGCGAGGCGCTCGTCGCCGCGCTGGCCCGGGAGGCGGCCAGGGGCGAGGCGCTCCGCCTGCTCAGAACCCGCGCCCGGGCCAAGCAGGACCTGATCGCACGGCTCGTGAAGAAGGGGCATCAGCGTCTCCACGCCGCCGCGGCCGTCGAGAGGCTGGAGCGCGTCGGCCTGATCGACGACGCGTCGCTCGCGCGGGATCGCGCCGCGCGGCTTGCGGAGGCCGGTCGGCTCGGGCCGCGCGGGGCCGAGGCCAAGCTGCGGGGCGCCGGGCTGGTCGCTCCGGTCGCGAAAGACGCCGTGGCGGGGGCATTCCGTGGCGTCGATCTCGTGGAGCAGGCCGCCGCCGCCGCGGAGCGCCGAGCGCGATCGATGGCCGGCCTGGACGAGCCGACGCGCCGGCGCCGCCTCTTCGGCTTCCTTGCGCGCCGTGGGTACGATCACGACACCTGCCGCCAAGCCGTCGCGAGGGCCCTCGGGGCTCCCCTGGACGAGTAGGCGGCGGCCCAGGAGCCCGCCATGCCTCGACGCCCGCCGCCCGCCGTCCTCTGTGCCACGCTCGGCGCGCTCGCGCTCTGCGCCTGCACGCGCCAGGCCAACGACCGCTTGGCGCTCGGCGAGGACATCGTGCCCGCCGCATTCGCGCACGAGGCGCAGCGGACGCCCACGGACGCGCGCGTGCTCGGGCTCGACAGGTCCAACTGGGAGCCGATGGTCTACGAGATCCCGGTGAACGGCGTCGCCCACCAGCCGATCTACGCGCCAACGACGTTCGGCCTGGAAACGCTGCCGCGGCAGCGCGGCGAATACCCGACGTCGCTCTCGTCGCTCGACCTCGGCGAGCCGAGCCCTGCCTCGGACCTCGGGCAGATGTTCCGCTCACACGGGCAGGCGGTGCTCGACGCCGCGCTGCTCCTGCCGCGCCTCGTGCTCCGCCCCCCCACCGCCACGGACTGGAGCCCGCGTGTCTCCTACGACCGCGCGTCGGCCTCCGTGATCTCGGCGCCCTGGTGTGGGGCGTGCGACGGGCCGTGCCGCGGGGCGGAATGCGCCGAAGCCGGAGAGGGGCAGGAGCCGGCGCTTCTGACGGAAACCGGCGAGGGCGCCGGGACGGCGCAGGAATGACGCGGTTCCACCCCGCCACCGGGCTGCCGCCGGGCGCGACCCTGCGCCCCGAGCACGAGGTGTCCCCCGGGCAGGCGGCGGCAATGCTGCGAGAACCCGCGGGCTATCTGGTGCTCGACTGCCGCCTGCCGGAGGAGTTCGAAGCGGCGCGCGTCGAGGGGTCGGTGCCGATCCCGCTGCACGAGCTGGAATCGCGCCTCGATGAGGTCGAGGAGGCGCTCGGGGAGCGCGGCGGGGACAAGGCCGCGCCGTTCGCCGTGCTCTGCCACCACGGCCACCGCTCCCTGCGCGCGGCGCTCCTGCTCCAGCAGCACGGTTTCACGGGCGCCCGCTCGGTCTACGGCGGGATCGAGCTGTGGGCGTGCGCCGTCGACGGCTCGATCCCCCGCTACGAGCGGCAAGGGTCCAAGTGCACGATCGTGCCGCGGTGACGCCCGACGCTTCCGAGCCGCTACCTGCAGCAGTTCCAGCGGGCGAGGAAGTGGAGCACGTCACGGGTGTCGATCGCCCCGTCACCGTTGCTGTCCGCGGCTGACGAGCCCGAGTTCCACAGGTTGAGGAACGAGAGCACGTCGCTCGTGTTCACGGCTCCGTCCCCATTAACGTCGCACTCGACGATGAAGTGGCCCCAGAAGGCCATGGCGGCTCCGAGCGGGTCGGGGCAGGTCTGGCCCCCGGTGCTGTAGGTGTAGCACTCGGTCGGCACGGAGTGGAACCCGTCGAGTGGCGCAATGTCGTCGAGCTGCTCGGCCTCCTGCGTACCGGGGGCGCACGCATCACCAGTCGCGTCGCCGGTGCCCCAGAGCATGGGCTGGGCGCATGTCGCGAGCGCGAACCCGGTGCTCTGGTAGTAGGCGATGACGTACGACCCCGTCTCCGCGACGGGGAGCGGCCATGTGCCGCCGCCGAGATCCACGGGGGAGTAGTAGTAGCCGCCCGGGTTGCAGGTAAGCGTGCCGAAGTCGAGCAGCCAGCCGGAGTAGTCGAGGCTGTCGCGCTCGCAATGCACCGGGTTCGACTCCTGGGTGAAGACGCCGATCACGCACCACTCCGCGCCCGACCCCGAGCAGGTCCACTGCCACGCGAGATCCGCCGCGTGCGCGCCACGCGCCCGGTCAACGCCGGCCGGAAGGGTCATGTCGTTCGTCGCCATGCCATTGCAGAATGCCGTGCCGAAGTACCACAGGCCACCGTCGTCGCACGCGCCGATGCTGTGGAAACAGTCGAATACCAGCTCGCCCTCCGGCTGCCCACGCGCGCCGCCGTAGGGCAGCCAGTCGCCGATGCGCTCGACGCCCTGTGCGGTCATCACCGCCGGCGCGATCGAGCGCGGGGAGACCTCGATTCTCGTGTTCAGCTGCTGCAGGACACCGTCGCTCTTGGCGGTCGCCCACGCGGCAGCCGAGACCACACAGCCGGCTGCGCAAAGCAGATTCCTGAGCATCACGTTTCTCCTTGTGCGTTGCACACATGCTGGTGCAGATCGGACACGCGCTCACCGGTCGCTCCCGCGACACGAACCGTCGGACCGCCGAGGCGCCGAGCTCGCACCTCCGGATTGCATGCACGACGTTCCGTGCAGCTCATCAGCGGCACGAATTCCAGATGCCGAGGAAGCACACGAAGTCCCGCGTGTCCACCACGCCGTTGCCGTCGCAATCGGCCGCGGGATCGCGGGCGACGAACAAGTTCAGGTAGCACGTGAAGTCCCGCGTATCCAGGACACCGTTGCCGTCGCAGTCGCCGGCGTCGCAGGGGTCGCCGCCGCGCGCGCCCCAGAACGCCAGCGCCCCGCCGAGCGGATCGGGGCAGCGCCCGAAGCTGTACGTGTAGCACTCGGTCGGCACGGCGTGGAAGCCGTCGATGGGGTTCTTGTCCTCCAGGCGCTGTGTGCCCTGCGTGCCCGGGGCGTCCGGATCCCCGCGCGCGTCGCCCGTGCCCCAGAACGCCTGCGATCCCCCGGTCACCCAGTTGTTCTCGTCGTCCAGAAATCCGAACACATAGGAGCCGCTGCCGTCCGTCGGGATCGGCCAGGGGAGTTCGACGTTGGTGGCGTAGTAGCCGCCGGCGTTGCAGGTGAGCGTGCCGAAATCGAGCAGCCAGCCGGAGTAGTCGCCGCTGTCGCCCTCGCAATCGCGCGGGTCGGACTCCTGCGTCCACAGGCCGATGATGCACAGCTCGGCCCCTGAGCCGCCACCACAGTGCCACACCCATGCGAAATCGGCTCGCTGGATCCCGTCCTCGATGTTGGTGTCAGACTCGACGGTGAAGTCGTCGGTTGCCGGCCCCACCGCGCCCTCGAAGTGCCAGTAGCCCTCCGGATCGCAATCGCCCGTGTGCTCGTTGCAGTCGAAGATCAGTTCCGCGCCGCGCGCGCCCTGGCCGGCGTACGCGACCCACTCTCCCACCCGCTCGGCCCGCCCCTGGCGGAGGACCGCCGGCGCGATCGCGACGGGCGAGACCTGCATCCCCCCATCAAGGCGGACGGGATTCTCCTGGGCCACGGCCCCGCCCGCACAACACGCCGCCGCGCCCGCCGCCCAGATCAATCGCTCGCACATCACCTGAACCCCTTGCGTTGGCCCACAAGACATCCGGTCAAGCCGTCGCCGGGTTTCGCGCCCGGCGTCTCCTCCATCATCCGCCGGCGGACGCCGCGCGCGCACACCCCCGGCCTTGAGACAGGCAAAGTGCGTCGGCTCCTGCGCCACACATCGGGCGGCTCCTCCGGTCTCTCCAGCAATCGCCGCGAGAGGTGCGGCGAGGCCGGCGCGAGAAGCGCGCCGGATGCCCCGTATACGGGGTGGTCCTGGCGGGGTTGCACCGATTCTCCCAGGACCGGCCCCCCGCGGGGATAGTGCGAATCACCCCCCCCGGATCGGGGGTGCTCGCGCTCGGGGCCCCGGCGAGCCGGGCGAGCGCGCGGCCCGCGGCTCAAGCCTCGTCCAGGGCCACTCCCGCCGCCCGGAGCGATTCGATCAGAGGCTTCAGATGGGCGCCGTACCGCTTCCAGCGGGCCACCGAGTGCCGGTAGATCGGCTGCCGGACCTGGTCCACGCTCGCGGTCGTCACCGCACGCTCGCCCTCGTAGAAGCGCAGGCAGCGCTCGTCCCATTCCAGGCCGAGGAAGCCGATGATGCGGCGTGCGTGCGTCTCGATGTCGGCGACGACGTCCTCGTACCGCACGTCGAGCATGGGCACGTCCGCCGCGAAGCGCCAGTGCTCCATCAGCCTCTCGTACTGCCCGTACGCCCAGCCCAGGTGCGAGAGGTCGTTGGAGTAGCTGTGCCAGGCGGAGAGCTGGGTGAAGTAGCACGACACGCAGTTGTCGATCGGGTCGCGCCGGCAGTGGATCACCCGCGCGCCGGGCAGCATGCGGCTGATCAGGCCGATCATCTCGAAATTGTGGGGCAGCTTGTCGGTGATGCGCTCGGCCTGCGGCGCCAGGCGCGTCACGTGCCCGAGGTAGCGGCGGCCGCCCTCGTCGAGCAGCGCCTGGTCCAGCTTCGCGAGGCACGCCGGCGCCTGCCCCCCGATCCGCCGCGCAAGCTCCTCCACCGTCTCGGGCAGCGCGACGAGCTCGCCGGCGCCGAACGCGCGGGGGTGCGCGTCGATGATCTGCTCCACGAGCGTCGTGCCCGAGCGCGGCATGCCGACGATGAAGACGCACCGGCCCGCGTCCACTCCCGCCCGCGGCCCGGTGCGGATCGACTCGGCGCTGAAGACGTCGCGGATCTCCTTGTACAGGCGCAGCCGGTGCTGACGGTTGAAGCTCTTCGGGAAGAGGTCGTTGGCGCGCTTGAAGGCGCGGAACGCCGCGTCGTACTCCTTCAAGCCCTGGCAGGCCTGGCCCAGGCCGAAGTTGAGCGAGGCGCGCACCGGCTCGGGCAGCCGGTCCTGCGCGAGGACCTTCTCAAAGAGCGCCCGGCATTCCTCGAAGCGCTTCTCCGCCAGGTAGATGGGCGCGATCGCCATCGCCTGGTTCGCCGTCGGCTCTCCCCCGGCGACCGGCTCCAGCAGCGCGAGCGCGTCCTTGTACTTCCCCTGCGCGCGGAGCAGGCGGGCCAATCCAGCCAAGGCCGGCTCGAAGCCCGGGCGGAGCGCCAGCACCCGCCTGAGCACACCCGACGCCTCGTCGAGCCGGCTCATGTGCTCGAGGATGCCCGCCAGCGTGAGCATCGCGGCCACGGAGTCGGGATGCCGCTCCAGGAAGCCCCGGATCAGGGGCTCGGCCTCGTTCGGACGCGCGCCGGTGAGCAGCGCGTTGGCGAGGTGGATCGCGACCTCGGGGCTGTCGGGCGCCAGCTCGCGCGCCTCCCCGAGCACGCGGATCGCCGCCACGGTGTTGAAGAGCTTGAGGTGGCAGCTCCCCAGCCACACCTTCCACTGCACGGCGGTCGGGAAGTCGCGTGCGGCCTGCTCCAGGAGGGGGAGCGCCTGCCCGTGCAGGTTCGCCGCGCTCAGGCTCGCGCCCAGCTCGCCGGCGATCTGGCTGTCGCCGGGGCGGGCCTGGCGGAGCTGCTGAAAGATCCGCACCGCCTCCGCGGCGTCGCCCGTCTGGCGCGCGATCTGGCCCAGCATGATGGAGGCGCGCACGTCGGCCGGGTTGAGTCGGAGCGCCTCGCGGCAGACGCTCGCCGCCTCGAGCGGCTTGCCGGCCTGGAGGAGCTGCGCGGCGTTCTGGAGCGTCTGCGACATCAGGACAGGACTCTAGACCAGCCGCTCATGGGCGCAGAGGACGCAGAGCGGACGCGGAGAACGCAGAGTTGGATCGGCGCATACGCGCGCGTCGTCCCTCCTCTGCGCGCTCCGCGTGCCTGCCTCTGCGTCCTCTGCGTTCTGGTTCATAGCCTCGCCTCGCAAAAACAGAACGCCCGGGCGTTTCCGCCCGGGCGTCAAGTGTCTGCGTTCGTCACGCGGCCTTGGCCGCGATCAGATTAGCGGCACTGGTTCCAGACGTTGAGGAAGCAGGTGAAGTCGCGGGTGTCCACGACGCCGTTCTGGTCGCAGTCGGCGGCGGGGTCGCGCGGCACGAAGAGGTTGAAGAAGCAGGTGAAGTCGCGGGTGTCCACGACGCCGTTGCCGTCGCAGTCGGCGAAGTCGCACGGGCCGCCGCCCTCGGCCTCGCCCCAGAAGGAGAGGGCAGCGCCGATCGGATCGGGGCAGACGCCGAAGGAGTAGGTGTAGCACTCGGTCGGGACGCTGTGGAAGCCGTCGAGCGGGGCGTCGTCGTCGAGCTGCTCGGTCTCCTGGGTGCCGGGCCGGCCGGGGTCACCACCGTTGTTGGAGGTGCCCCAGAGCATGGGCTGGGCGCAGGTGGCCAGGGCGAAGCCGGTGCTCTGGAAGAAGGCCATGAGGTAGGAACCGTCGCCGTTGGTCGGCATCGGCCAGGTGCCGCCGCCGAGGTCGACGTTGGTGTAGTAGTAGCCGCCGGGGTTGCAGGTCAGGGTGCCGAAGTCGAGCAGCCAACCGGAGTAGTCGCCGCTGTCGCCCTCGCAGTTGCGGGGGTCGGACTCCTGCGTCCAGAGGCCGATCACGCACCACTCGGCGCCGCTGCCGGAGCAGGTCCACGCCCAGGCGAAGTCAGAGCGGGTGTAGCCGCTGCCGTCGCCCGTCGCGGCGTTCTGCATGTCGTTGGTGGCCATGCCGCTGCAGTACGCGGTGCCGAACCACCAACGGCTGGAGCCCATGGCGCAGGCGACGTCATCGGGGAAGCCGTCGCTGTCGCTGTCGCCGAAGCAGTCGAACACGATGCCGACCGCGCGCTGGGTCTGGCCGCCGTTGTAATCCATCCACTCGCCCGTGCGGACGAACTGCCCGTTCTCGACGCGGGCCTGCGCGACGCGGACGGGCTGGACATTGATCGCGTTGTCGAGCTTCTTCAGCTCGGGCTTGTCACCGGCGACCGCCATCGAGGCAAAGCCGGCGCAGAGGCCCGCGTACGTACAGAGGTTCTTGGCCTTCATGAGCAACTCCTTCTTCGGTGAAAGGAAACCAAACGCAGCTTCTCCCCAAACGCGGGGACGCATTCCACGGAAACCGGAACGACACCACGTCGCCGGACACGCTCAAATCAGAATCGTTGTGAACTCTCCCGCCGATCCACGATTGCCGCCCCGCGCTGGCCAGACCCGGCTGCGAAAACGGACGGCACTCGCACTCTACGCGCTCACCGCTCCTTCCCCCAATACGAGAGCCGCGTATCAACCTGCGCGGCGGAAGAACCGGAGAACCCGGCCTGAACACGCCCCGCCATGAACTCTGACTCTCACTCTCCATCCGAGCCATCATCGGCATCGCACAAAGCCGACCGAGCGCAATATACACGGCTGGCCGACGCACGCAATACCCCCAAACCGTTTTTTCGCAACTTCCGGCATGATCCCCATCTCTTCACGCCGGCAATCGCGGCAAAGTGGGGAAAATGGGTAAAGCATTACGGCTGGCCTGATTCCGCCAACCCCCGCCTTACCCGCCCGCCCCCGCCGGCACTCCGGGCGGCCGGCGCATGCGCATCGCCTCGACGAACGCGTCGAACAGCGGGCTCGCGTCGTGCGGGCCGGGAGAGGCTTCCGGGTGGTACTGCACGCAAAAGACCGGCCGGTCCGTTAAACGGAACCCCGCCACCGTGCCGTCGTTGAGGTGGACGTGCGTCACCTCGCCGCCCGCGGCCTCGAGGCTCTCGCGGTCCACGGCGAACCCGTGGTTCTGGCTCGTGATCTCCACCCGGTCGAGCAGGCGGTCCAGCACCGGCTGGTTCGCCCCGCGATGGCCGAACGGCAGCTTGTACGTCGTCGCGCCGATCGCCAGCGCCAGCAACTGGTGCCCGAGGCAGATGCCGAACGTCGGGATCGCGGGCTCGGCCCGGACCAGCTCGCGCAGGCTCGCGATCGTCGCCTCCACCGCGGCGGGATCCCCCGGGCCGTTCGAGACGAACAGCCCGTCGAACTCGCCCCGCTCGAACAGCCGGAGAATCTCGCCCGCGGGCGTGTCGTGCGGGATCACCGTGACCGCGCACCCGCGCTGGGCCAGGTTGCGCAGGATGTTGCGCTTGGCGCCGCAGTCCAGCGCGAGCACGCGCAGCGCCCGCTCCCCCGGCTCGGTCCTCACCGGCGCCGACCACTCGCCGAGCGTCTCCGACCACGACGCGCGCGAGGTGCACCCCACGAGGGGAACGAGGTTCTGCCCCGCCATGCTCGCCGCCGCCCGCGCCCGCCCGAGCAGCTGCGCATCGCTCAGGTCCTCGCGGTCGGTCAGCACGCCGTTCATGGCCCCGGTCGTGCGCAGCCGGCGCGTGATCGCGCGGGTGTCCACGCCCGAGATGCCGAGCACGCCGGCGCGCGCCAGGTAGGCCGCGAGATCGGTCTCGGCGCGAAAGTTCGAGTGCCTGCGCGCGAGCTCGCGCACGACGAAGCCGGCGACCTGCACCCTCGCGGATTCGACGTCCTCGGCGTTCGCGCCGGTGTTCCCGATGAGTGGGAACGTCTGGACCAGGATCTGGCCGTTGTAGGAGGGGTCGGTGAGCGACTCCTGGTAACCGCTCATCGCCGTATTAAAGACGACTTCCGCCTCCACAATGAGGCCCCGACCGATCGCGCCGAACCCCGTGCCGCGGAAGACCGAACCGTCGGCCAGGACCAGTCGGCAGGGCACGTTTTGTGGATCCGTTCGGTGTGTCATCCATATAGTGTATGCGTTGTCCACGACGCTCTTTGAACAGACCTCGCGCGAGCCCGTGCTCGCGGGGCGTGCCTACGTGCGGGTGGCGATCGAGCGGGGGATCGACCGCGCCGGGCGCCTGCGGGATTGGGACGCGCTCACCTACCTGGCCGACCCGCCGATCGCCCTCGGCGAGCACGTGACCGTGCCGCTCGGCCGGGGGGATACGCCCACGGGGGGCTTCGTCGTCGAGGTGGGCGGGCCCGAGCTGGCCGAGGGGGTGCCGCGCCGAGCCCTCAAGGACGTGCTCGTCCGCTCGGGAGCGCAGATCCCGGTCACGCTCGTCGAGCTCGGGCGCTGGCTCGCGGGGTATTACGTCTGCCCGCTCGGCATGGCGATGGCGACGCTGATGCCCGCGGCGGTCAAGGCGCGGATCGGCGCGCGCTCAGTCGAGGAGCTGGCGCGGGTGGACCCGGCGCCCGAGCTCAAAGATCTCTCCCCCGCCCTCGCGAAGGCCTACCAGGCCGTGCGCGAGCTCGACGGCGCGGAGTTCCCGCTCTCCGCCCGGGCACTGGCCGACGCGATCGGGGCGAGGACCGTGCGCGAGGTCAACCGGCTGCTCGCCCTCGGCGCGCTCGCGCTCGTCGAGCGGGAGGTGGTGCGGGCGAGGCCGGAGACCCCGACGCTGGCGGGGAGCGCGGAGGCGGCGCCGGAGCGCCTGACGCCGGCGCAGCACGCGGCGGTCGAGGGCATCGCGGGGTCGCTGGGCGAGTTCTCCGCGCACCTGCTGCTGGGCGTGACGGGCTCGGGCAAGACGGAGGTGTATCTCCGCCTGCTCGAGCGGGCGCTCCAAGCCGGGCGGAACGCGATCGTGCTCGTGCCGGAGATCTCGCTCACGCCGCAGGCCAGCAGCAGGTTCACCGCGCGCTTCGCGTCGGCGGGGGTGGCGGTGCTGCACTCGGGGCTCACCTCGGCGCAGCGGCACCGGGAGTGGAAGCGCGCGGCGACGGGCGAGGCGAGGGTGGTGGTCGGGGCGAGGTCGGCGGTGTTCGCGCCGCTCGAGAACGTCGGCGTGATCGTGGTGGACGAGGAGCACGACGCGTCGTACAAGCAGGACCAGCTCCCCCGCTACAACGCCCGGGACGTGGCGGTCTATCGGGCCAAGCTCGAGGGCTGCCCGGTCGTGCTCGGCTCGGCCACGCCCTCGCTGGAGAGCTGGGCCAACGCGGCCGGGGAGGGGGCGCGGTACAGGCTGTGGAGGCTGCCGGAGCGCGTCGGCAGCGCCAGCATGCCGCGGGTCGAGGTCGTGGACATGGCGGGCGTGCGCCGTCTCGCGGCGGCGAAGCGCCCGGAGGAGGCCGAGCACCTGAGCCCGCGCCTCCGCTCGGCCCTGCGCGAGACGCTGTCGCGCGGGGAGCAGGCGATCATCCTGCTGAACCGGCGCGGGTACGCGAGCTACCTGGGCTGCGCGAGCGGCAAGTGCGGCTGGGGGCTCGGGTGCGAGCACTGCGACGCCAAGCTGGTGCTGCACACCGGGCGCGAGCTGCCCCGGGGAGCGGTCGTGCGCTGCCACTACTGCCTCGCCGAGCGCTCGGTGCCGGACAAGTGCCCGGACTGCGCGGGCAAGCTCGTGCGCCTGGGCGTGGGCACGCAGCGGGTCGAGGAGGAGCTGGCGCGATCCTTCGCGCCCGAAGAGGTCGGCGAGGCCTGCGCGCTGGTCGAGGGCGACACGCTCGTCCGCGTGGACTCCGACACCATGCGGACCGGACGCGACTTCGCCCTGACGCTCTCCCGCTTCGCTCGCGGCGAGATCCGGGTGCTCCTGGGCACGCAGATGATCGCCAAGGGGCACGACTTCCCCAACGTCTCCCTCGTCGGGGTGCTCTGCGCCGACGCCGCCCTGGCGCTGCCGGACTTCCGCGCGGCGGAGCGGACGTTCCAGCTCGTCAGCCAGGTGGCGGGCCGGGCCGGGCGCGGCGCCACGCAGGGGCTCGTGGTCGTGCAGGCCTTCGAGCCCGGCGCGCCGGCGATCCGCCTGGCGGCCGCACACCGGTACGAGGAGTTCGCGGCCTCGGAGATGGCGGCGCGGGCGCGGTCGGGCCTCCCGCCGGCCAGGCGGATGGCGCGCA
This sequence comes from Phycisphaerales bacterium, assembly GCA_035654175.1. Taxonomy (GTDB): domain Bacteria; phylum Planctomycetota; class Phycisphaerae; order Phycisphaerales; family UBA1924; genus PNC22. The sequence goes on from DASRXL010000061.1 coordinate 16,493, forward strand.
TCGTCTGCCGGCATGAGGACTTCGAGAAGGCCCGGGCCGCGGCGGGCGAGCTGAGCGGCGCCCTCCGGGAGGCGGGGCCCGCGCTGGCGGTGGACGTGCTCGGGCCGTCGCCGTGCGCGATTTCACGGATCGCGGGGCAGTTCCGCTTCGAGGTTCTGGTCTTTGCGCCGACCGCCCGCCGGGTGCAGGCGGCGCTCGGCGAGCTGCGGGCCAGGGGCATGCTCAAGAGCGACGCCCGGACGGCGATCGATGTGGACCCGGTGGCGCTGATCTGACGGCTGCCTTGCGTGCGGTGCAAACGCTGGGGTAGACTGTCCGCTCCAGGAGAGCCTGCATGCCACGCGGAAACCGGTGCGCTGGTGCCATGTTTACCTTGCTCGCCGCGCTGGCTGCGCCGGGATTCTCGCAAGCGGACGGCGGCCCGGCCGCGCCGGACGTTTATGAGCTGCATCCGGCTTCGCGTCGGCTCATTCACGCGCACCTCGACAACTACATGCGAACGCCCGACGGGACAGTCTGGAACCTGTGGGGTGAGCATCGGTACTTTGAGATCTTCAACGATCACGTGAGCAAGCAGCCAATCCGTGAGACCCGCAAGAACGGCATCCTGAATCTCACGAGGACCGTCGGGCATCAGTGGGAGCTGCGGCCTTCGAGGGAGGCGACCGCGTGGGCGCTCACCTCCACGGACTACTGGAGCCGCGAAATCGGCGGCGAGCCGCCGTTGCGATGGACATTGTCACAATCGCCGCAGCATTTCATCCACATCAATGAGGTGGTTCGCGACAAGGTGACGGAGGATACAGGGAACCGCTGCACGCAGGTCGTCGCGGAGTACAGCGACCAGTTGTTCAAGGTCCAGATCAGCGCCGGGCGCGGGATGAACCTGGACCAGAACACGACGCCGAGCCGCTTGGCCGGCGGGAGCCTCGTCTGGCTGCCCGATCGCGACATCATCCGCGACGGCTATCTCACGGGCGAATTCATCCTTTGGCCCGACGATTCGATCCAGGCGCCGCCAGGGGCGACGGGCGGCAAGTTCCGCTACATCCCCATGGACGAGCTGAGAATGACCCCCGTCGAGCTGGAGGACGCGATCGAATCGGGGCAGGCGGCGATCGTGACCTGGGATTACCAGAAGCACGACGGGATGTGGCGGTGGGTGCGCAAGGAGCACCAGCTGCAATACCGGGAGTTTCGGTCCGATCGCGACCATCCGGCGGACGTCGGGGCCGGCGCGACGAAGGAGCCGGCGCCGGCCCAGGAAATCACGCACCTGCTCGTGCTCGCCGACGGCAGCTACGTCGAGGGCCGCCTCTTGAGCGAGGATGCAACGTCCGTCCGGTTTCTCGTGGTCGTGAGCGGAATCGCCGCAGAGCGCGTCTACGCCCGGAGTGAAATCGGCAGGCTCGTCGGGAAGAACTGATCGAATGTGCCTGGACGCGGCGGCAGCGGGGCCGATCGACCCAGAGCGCCTGCGCACTCCCGGCGAGCGCCTCCGCCTGCGGACGTGCTCGCCCTGCGGCGCGATCCGAGGCTGTCTATGCTGCGCTCAATGCTCGTGCACCTCAACGGCGACATTCTCCCCGCGCCGGATGCGAAGATCAGCGTCTTCGACCGCGGGTTCATTTTCGGTGACGGGATCTACGAGGGGATCCGGGCCTTCGACGGCTGGGTGCGGCGTGTCGATGACCACATCGCGCGCATGCGTCAGGGCCTGGAGGAGGCGGGGATCGGGTGGGACCCCGAAGCGCTCCGGGAGCTCTGCCCGCGCCTGCTCGATGCCAACGGCCTGCGCGACGCGTTCCTCTACTGGCAGGTCACGCGGGGCACGCCGCGCCCGGGCGACCCGGTCCGGACGCGCCTGGCGACCCCGGGCACGGAGCCGAGCGTCTTCGGCTACTGCGTGCCCCTGCCGCCCGTCGAGGAGCTGGTCGAGCCCGGCCGGTGCGAGGCGGCGACCGTGACGGACGATCGCTGGCGCAAGGGCCACGTGAAGTCGATCTCCATGCTCGCGAACGTGATGGCCGCGATCGAGGCGGATCGCGCGGGCGCCGAGGAGGCGATCCTGATCCGCGACGGGCGCGTGTCGGAGTCGTGCGCGACGAACGTGTTCGTGGTGCTGCGCGACGGGCGGGGCGGGCGCGAGCTGGCGACCCCGCCGGTCGGGGACGCCTCGATCCTCGCGGGGGTCACGAGGAAGATCCTGCTGGAGCTGTTGCCGGAGACGCGCGTGCGCCCGATTGCGCTCGGGGAGCTGCGCGCCGCGGAGGAGGTCTTCCTCACGGGCACGATCACGACGATCAAGAGCGTGGTGCGGATCGACGGCCGCCCGCTGGGCGCCGGCGCGCCTGGGCCGGTCGCCAGAGACACCCTCGCGCGGTACGCGGGCTACATCCGCGACCAGGTCGCGGCGGCGACCGGGGCGGCGGCGCGATGACCGGAGCACCCGGCGAGCGCGTGACGGTGATGGGCCTCGGCCGCTTCGGCGGCGGGCTCGGCGTGACCCGCTGGCTCGCGTCCCAGGGCGCCAGCGTGCTGGTCACCGACGTGGAGCCGGCGGAGAGGCTGCGCGATTCGGTGGCGGCGCTCGACGACCTCGTCGCCGCGGGGACGGTGCAGCTCCGGCTCGGCGAGCACCGGGAAGAGGATTTCGCGGCGTGCGACGCCCTCGTCGCCAACCCCGCGGTGCCGAGGCCGTGGGAGAACCGATTCATCGGCGCCGCGCTCAGAGCGGGCGTCCGGGTGACCACCGAGATCGGGCTCGTGGTCGAGCGCCTGCCCAGGCGCGAGCGGGTGATCGGCGTCACCGGCAGCGCGGGCAAGAGCACGACCACCTCGATGGTGGCGCACGCCCTGGGCGCGTGCGGCCAGCGGGTGCACCTCGGCGGCAATATCGGCGGGTCGCTCCTCGGATCGATCGGCGGGATCGGGCCGGAGGACTGGGTCGTCCTCGAGCTCTCGAGCGCGATGCTGCACTGGCTCGGCGCCTGGTCGCCCGGCACGGCCGCCGTGACGAACGTGTCTCCGAACCACATCGACTGGCACGGCTCGTTCGAGCACTACCGGGAGAGCAAGCGCGGGATCCTGGGGCGCCAGGAACCCGGCGACGGCGCGGTGCTCGGGCCGACGCTGGGCGACTGGGCCACCGGGCCGGGCGTGAGGCGCACGGTGCTCGACCCGGGCGCGGGGGTGGACGGGCTGGCGATCCCCGGCTCCCACAACCGGCTGAACGGAGCGATGGCGTGCGCCGTCGTGCGTTCGACCGGGCTGGACGTTCCCGACGAGCGGTTGCGCGAGGCGGTGCGGTCGTTCGCGGGGCTGCCGCACCGGCTCCGCCTGCTCGGCGAGCGGGACGGGGTCCGGTTCTTCGACGACTCCAAGAGCACGACCCCCGAGGCGACGCTGCTGGCGCTGCGCGCCTTCGAGGAGCGGGGCGAGCTCGGCCGCGTCCATCTGATCGCGGGCGGGTACGACAAGGGCAGCGACCTCTCGGTGGTGGCGGCGCGGGCGCCGGCCCTCGCGGGGCTCTACGCCATCGGCACGACCGGCCCGAGCCTCGCGGCCGGGGGAGGCGAGCGGGCGGTGCTCTGCGGCACGCTGGAGAGCGCGATGGAGCAGATCGAGCGCAGGGCCGGCGCCGGCGATGTCGTCCTGCTCAGCCCGGCCTGCGCGTCCTGGGACCAGTTCGAGAACTTCGAGCAGCGCGGGCGCATGTTCGCGGCGCTCGCGGGGCTGGGGGCTGGGGCATGCGGCGCCGTGTGAGCGTGCGACGCGCGGCCATGCGGGCCCTGGCCGGCGCCGTGCTGCTCTCGGCGGGCTGCGCTCGCGACCGCGCCGAGGGCGCGGCGCCGGCCATCGCCGAGCCGCGGCTTGTCGAGCTCTTCGAGGGCGTGCGCGCGGACCCCGAGATGGGGATCGTCGAGTTCGACGGCTTCGTCGCGATCGATTGCCACCACCCCGAGACGCCCGACGTCTACCTCGAGGTGATCTGCTGCACGCGCGACACCCGCGAGCACGAGGCGCTCGTGGTGACCGACGTCGCGCCCTCCCTGGTGCACGCGGCGCTGCTCGCGGCCGGGGCCGAGCCGGGCGCTCCCGGCGCGTGGCGGGAGCAGGACGGCTCGCTCCGACCGGTCCCCCCTCGCGGCGACCGCGTGCGCATCACCCTGCTCACACGCGGCGAAGGGGGCATTGAGACCGAGCACGATCCCGCGTCGTGGGTGCGCGCCGCGGACTCGGAGCGCACGCTGCGCTCGGCGGCGCCCGACGCGGCGTGGGTCTTCGCCGGCTCGCGCCTGCGCGAGCGGGGCGGGCGGACGGTCTACGACGCCGACGGCACGGGGCAGCTCATCGGCCTGCACACCTTCGGAAGCGAGACGCTGGCGTGGACCCGCGTGGAGAGCCCCGATTCCTGGATCGACGAGCCGCGGTGGCTCGCCAGGAACGAGGCCGTTCCCGCCTTCGGGACGCCGGTGCGAGTGCGGCTCAGCGTGGAGCGCCGCCCCTCACCGTGAGAGCCGGAGCGTGAGCAGGCGCTCGACCGTTTCGCGCGAGTCGAGGTCCTGCTGCGTGACCATGACCTCCACCTCGCCGCCGTCGAGGAAGCCAGCGTCGGCCAGCGCGGTGGTCATCTCGTCAAGCGTGCGCACCTCCTGGCCGGCGACGCTCACGACGCGCTGGCCGCGCTCGAAGCCGGCGTCGTCCGCCCACGAGCCCGGGACGACGGCGGTGATAAGGGGCGCATCGTCGCCGACGTCGTTCTGGCCGCCGTTGAGCTGGACGCCCGCCCGCTGGAGCTCGAAGCGGGTGCCTGCCCCGACGGTGATCGTCTCCGGGGCCAGCGCGAGCACGGGGCGGGTCTCGATCGTTTCGCCGTCGCGCCACACGTCGATCGCGACGGCCTCTCCCGGCTTGACGGTGCTGATGAGCGAGCGGAGCACGCCGACGCCGAGCACGGGCTCGCCGCTGATGCGCACGATGACGTCGCCCGGCAGGATGCCCGCCTTGGCCGCGGGGCCGTCGGGCGTGACGTCCTCGACGTAGACGCCGTAGCCGTTGTACCCGGCGTCCTGGACGCGGTCGTCCCGGCGCGGGAGGTTGATGCCCAGGAAGCCCCGCTGCACCGTGCCCGACTCGACGAGTTGGCCCACGACCGACTCGATCACCGGGAGGGGGATGGCGAAGCTGATGCCCGCCGACTGGCCCTCCGTCGTGCCCTGCGAATCGGCCCCGGTCGCGATGGCGACGTTCATGCCGATCAGCTCGCCGCGGATGTTGACCAGGGGTCCGCCGGAGTTGCCCGGGTTCACCGCGGCGTCGGTCTGGATGAAGTTGGTGTAGCCGGTCGCGAGGGCGACGGCGCCGGCGGGCTCGCGCCCCAGGCCGGAGATGATGCCCTCGCTCATCGAGAACTTGAAGCCGAAGGGCGAGCCGAACGCAAAGACGCGCTCGCCCTGGCGCGGATGCGAGCCGGTGGCGCGGAGGGCGGGGAAGAGGCCCTCCTCGGTCGGCAGCTTCAGCACGGCGATGTCGGTGAGCGGGTCGGTGCCGACGACCTCCGCCTCGAACAGGCGACCGTCGGAGAGCTGGACGCGGATGCGCTCGGCCCCCCGCACCACGTGCGCGTTGGTCACGACGTGCCCGTCGTGATCGAAGACCCAGCCCGAGCCTGAGGATGTCGCGAACGGGTTGCGCCCCGACAGGCGCACGTCGATGTGCGCGACGGAGGGCTCGACCGCCTCGGCCACGCGCCGGATCGCCTGGTCGAGCCGGGCGAGGATGTCGTCGTCGCCCAGCGACTGGCGGGCCAGGGAGATGCGGGCGGAGGTCTGGGCGTGCTCGACCCGCCGGACCATGGAGGGCGCCAGCAGCAGCGCGAGCAGGGTCGCGATCACCACGAGCACCGCCGGGCCCCAGTCCGTGAACTTCCTCATCCGCACAGCCCTCCAGGCTCGCGCCGAGTCGCCGGGCTACTCGGTCGTCCGCCGCTCCTCGGAACTCCCCATCGGCCCGGAGCGGGGCGCCGACCCAGTTGATTCGGAATCATGCCCCTCTTGGATGCCAAATCGCGCCGCCTCACCCTCCCGCATCACGTATCTCTGCCCGCCGATCTCGCCCGTCCGGACGCGGCGCACCCATTCCGCCGCCGCGTCCCGCATTCCGGGGCCCATCTCGGCGACCGGCTCCGCGAAGCGGGGCGGGCTGTCGGTCATCCCGAGCAGGTCCTGGATCACGAGCACCTGGCCGTGGCAGCCGGCGCCGGCGCCGATCCCGATGAGCGGCACGCTGGTGCTGGAGACGATCGCCCGGGTGACCTCCTCGGGAACCGCCTCGACCAGGAGGAGCACCGCCCCGGCCTGCTCCAGGGCGACGGCGTCCCGGACCACCTGGTGGGCGTCGGCGGCTGTCCGCCCCGCGGCGGAGTAGCCGCCGGCCACCGCCACGCCCTGGGGCCGGCAGCCGACGTGGGCGCACACCGGGATGCCCGCCCGCGTCATCGCGGCGACGGTGCGGGCGAAGGAGGCGTCGGCCTCGATCTTGACGACGTCGGCCAGCCCCTCGGTCATGAAGCGCGATCCGTTGAGCACCGCCTGCTCGTCGCTGGCCTGGTAGCTCGCGAAGGGCATGTCCGCCATCACGAGCGTCCGGGGCGCGCCGCGCTTGACAGCGGCCGTGAGGACGAGGGCGACCTCCAGCGGCATGTCGATCGTGCGCTCGAAGCCGAGCACGACCTGGGCGGCCGAGTCCCCGACGAGCAGCACGTGCACGCCGCCGCGCTCGAGCCAGCGGGCGGTCGTCGCGTCGTACGCCGTCAGGCAGGCGAACGGCTCGTTCCTCGCGGCCATGGAGCGGAGCGTGCGAAGGGTGACGGGCCTGCGCTCGGCGGGCGGGAGCTGCGGCGGCGGGGCGGCTGCCGGCGCGGGCCGGCCGGGATCGCGGGGCGAGATGCTCACGCGTGGAGTGTAGGGCCAGAGCCGGAGAGATCCCTTGCACCCCCCTACCATCGCCGCATGTCGCTCCTGACCGCGGCCAACGTGCGCTACGCCATTGGAGACCTCGTCATCCTCGACGGGGCGTCGCTGGCGGTCGAGTCGGGCGAGCGGATCGGCATCGTGGGGCGCAACGGGTCGGGCAAGTCCACGCTCCTCAAGATGCTCGCGGGGCGCATCGCGCCGGACGCGGGCTCGATCAGCCGGCAGCGCAATGCGCGCGTGGGCTACCTCTCGCAGGAGCCGGAGCTGCGCCCGGGCTGCACCCTTCGGGACGAGGCCGAGAGCGCGTTCGCGGAGCTGCACGCGTTGCACGAGGAGCTGCACGGGCTCTACGACGCGATGGCCGGCGCCGAGGGCGAGGCGCTCGAGCGGCTGCTCCGGCGGCAGGAGGATCTGGACCGGCGCATCGCCGCGGCGGGCGGGTACGCCATCGGCCACAAGATCGACGCGGTGCTGCACGGCCTCGGCTTCAGCGATGCGCAGTTCGGCGTGCTCGTCGAGGGGCTCAGCGGCGGGCAGCGGGCGAGGCTCGCGCTCGCCAAGCTGCTGCTGGAGGAGCCGGACGTGCTCCTGCTCGACGAGCCCACCAACCATCTGGATATCGACGGGCGGCTGTGGCTGGAGAACTTCCTCACGGCCGAGTACCGCGGCGCGGTCGTGATCATCTCGCACGACCGCCGCCTGCTCGACAACGTGGTGACGCGGATCGAGGAGGTCGAGCAGGGCCGGTGCATCGACTACCCGGGCAACTACGCCAAGTTCCGGCAGCTCCGCGAGGAGCGGCGCCTGGCCCAGCTCCGGGCGTACGAGAACCAGCAGACCAAGTTCCGCCAGGAAGAGGCGTACATCCGCAAGTACAAGGCGGGGCAGCGGGCCAAGCAGGCGCGCGGGCGCGAGAGCCGCCTCGAGCGCGAGAAGCTCGAGAGCACGCTCGAGCGGCCTGTCGAGCTCGACAGCTTCCGTTTCGAGCTGCCCAGAACCGAGAGGGCCGGCGACATCGTGGTGGCGGCGCGCGGCCTCTCCAAGGCGTACCGGCTCGAGGACGGCTCGGAGAAAGTGCTCTTCCGCGACCTCACGCTCACGGTCGGGCGCGGCGAGCGGTGGGCGATCGTCGGTCCCAACGGCGCGGGCAAGACCACCATCGTCCGCTGCCTGCTCGGGGAGGTCTCGCCCGACGCGGGCTCGAGCAAGCTGGGCTCCAACGTCAAGATCGGATACTTCCGTCAGTCGCACGAGTCCATCGACCCCGACAAGCAGGTGTACCGGTATCTCCAGGACGTGATCCGGAAGGAGAACTCCGGCGCCGCCATGAGCGAGCAGCAGGCCCGCGACCTCGCGGGCGCGTTCCTCTTCAGCGGGGCCGAGCAGGAGAAGGAGCTCGGCGTGCTCTCCGGCGGCGAGCGGGCAAGGGCGGTGCTCGCCGGGCTCATGGCCAGCTCGAAGAACCTGCTCGTGCTCGACGAGCCCACGAACCACCTCGACATCCCGAGCGCCGAGCGGCTCGAGGAATCGCTCTCCTGCGAGGGGGGCTACGACGGCACGCTCATCCTCATCAGCCACGACCGAGCGCTGATCGACGCCACGTGCGACCACCTGCTGGTGCTCGATGGGCGCGGCGGCTCGGAGGTCTTCTACGGCGATTACTCGGCGTGGAAAGCCAGCAAGAGCGGCGCCGCGGCGGCCCGCCCGGCGTGGACACCCAGCAAGCCCAGCGTGCCCCCGCCCCCCAAGAGCGCGGGCGGCAAGGGCAAGAGCCGCTTCTCCTGGATGAAGGTCGAGCAGATCGAGACCCGCATGGCCGAGATCCAGGGCGAGCTCGCGGGGCTGGACGAGCAGCTCGCGGGCGTGGAGATCTGGAAGTCGCCGGCGCGCGCGGAGGAGGCCCGGCGCAGCCGCTCGGAGCTCCAGATGGAGCTCGACGAACTCGAAGGGGAATGGCTGCGCAAGGCGGAATAGAGGCGGAGGGGCGGATGAGGCGGGATGCTCTGCGGGCGGATGCGATCCTGCTGCTGGTCGCCGCGATCTGGGGGTCGGGCTTCGTGGCGCAGCGTGCGGCGTCGGAGCACATCCCGCCGCTCACCTTCAACGCCCTGCGAT
>DASRXL010000062.1:0-4094 GCA_035654175.1 Phycisphaerales bacterium
CCTTGGCCTCCAAGCACTTGCGCCCCCGTTCGCACCCGCAAACATCCACGTCTGCGCGCGCAGAACCCGCCCCCACCCTTATCTATGAGGGCACCGCGCGGCCCGCTCTCGACAACGTGAGTTCGTTCCACACACAGGTGAGGGGGCGGGTCGTTCCGCACTCGCACGCTCCGGGTGGGGCCGTCTTGACAGCGGCTGGTCCCCGGAGTCACCGGACCGGTCCATCAAACGTGCAACTGACTCGCAAGCCCGATCGGCACTCAGAAAGGAACCCCCGCCCCGCTCACCATTCCCCGCCGGGTACCCCGCCCCTCCGGGGCGGCTCGGCGAACACTCCGCGCAGCCGACCGGCTCGCACGACGCCCACCGTCAGAGCCCCCGCTTCAGCGGGGCTGCGAAGCCCTCGTGCGCCCGCAACCGAGCCAATCGTGCGACCGCCGATGCCATTCGCGGCGAAGCGGTCCGTTGAACCCGCTTGCACGCCCGCATCCGCGGCGTACGTCGCAGGCCCCGAGACCAAACCCGCGCCGGCCTAAAGCTCCGAAACCCCCTCCGCCCCCCCATGGATCACGTTCGTCCTCACCCCCTCCGGCAACGCCGCGAGGAACGTGCGTCCATACCCCGTCGAGAGCACTCGCGGATCGAGCACCACCACCCGCCCCGTATCCGTCGCCGAACGGATCAGCCGCCCGAACCCCTGCTTGAACCGGATCACTGCCCGCGGCAGCGAGTCTTCCTTGAAGGGATCCCCGCCCCGATCGCGGATCCGCTCCAGCCGCGCCTCCGTCAGCGGCCGGTCCGGCGGTTCGAACGGCAGGCGCGTGATGATCACGTTCCGCAGCGTCCGCCCGCGCACGTCCACCCCCTGCCAGAAGCTCGCCGCCCCGAACAGGACCGACCGCTCCGTGTCGCGGAACCGGCGCAGCAGCTCCGAGCGCGAGCCGTCCCGGCCCTGCGCCAGCAACGGATAGTCCGCGTTCGCGAAGTCCGTGCGCAGCAGATCCGCGACTCTGTTCAACGTCGCGAAGCTCGTGAAGAGCACGAACGCGCCGCCCTCGGTCTCCCGCACATGGTGCAGGATGCGCTTTGCAAGCGCCTGCTCATACGACTCCGTCTCGCGCGCCGCCTGGGGAGCCCCGCCCCGCGCCCCCCGTCCCCACCCGGAGCGTCCGCCGTTCCCGGCGTTCGGGGCCGGCATCGTGCGGTCGACGTACACCTCGACCTGCCGCGCATACTCGAACGGGCTCCCCAGCTGCAGCGTCCGGGCCCCCTCGCACCCGAGGCGTGTGATCGCGTGCGCGAACGCCGTCTCCGCCCGCTCCGTCGCCTCGCCCTCGCGGATCGTGCGCGTCGCCAGCGTCGCGCTGGTGAGGATCGTCGAGTGCTCCTTCGAGAAGAGGTGCTTGTCGAGCAGCGGCGCCACGTCGATCGGCGACGCCGCCACCGACACCCGCAGCCCCCGATACGCGCCGCCGTCCGACCCATCGTCACCGGGCCGCTGCGCCTCGATCCAGTACACATACTGCTCGGCGCTCTGCTCCACCCAGGCCTCCGCCACGTCCGCGATCGAGGCCGCCCGCTCGACGTACGAGGCCAGCTCGAACCGGTCCTGCTCGTCCTTCACGTCCTCGCGCAGCGAGCGCAGGCGCATCGCCAGGTCGTTCATCGCCGGCGTGAGCGCGTTGGGAACGGCCCTCGCCTCGCGCACGCGCCCGTTCTGCACGCCCGGCGAGTCGTGCAGCACCAGCACCCGCTCGAAGAAGTCCCGCGCCGCCAGCTCGGCCCGGCGCACGAGATCGATCGCCCGCTCAACCGCGCCCCCATCGGCGTGCAGATTCAGCAGATTCGCGAGGTATCCCCGCTGCGTCCGCGCCTGGAACAGCGTCGAGAGCAGGTGGTTCACCCGCCCCTCGCTCAGCGAGAGCCCGAAGTGCTCCGCGGCCACATCTTCCACGCCGTGCGCCTCGTCGAGGATCACATGGTCGTAGCTCGGCAGAAAGCCCACGCCCCGCATCCGCAGCGCCAGGTCGGAGAAGAACAGCGCGTGGTTGCACACCAGCAGGTTCGACCGCTCCATCCGCCGGCGCGCCGCCTGGTAGAAGCACTTCTCGTACGTCGGGCACTTCCGCCCCATGCAGTTGGCCGAGTCCGACTGCACCTTGTCCCACACGCCCATGCGCTCGACCGGCGGCATCGTCGAGAGCGTGCCGTCGGTCGTCTCGTAGGCCCACTCCTCGATCACGTGCAGCGACCGCCTCGCCGCGGCGTCGGCGAAGAGCTTGTCCTGCCGCTTGCTGGCGAGCTCGAGCCGGCGGATCGACACGTAGTTGCCGCGCCCCTTCACCAGACACGCGCGCAGATCGCCCGACCACCGGGGCGGGGCCCTTCCGGGCCCCGCGTCCTGGCGGGGAGGAGCCTCCCCAGGTCTCGCCTCAACGCCATCTGTCTCCAGCGTCGCCTTCAGCAGCGGGATATCCCTCTCGACGAGCTGCTCCTGCAACGCGATCGTGTTGGTCGCAACCACCACCGTCTCGCCGCGCGAGAGGATCCGTTCGATCGCCGGAACCAGGTAGGCGAACGACTTCCCCACCCCGGTGCCCGCCTCGACCAGGAGCTTGGCCTTCTGCTCCATCGCCGCCGCGACCGCGTCGGCCATGCGCAGCTGCTGCTCCCGCGGCTCGTAATCCGGCCCGAGCGCCCGGGCGATCGGTCCGTCATGACCCAGGATGGCGGCCGAGGCGAAAGCCATTGTTCGGAGTTTAGCGGGGATCAAAGGCCTGGAGGAAGCCGATGCGATCCGCACGGGGGGCGCAGAGGCATGTGGCGTCAAGACATCGGAGCCGGGACCGGCCGCAGGTGCTCCGGGAGCAGCGGGCTCGGCACCGCGTCGAGCGCTGTGGCCTCCTCGATCGTGAACTCCCCCACCGCCGTGCGGCGAAGGCCCGCGAGCATGCCGCCGGCCGCCACGGCCCGGCCGATATCCCGGGCAAGCGAGCGGATGTACGTCCCCTTGCCACACCTGACGTCGAGCGTCAGGCGCGGGAAGGCGTACTCCAGGATGTCGATGGAATGGATCGTGACCGGGCGGGCCTTCAGCTCGGGGTCGCGTCCCGCGCGGGCCAGGTCGTACGCCCGCTCGCCCGCGACCCAGATCGCCGAGTGCGCCGGCGGGACCTGCTCGATCACGCCGAGGAACTGCTCGCACGCCGCCCGCACTTCCCCGAGCGAGGGCGCCCGCAGCACGCTGATCTCGGTCAGCTCACCCTCGAGATCGTCGGTGGTCGATCGGTGCGCGAGATCCACCTCCGCCGTATACCGCTTCTCGCCGGCCATGATCTGGTCGCACAGGCGCGTGGCCGCACGACCGACGAGCACCACGACCACGCCCGTCGCGAGGGGATCGAGCGTCCCTCCATGCCCCACCTTCGTGCTCTTGGGCGCGCCCCCCTTGCGGAGACACGCCTTCACCACTCGGCAGACCGACATCGACGTCGGCCCGCGAGGCTTGTCGATGACGAGGAGGCCCTCGGGGGTCTTGGGCTGGCGAGGGTCAGTCACCAGTAGGCTCCCATCGCTTCACGACCGCGAGCTGCTCGACCCGCCCCTTCGTGTAGCGGAGGCCTTCCACCTCGCCGACGACGGTGTGCACACGTCCGACCTGCTCCCTGGGCATGATCATGACGCCCTCGAGATTCGCCGCCCACCAGGCCACCTCGGCTTCGGGACGGACGAATTCGATGCGCCCCCGGGTGAGATAGACGAGGCTGTCTTCCTGGAAGCCGCTGGACGCGATGGGACCGCCGCCCGCCGATCTCGCCTTCTCCACGAGCTCCGTCGTGAACCACACCCGTTCGACCCGAGACAGGTACCCGCCGAGCAGCCCGACGCTCAGGCACACCATGATGAGCCCGCCGCACAGATGCACTCCCAGCCAAGCCCCGCGACGCAGCGCCCCGATGGCGACGATCACCGCGCCGAGCGAAACGATCTGGAGCGACCAGAGCAGCAGCGCCGAGGGACGCTCGTTCCAATGCCCCCCGAGGCTGGAGTACGCGGCCGCGCCCAGCCCGAAGGTGATCAGCAATCCCGGCACG
>DASRXL010000063.1:0-2655 GCA_035654175.1 Phycisphaerales bacterium
CCGGCCGGCCGGTGCAGGTCGGGGATGCGCAGGTTGAGCTCAAGGGAGTTGGCCGGCTCGCCCCAGAAATAGTGATGCAGCAGGAACCGCACCCAGGTGTTCCCGCTCTTCGGATAGCTGGCGATCCACACAACTCGCATCAGGCGGCTCCTCCCGCGCGCTCGCGTGCGAGCGCAACGTACGCCGAATGCAGGCGCGAGCGGAAATGCGCGGCATCCATGAGCGTTGACCGCCGGAGCCTCTCACGCAGGCCGGCGCGGAAGCCCGCGAGCCGCGCCGGGTCGGCCGCGAGGGCGGCGGCGAGCTCGACGTACCGCTCGACGTCGGGGGCGACCAGTTCGTCGAGCCCGATCGCGCCCAGGAGCGAGACGCCCACGCGCCCGGCGTGCATCCTTCCGGCGAGGGTGACGACCGGCACCCCCATCCAGAGCGCCTCGCACGTGGTGGTGGTCCCTGCGTAGGGGAACGGGTCGAGCCCGATATCGACATGGGCGTAGGCCGCGAGGTGGCCGGCGGGGTCGCGCGTGGGAGCGAGCAGATCGAGCCGCTCGGGCGCGATGCCGCGAGCGGCCATGTCGAGCCGGACCCGCTCCCGCGTACGCGCATCCGCGAAAGCCGCGTTCTTCAGTATGAGGCGTGACCGCGGCACGCGCCCGAGCAGCGCCGCCCACGCGTCAAGCACCGCGGGCGTCGTCTTCGCGAGGTTGTTGAACGATCCGAAGGTGACCACCCCCGCCGAGGCCGCCGGAGAGGGGCCCGGCTCCGGGGCGTGCGCCGGCGCCCCGAAGCACCACGCGCAGAGCTCGATGCGGATGAGCCGCTCGGTGCAGAAGGCCTCGCTCCCGGGCGGATCGGAGCGTCCATCGACGAGCCTCGCGTCGATGGACGGATTGCCCGTGGTCGCGGGATACCCCAGGTAGCTCACCTGCAGCGGGGCCATGCGCGCGGCGAGCGCGGTCTGGCGGTGGCCCAGCGAGTGGCCGGAGAGCTCGACGAGCACGTCGATCCCGTCTTCTCTCACCATCGCCGCGAGCTCCGCGTCGGCCTTGCCCCCCCCGTCGCGCCACACGGCTCCGCCGGCGCGCAGCCGGTCGCTCCAGGAGTCGCGGCGCGCGGTGCAGTCGTAGCAGAACACCTCGACCGAATCGTCGCTCGCGAGCGCCGGCTCGATGAACATCGCCACCGGGTGGTCCCGGAAATCGGCCGAGAGGTAGCCGACGCGCAGCCGGCCGGGCTCGCGATCCAGGCGCTTCAGGGGCGGGAGGCCGTCGGTGAAGCCGCGCGCGGCGGCGGCGTGCAGGCGGCCCAGCGTGCGGTGAGCGTCGAGGATCGCCTCGGGGGTGGAGCTCCCGTCGTAGTTCATCGCAGCCGCGAGCAGGGTGTTCAGCTGCACGCCCGGCCCGAGCCGGGCGATCGCCGCCCGGAGCAGCTCGACCGCAGCGCCCGCCCTGCCGGTCGTGATCAGGGCGGAGGCCAGATTCGCCGCGGCCTCCGCGCTTTCGGGCGCGAGCTCCACCGCTCGGCGCGCTTCCTCCTCGGCCTCGGCGAGGCGCCCGCAGTTGAGGAGCGCGCCGGAGAGGCCGGTCCGCGCCGGCGCGTACGCGCCGTCCGCCGCGATCGCGGACCGGTAGTGCGCGATCGCCTCCTCCTCGCGCCCGATCCCCAGCAGCACGTTGCCGAAGTTGCTCTCGAACTGGGCCCGGCCCGGGGACATGAGGCACGCCCGCTCCAGGTGAAAGATCGCGGGCTCGGCGCGCCCGGCCTGGGCCAGGAGCATTCCGAGGAAGTGGTGCGCTTCCGCGGGCGCCCCTCTCTTCTGCACCAGCCGCTCGAGGGCTCCGATCGCCGGCCTCAGCCGGCCCGAGCGCGCGTCGGCGAGCGCCCGCTGGATGACGTGCACGTGCTCGGCCACGGGCAGAGGGTACATGCCCAACGGCCCCGCGGCTCACTCGCCGCGGAGCGTCTCGAGAGATGCCGGGATGAGCTCGGCGAGCTCCGCGGCGAGCATGCCCGCCGATGCCCCGGCCCGCGCCGCCCATTGCTCGCCCGCGATCGCGTGCGCCAGCACGCCCGCCCTCGCGGCATCGAAGAGATCGAGCCCCGCCGGACCAGCCCTTCCCAGGGCGGCCCTCGCCCGCTCGGAGAGCTTGGCCAAGAGCGGATCCGCCGGCCTGACGAACTGCGCAGCCAACGCCGCGATCACGCCCGCGAGCACGTCACCCGTCCCCGCCGTGGCCATGCACGCGTGGCCCCTGGGGCACACCCACGTGCGGTGGCCGTCACTCACGACCGAGCCCGCGCCCTTGAGCACCACGATGCATCCGAGACGCTGGGCAAGCGATTCGGCGGCCGCGGGCCGCTGAGCGTCGTCCGCCGGGTCATGGCGGAGGCGGAGCGCTTCGGCGAGCCGGCGGTACTCGCCCGGATGGGGAGTCAGGACCGCCGCGGCGTGGAAGTCCCGCGAGAGCTCCGGCACCAGCGCGAGACAGTTGATCGCGTCCGCATCGACGACGACCGGGATCGAGTCCTGCTGCACGGCGCGCAGCGCCAGCGCCTGCGGGCCCCCCCCGGTCCCCAGGCCGGGCCCGACCGCCAGGGCGGTGCTCTCGCGGAGCAGCTCGTCGATCGCCGCGGCGGCCTCGTGGGGCGCCATCT
>DASRXL010000064.1:0-4190 GCA_035654175.1 Phycisphaerales bacterium
CGATCGCCGCCGCGAGCGCGCCCACCATATTGACCAGCCAAAGGTCGCGCTTCGGCCCCGTGACCGCCAGGAAGCTGCGCATGTGCACCAGCGGCCACGCGCCCGTGAGCACGTAGTACGCCCCCTGCGCAATCGCAAGCCAGCTGTGATCCACCCGATTCCTCCTTCGCGCCCGCCCGGCGCTTCCGCCCTCCTCCGCCGGGCCTTGCGCGATGAAGCCCCCGACCGCCGGGTTCCGGGCCTCGCGGCGTGAGGCCCGACAATCTCAGCGCCGAACTCCCGTTTCTCCACCGCCCCGGTGCGGTTCGACGTGGATGAGCACCGAGTCGATCTCCGGCATCGCGTCGCGCACGCGCTGCTTGACGATACCGGTCAGGCGGTGCGAATCGGCGACCGTCATCGCGGGATCCACCTCCGCGTGCATGACCACGCGGTAGCCGCGCCCCGAGCGCCGCGCCTCGCAGCGTTCCACGCCGCGGACGTCCGGAGTCCCGAGCGCGATGCGAGTCGCCCCGTCCCCGACGTCCGGGGCGTGGGCGTCGAGGAGCTCGGAGAACGGGCCCCGGACCATGCGCGCCCCGTTCAGCATGATGACTCCGGACGCGAGCAGCGCCGCCCAGTCATCGGCCGGCGCCCACGCCTCGCCGCCGACGAGCGCCACGCTGATCCCGCCGAAGGCGAAAAGGGAGGTGATCGCGTCGGAGCGGTGGTGCCCGGCGTCCGCGTGGCCGGCGTGGCTGCCGGTGCGGTCGGCGGCTCGCCGGGCGGCGCGGTACATCGCCTCTTTGACGAGAACGACAGTCAGGAGCACGACCAGCGTGAACGCCGCTGGCCGCTCCTGCGGCGTCAGGATGTGGCGGACGGCCTCCGCGCCGATCCCGATGCCCGCCGCGACCACCAGCAGGGCGACCGCCATCGCCGCCATGGCCTCGATCTTGCCGTGCCCGAAAGGGTGCTCCTCGTCGGCGGGCCTCCCGCCGTAGACGAGCGCGCCCCAGATCACCGCCGAGCCGGCGACGTCCACGAGCGACTCGACCGCGTCGGCAACAAGGGCGAACGAATGGCCGAAGATGCCCGCGAGCAGCTTCACGAGGGCGAGCGCCGCGTTCACGACGACGCCGAGGAGCGCGACTCGCTCCGGCTGCTGGCGGACGCTCGCTCCGTTTCGCGCCATCGCGGCATCGTATCGGGGCGCGCTCGGCGCCCCGCCAAGCCCCTGCACGCCGCCCGTTGAACACCCCGCGCCCCCTGCTCGACGGCGCGGGGCTCAGGTCAATCCTGCTCCTGGCGCTGCTGGTCACGCTGCGAACGTTCGGTGCGCTCCTCGCCTTCCTCTTCACCGTTCTGGCCCTGCGCCTGCTGCCGCATGTCGCCGCCGGCCTCGGCCTGCTGGCCGCGGTCGGGGCGGCCTTCGCCCTCGTCGCGCTCGCGGCGCCGATTCTGATCGACCCCGGCGCGTTCCTGGCCCTCGCCCTCGCGGCGCTGGCCCTGTGCCTGCTGCCTGCGATCGCCGCCGGCCTCGGCCTGCTGGCCCCGCTGAGGACGGCCTTCGTTCTCGTCGCGATCGCGGCGGCGATTCTCGTCGAGGCCGGCCCGCTCCTCGCCGCTCTTGGCGCCGCGGGGCTCTTCGCGCTGCTGGCGATTCTCTTCACGACGCTCCGCCATGACGTTGCTCCTGATCCGCTAGGCGATCGACGCCCACGCCGGGCGTGCTTCACATGCATCATGCGGTCGCACCCGCGAGCCGCGGTGAAGCCGGCGTGAATCAGCCCAGAGCAAGACGCTCCGGCGAGCTCGCCGAGGAGCCGGCGCCACGGCGAGGTGCATGTGGGACAAACCACCAGACGGCGGACTATCCTCCTGACCGCCGGGCGGAGCGGTGGGGGCCTTGGCGACGGAGGCGGGCTTGAAGCAGACAGGCGCAGGCAATCGGCACGGCGGCGTCGGCGGCGGCTCCGCCGGGGTTGGAGACGTGTTCGAGCTCGCGGCGGAGCTCGCGCGAGGCCTGATCGCCCGCGATGGTCTGAGGGCCCCCCTGCCCGATCCCCAGCGGGTCGAGGGCATGCTCGCGCTGCGCCCCGGAGATCAGGGGCTGGCGCTGGAGGACGTGGCGGCGCGGCTGGGGCGGCTCGTGGAGCTGACGCCGAGCACGGCGGGGCCGCGCTTCTTCAACCAGCTCTTCGCCGGGCGCGACGATGCGGCGCTCCTCGGGGAGATCGTCGCCGCGACGGCGAACAACTCGATGTACACGTACAAGGCGGCCGGGGCGCAGATCCTGATGGAGCGGGCCCTGATCGCGCACATGGCCTCGAAGGTCGGGTGGAGCGACGCGGAGGGGGCCTTCACACCCGGCGGTTCGCTCTCGAACCTCGCGGCGATGCTGGTCGCGCGGAACGAGACGATCGAAGGCGCGCGCAACCGGGGCCTCGACGGCCGGCCCGTGGCGATCTACACGTCGGCCGAGTCGCACTACTCGATCCGCAAGGACGCCGGGATGCTCGGCATCGGGCGGGACAACGTGCGGGCGGTCGCCGCCGACGCCGACGGGCGCATGATGCCCGGGGCGCTCGACGACGCGATCGCGCAGGACAAGCGCGCCGGCGTCACCCCCCTCATGATCAACGCGACCGCCGGCACCACCGTCCTGGGGGCGTTCGACCCCGTCCGGGAGATCGCGGCTGTGGCCCGGCGGCAGGGCGTGTGGCTGCACGTGGACGGGGCGTTCGGGGGCTCGGTGCTGCTCTCGCGCGGGCGCCGGCACATGCTGGACGGCTGCGAGCTGGCCGATTCCTTCACGTGGGACGCGCACAAGGTGATGGGCGTGCCGCTGACGTGCTCCGTCG
This sequence comes from Phycisphaerales bacterium, assembly GCA_035654175.1. Taxonomy (GTDB): domain Bacteria; phylum Planctomycetota; class Phycisphaerae; order Phycisphaerales; family UBA1924; genus PNC22. Next base: position 2,844 of record DASRXL010000064.1, read on the forward strand.
TGCTCTTCCCCAAGCGAGGGCAGCTCCAGCGCAGCCTCGACGAGTCGGCGTCGTACCTCTTCCAGCGCGACGATGACGAGTACAACCCCGGCGTGCGATCGCTCCAGTGCGGCCGGCGCAACGACGCGCTCAAGCTGTGGACCGCGTGGATGCACCACGGCGATGAGGGGTACGAGCGCCGCATCGAGCGACTCTTCGCGCTGGCGCAGTACGCCACCGCCCGCATCGAAGCCGACCCGGACCTCACGCTCGTCAAGCGCCCGCCCTTCGTGAACATCTGCTTCACCGTGCGCGGCGTGGACGCGGCCGAGGTGTGCGATCGCCTCGACCGCGAGGGCCGAATCAAGGTGAGTCACGGCACGGTGGACGGGCGGCCGACGGTGCGCCTGGTGTGCGCCAACCCGCAGCTCTCCGAGCATGACCTCGACCAGTTCTTCGGCGAGACCAAGGCGGTCGCGGACGCGCTGCGCTGAGACGGGCGCCCGGGCGGCCCGCCGGCGCCGTCCCGTCGCCCCGCTGACGTGGCGAGCGCCCCGCGCGGCCGCACGGGCTGCGTAAAGGTCCGAGATTGACTCTTCTCCGCCGGGTGCGATCTTTAGACCACAGGCTTTGCCTCGTTTCGCCGACTCCGGCTCCAGTCGCACCGGAAAGTGGCGATATTGAAGATAAGTTTATCCGATCGCCCCCGGGGAGGTGGACGCATGGCTCCGCATGCAGGCACTGCCACATTGGATCTTCCGACCAGAGCACGCCGGACCCGGCGCACCCAGGAGCCCGCGCGCCGGGCCCGCGCCGGCGGCGTGATCCTGGAGGCCCTCCCGTCCGCGCTGATGCCCGCGGCAGCCCCCGAGCCGCACACGGTCGCGGCGCCGCGCGAACCCACCGAAGAGCAGGTCCGGCTTCGGGCATACGAGCTCTACGTGGCCCGAGGCCGCGTCGACGGGCATGCGATGGAAGACTGGATGCAGGCCGAGCGCGAGCTCCGGGCCCGGGCCATGGACTGACGGTCAATCTCGGACGGAACGGCCCCCGCCGCCCCTTCGTTGGTACAGTTGACCAGCGGAGGGATGCCCCATGGCTCATGTGCGAGGCGGGAGCGAAGCGCGGAACTTCGCGGCGTTCGCGGGTGTGCTGGTGCTCCTGGTCGCCGCCGGGGTGGGCTTGGGAGCGATCTTCTTCGGCCCTCCCCGGGAGCGGGTGTACGACCGCTCCTCGCCCGACGCGCTGCTCGGCGCGGCCCGCGAGATGGTCGAGAACGGCGAGGCGGAGCGGCTCACCGAGCTGCTGCACGCCGACGGGGACGGGATGCGCGAGCTGCATGCGCGTCTCGGCGGGGTGCTCGGAAGC
>DASRXL010000065.1:0-3023 GCA_035654175.1 Phycisphaerales bacterium
AGGGGCGTGCTGGCCTACTCCTCCGGCAACCACGCGCAGGCGGTGGCGCTCGCGGCGTCCCTGCTCGGCGTTCCGGCGGTAATCGTCATGCCCGGCAACGCGCCGCGAGTCAAGCTCGGGGCCACGCGGTCGTATCTCGCCGGTGCGCCCAGCGGAAGCGAGGTGGTCGTGTACGACCCGGCGGCCGTCGCGCGCGAGGAGCTCGGGCGCGAGATCGCTGAGGAGCGCGGCCTGACGGTGATTCCGCCGTACGACCACCCGCACGTGATCGCGGGCCAGGGCACGGCGGCGCTCGAGCTCATGGCGGACGCGGGCGGGCCGCTCGACTTTCTCTTCGTGCCCTGCGGGGGCGGGGGCTTGCTCTCGGGGTGCGCGGTCGCCGCGAAGGCCGTGGCGCCCTCCTGCCGCGTGGTGGGCGTGGAGCCGGAGCTGGCCGACGACGCGACCCGCAGCTTCGAGTCCGGCGTGCTGCACACGGTGCGGAATCCTCCGACGATCGCCGACGGCGCGCGGACGCCGTATCTGGGACGGTACACGTTCGCGCTCGTGCGGGCGCACGTCGATCGGATGGTCACGGTGAGCGAGCGGGAGATCGCGAGCGCGATGGGCCTGCTGATGGAACGCCTGCGGGTGGTCGTCGAGCCGACCGGCGCGCTCGCGCTGGCGGGCGCGATACGCAGCGCGTCGGAACCCGGCATGGCGGGATCGCGCGTAGGGATCGTGATCAGCGGGGGGAACATGGACCTGCGCGAGATCCCGGCGCTGCTCGCGGCGGGCGGTGAGCCCGCGTGAGCGTGGACCCCTCTGCGCGGCTGGGGTCGGATGGGGCAGTGAAAGCGGCCCGCTCCGGGAGCGGGCCGCTCGTGCAGCATGGACCGGGAGATCAGCGGCGGCGGCGGATCGCGCCGAGGCCGCCGAGACTCAGGAGCGCGAGCGCGCCCGGAGCCGGGATCTGGTTGATGCCGGGCGTTCCGCCCTCAATGGTGCCGTCGGCGAGGAGCGCCGTGTCGAAGTAGAGGATGGCATGGCCGCCGACGGCGTCGGTGCGAGCGAAGCCGGCGGGGAGGAAGGTGTCGTCGGGCCCGACGGTCATGCTCGGGGCGATGCCGGCGCCCGCGCGGTTGGGTGCGTCGCCCGCGCCGCCGTCGGTGACGAAGACCGCGTCGGCGACGGCGCTGGCCGCGTCGGCGAGGACGGCGGTGTACGAGCTGTTCTCGACGGAGTTGTCGGCCCAGGCCTGGTCGAAGCGGTAGGGGGGCTGCGGATAGCCGCTCATCGCAAGCCCGTTGCCGATCACGAAAGTGTCGCCGGGGTTCAGCAGCGTTCCGTTGAAGGCGTAGGGCGACGAGCCGTCGGCGGCGCCGAAGCTGGCGCCGGCGTCGCTGTCCCACAACTCGAGGGTCCAGCCGGTGATGTCGACCGGGGCCGCGCCGAGATTGACGATCTCGATGTACTCCCAGTCTGTTCCGGAGGTGCTCCCCAGGATCTCGCTGATGACGACGTCCGCGCTCGCCGCGCCTGCGAGGCCCGCGACGACTGCGAGTGCAGCCAGCTTCCGCATGATGGGTCTCCTGTCTCTGCCAGAAGGTCTCTCGGTCACTCCGGGCGGCCGTACCGCCGGGCGCATTGTGGCAGAGCGGGGGTCGGTCGTCCAGTGCGTGAAGGGCTCGGCGGCGCGAAGACCGCGCCAAGAGCGCCGGCGCGGCCGCGGGAATCCATAGTTCGCCGCGGCGCGGCCGCGGGCTCAGCGGATGAAGATTGCCCAGATCACCACGAGCACGGGGAGCAGGATAGCCACCGAACGCAGGACGTACCCGAAGAACGACGGCATGCGCAGGCCCGAGGCCTCGGCGATGGCCCGGACCATGAAGTTCGGGCCGTTGCCGATGTAGGTCATGGCGCCGAAGAACACCGCACCGAGGGAGATCGCCACGAGCGCGTCCTCGCCGGCCTGCGCGGCGAGGTAGGCGCGCACCGTTTCGGCGTTTATCTCGCGCTCTCCGAAGGAGACCTGGAGGAAGTTGAGATAGGTGGGCGCGTTGTCCAGCACGGCCGAGAGCGAGCCGGCGCCGAAGTAGAACGCGGTGGGAGAGTCGAGGCCGAGTGAGCCGCCGCGCGCCGACAGATACCCGAGCGCGGGCGCCATCGTGGCGAAGATGCCCACGAACAGCAGGCCGACCTCCTTCACGGGGGCGAAGGTGAACGCGTTGGCCTCGTGGATCTGGCGGTCGGCGACGGCAAACGCGGCGGCCGCGATGAGGATCTGGAACGTGGGCCCGATCGGCAACCCCTCGACCCCGAAGCGCTCCTTGAGGAGCGGATCGATGAACACGCCGCCGATGATGAGGGCCAGGCACACCATGCCGGACGCGCCGCCGAGCCGAACGCGGGTCGCTTCGGCCGGCGGCCCATCCTCCGGGTGGAAGGGGTGCTTGCGCGCGATCGCCGCATCGATGGCGAAGAAGACGACGAGCAGCATCCCGATGCACGCGGCCCACGCGGGCCAGAGGTGGGCGAGCGTCCAGAAGAAGGGGACGCCCTTGAGGTACCCCAGGTAGAGCGGGGGATCTCCGATCGGCGTGAGCGCACCGCCGCAATTGGAGATGATGAAGATGAACATGACGACGTGGATGGGCCTGAGCCGGCCCTTGTTGAGGCGGAGGAAGGGCCTGATGAGGAGGACGGAAGCGCCGGTGGTGCCCATGATGTTGGCCAGGACCGCGCCGACGGCGAGCATCGCGGTGTTCACGAGCGGGCCGCCGCGGCCGCGCACATCGACGAGCACGCCGCCCGAGGCCACGAATAGCCCGCCGATGAGCGCGATGAAGGAGTAGTACTCCAGGCCCGTGTGGACCATCTTGTGCCGGCCGTACGACTCGCCGGGCAGGTACCCCGCCCGGCCGAACGCGAGCAGGTAGTACGCGACGACGAGCCCGCCGAGGAAGAACGCGAAGTCGGGATAGTGGCGGTGCCAGAACCTCTCGTTCACGAACGGCATGACGGCGATGCTCAGGAGGAGCGTC
>DASRXL010000066.1:0-5378 GCA_035654175.1 Phycisphaerales bacterium
CCTGCCAATGGACCACTCCCCACGGCGGCCCCCCGACCGCGCGGTCAAGCAAGATCATACACGATTTGCCGCGTCACCGACAGCGCCTGGCGAGAATTTCCGCATATGGTGGTGCTCGATTTCGGAGCGCCCTATGGACTACTCAGCCCAGCTTCACATCGCTCGCGTGCGACAGGCCCGGACCCGTTCCATCTCCGCCGAGAACCCCACCGGCGGCAAGGGCATGGGCGCACAGGCCGCGCCGGGCGACGACCCCTGCTGCACCGACGCCGCGAGCGACTTGGGGCGCGGGTGGAAAGTCCGACCGTGCCTGCGCCACCTCGAGCCGGGCCAGACCGCGGTCCTCGCGGACATCGAAGGCCCCGGGGTCGTGCAGCACATCTGGTGCACCGTGCTTGCCGACGTTCACCGCTTTCTGTCTTGGGAGGTCCGGTATGACGGCGCGCCCGAGCCCTCCATCCGGACGCCGCTGGGCGATTTCTTCGCCAACGGGATCGACGGCCGGGCCTTGGTCGCGAGCCAGCCGATCGCCGTCAACCCGAAGGGCGGCATGAACAGCTACTGGCCTATGCCCTTCCGGAGGCGGTTTACCCTCACGATCCGTAACGACGGGCCCAAGACCATCCCGGAGTTCTTCTACCAGGTGACCTACAGCCTCGAAGACCTGCCCGAGGACGCGGGCTATCTGCACGCCTCGTGGTCGCGGACGCTCACGTCGCGGGACCGACCCGAGCACCTGATCCTGGATCGGGTCCGGGGGCGGGGCCACTTCGCCGGCACCTATCTGGTCTGGAACCAACTCTCCAACGGCTGGTGGGGGGAGGGCGAGGTCAAGTTCTTCATCGACGGCGACGCCGACGACGCGCCGACGATCTGCGGCACCGGCACGGAGGACTATTTCGGCGGCGCGTGGGGCTTCGTCATGGACCACGAGCGGGACATGCGCCCGACGACGTACACCACGCCCTACCTCGGCTACCCCCAGGCCGTGTACGACTCGACGGCGAAGCTCGGCCCCCGGATCCCGAGCCACGGTCTCTACCGCTGGCACATCCCGGACCCCGTGCGCTTCGAGCGGGACCTGCGCGTCTCGATCCAGACGCTGGGCTGGTGGCCGAACGGGAAGTTCCAGCCGCTCACCGACGATCTGGCCTCGACCGCGTTCTACTACGTCGATGCACCCGTTGCGGCCGCCGTGCTGCCGCGGGTCGAGCAGCGGTTCGCGCGCTGAGCCTCGCCGGGGCCCCCGCCGTATGCTGCATCGAGCATGATGCGTCGAGAGTCCGCGAGCGCCTACGGCTTCCTGGCCTTCCCCCTGGCGGTGATCTTCGTGTTCACGCTCGTGCCGAGCGTCGCGGGGCTGCTGCTGAGCCTGTTTGTCTGGGACGGCTCCGGCTGGCCCGTGTTCGTGGGCACGCGGAATTTCCAGGCCCTCGCGGCCGACGCCCGGTTCTGGCCCGCGCTCCGGAACACGCTCGCCTACGTCGCGGGCACCGTGCCCGCGACGGTGGTGCTCGGGTTTCTCCTCGCCGCGGCGGTGCACGCGCGGTGGTTTGTGGGCAAGACGCTCTGCCGCACCGTGTTCTTTCTCCCCACCATCGTCGCGATCGTGGCGATCGGGTTCGTCTGGCGGTGGGTGCTCAACGACCAGGCGGGGCTGGCGCCCTCCATGCTGCGGGCGATCGGCGTCACGCCCCCCAACCTCCTGCAGGAAGGCCCCTGGCCGATGATCTCGATCGTCGTGGTGTCCATATGGAGGGGCGTGGGCTTCTGCATGGTGCTCTACCTCGCGGCGATGTCGAACGTCAGCGAGAGCCTGTACGAGGCCGCCGAGGTGGACGGCGCCTCCCGCGCCGAGTCGCTGCGGTACATCACGTGGCCCCAGGTCGCGCCGATGACCGCGTTCCTGGCCGTGACGGGGGTGATCGGCGCGCTGCAGGTGTTCGACATCGTGCTGGTGATGACCACCGCCGAGGTCGAGAGCGGCTCCACGAACGTGCTCAACTGGTACGTCTACCGCGAGTTCAAGGCCGGACGGTACGGCTACGCGGCGACGCTCGGCGCCGTCGTCTTCGCGCTCACGCTCGCGGCGACGCTGGCGCAGCTGCGCCTGATGCGGAGGAGCCACGCGTGAGCGCGCGCCGGCCGTCCCTCCCGCTCCGGCTGGGCGTGCACGCGGCGGTCTATCTCGCCGCCGCCACCATGGTCTTTCCCTTCTTGTGGATGGTGCTGACCTCGCTCAAGACCGACGCGGAGGCCCTCAGCCCCGAGTTCTCCCTCCTTCCCGAATCGCCGCGCTGGTCCAACTACGCCGAGGCGTGGACCAGCGTCGAGCTGGGCCGGTTCTGCGTCAACAGCTTCCTGGTCGCTTCGGTCACGACGCTCCTGGCCGGGGCGCACAACACGCTCGCCGGTTACGCCTTCGCCAAGCTCCGCTTCGGTGGGCGGCGGATGCTCTTCCTCCTGACGCTCGCCACCATGATGCTGCCCATCCAGGTGTTCTTCGTGTTCGCCTACCTCATCGCCGACTGGGCGGGGTACGTGGACAGCCTCCAGGGGCTGATCGTCCCGTTCCTCGCGAGCGCGTTCGGCATCTACTACATGCGCCAGGCGGTCGCCGGGGTGCCCGACTCCCTGCTCGAGGCCGGCCGGCTTGACGGCATGAGCGAGCTGGAGATGCTGTGGCGCATCGTGCGTCCGACCGTCTGGCCCGCGATCGCCGCCCTCGGCATCTTCACCTTCGTCGCGTCGTGGAACTCTTTCTTTTGGCCGCTGATCCTCATCGACTCGCGCGACCACAAGACGATGCCCCTCGCGATCGCGGAGCTCTCGGCGGGCATCTACGTCCACTCCTGGCCGGTGCGCATGGCCGCGGCGACGATCCTCACGGCTCCCCTCGTCCTCGTCTTCCTCGCATTCCAGCGGGCGTTCGTGCGCGGCGTCGCCCTCACGGGCCTCAAGGAGTAGACGGTGCGGATCGCCCCCATCCTCGCGCTCCTCCTCGCCCTGGCGACCATCGCGGCGGTCGTCCCCGTGTCGCGGGTCGTCGATCCCGGGCCCTCGCTGCTCTTCACCGTGTGGGGCATGCCCTTCGAGGACGCGCTCTTCCGCGACAGATACGCGCGGGTGTACGACGAGCTCAACCCGCGAACCCGGGTGGAGTACCAGCGCCACGGGCCGGACCTCATCGCCAAGTACAACGCGTGGCACACCCTCGGGAAGGGCGCCGACGTGATGCGGATACGCATCACGGAGTACGCCGGCATGGCCGCGCGCGGCATGCTCGAGCCCCTGACCCAGTTCATCGAGAGCGACAATCCGTCGCTCGCGATGGGCGTCGCCGACTACCGCGACATCCCCGCCCACCTGCGCACGATCATCGAGATCGGCGGCGAGGTGTACGCGATCCCCGAGGACAACGCGCAATACGGGCTCTTCTACAACCGTGCGATCTTCGATCGGCACAACGCCGAGCACCCGGACCAGCGGGTCGAGTACCCGAACCCCGACTGGCGCTGGGGGGACCTCCGCCGCGCCGCGCGCCTGCTGACCCGGGCCGACGAGTCCGGACGCACCGTCCAGTTCGGCATCGACTTCCACATCTGGGCATGGCCCTTCATGACATTCTTCGCCCAGGCCGGCGGAGAGCTCTGGTCCGAGGACGGGCTGACGTGCCTGATCGATTCGCCCGCGGGCGTGGAGACGCTGGAGTTCTTCAGGGCCATGCAGCGCGAGGACGGATCATTCAGCCCGAGCTTCGGATGGGACACCGGCGTGGGCGCGGAGGCCCGCTTCGCCAACGGCCAGACCGCCATGTACTTCGACGGCTCGTGGCGCGTGCCGAACTTCGAGATCGTCGCGCCGGGGCTGGACTTCGCCGTGAGCCCGCTGCCGCGCGGGCGCAGGCCCGCGGTGGTCTCCGGGTGCGTGCTCTGGGCGATCTCCGCCAACAGCCGGCACAAGGAGGAAGCGTGGCGGATGATCCGGTGGCTGACCGCGCCGGAGCAGGCCATCGAATACTGGGACACGCTGCGCGTCGCCCCGCCGGCGCGGGACTCGGTGCTGCGGTCGGAGCGCTTCCGCACGACCTCGGGAGTGCCCAAGGCGGGGCGGCCGGGCGAGTACGAGGTGCCGCCGCTGACGCCGGAGCGCTTCGAGGACCGCGCGGCGTGGCTCCTCTACGCCAACACGCCGCATCCGGAGACGGGCGAGCCGCCGGGCTTCGTGCCCGTGCACGAGTTCCAGACGGACCTGGAGATGATCATCCAGCGAATGCTCGAGGCGTATCTCAACCCGTCGAACACGGAGACGGCGCAGGACGTTCTCGGGCGGGCGGTGCGGGAGATCCACGGCGTGATGGACAGGGATCGAGCGGCGAAGGGGTTGCCGCGTGTCGACCGCGGCAACTCGCAAGGCTGACACGATCAGCCTCGGCAGCACCACACCCGCACGGTGTCGACCGGCAGCTCCGCCCTGACCAGCCCGGGCGAATCCGGCCGATGCACGAAGTCGATGGTCCGGCGCAGGAGGTGCCGCCCCGCCGGATTTCCGTGGTCGAGCGTGGAGACGGCCAGGACGCCCGCGCCGACTCGGGCCAGGAAAAGCTGGTCCCAGGGTTCGGGCGCACCCTTGTCGTGCGTCACGACCAGGCGGATGACCGGATCAACCGAGTCGACGAGCCCCAGCTCGTGCACCGGCACGGCACGGCAGCTCCAGCGATTGAGGTCAAGCCCGAGCGTGTCGAGCACCCACGCGCTCTCGCCCGCGCGCAGCACGCTCTCGCGCCCGCCGTCGCCGGACTCGACGATCAGCGGGATCTGCCCGTACAGATTGATCCACTTCGTCGGCGGACTCCCCGCGGCCTTCGACGCCAGCAGCACGACGCGCCCGCCATGCTCCAGGTGCAGGAGCATGTGCTCGGTGAGCCGCGGCGTCACGATCGTGAGGTGATCGACCCGCGGGGGCAGCTCCCCGTTGCGCCACGCCGGGGTCTCCGGCAGGAGGGCGGCGACGTCCGGCAGCCGCGGCCCCCACGACGTGCACTCCAGCGCCCAGCCGCTGCTGTACCGCCGTTCCTCGAAATCGGGCGCGAGCTCGGAGGCCGTGAACGGCGAGACGGCATCGCGGAAGACGCCGCTCGGGGTGGCTGGCGCCGGCGGGAAGCCCCACAGGCGCCACTGGTTGTGCTCCACGCCACCGGCCTCGGCGCGCACGTCGATCCGCGCAGGGACGTCGCCCCCCAAGGCCGGCAGATCGAACCGCGCGAAGCTCACCTCGCCCGGCGCGGCCTCCAGGTCGAGCGACACGCGGGGCGTGCGCCCCGGGGCGTCGCCCTCCGGGCCGGCGACGAAGATCGCCACCGGCCCCGACCAGGCGGC
>DASRXL010000067.1:0-7235 GCA_035654175.1 Phycisphaerales bacterium
GATTGGCTAATCTGTGGCCCTGCCCGCGCCGGCGCGGGCCGTTTTGCCCGGAGCCAGGGTGATCGAATACCGCCGCATATCCACCTCCGACCCGCTCTACCCGCAGGCGTGCGCCCTGCGCGAGCAGGTGCTGCTGCGCCCCTTGGGCAAGGACATCGCGTGGTTCGCGGCGGCGTATCCGGAGATCGACCGCCGGGCCGAGCACTTCGTCGCGGTGCTCGCGCACCCGGCGGGCGAGCGGGTTGTCGGATGCGTTCTCCTGATCCCGGACTACCCCGAGCGCGGCGCCGGCAAGCTGATGCAGATGGCCGTGGACCCTCAGCGCCAGGGCGAGGGGATCGGCCGCCGCCTGGTGATCGAGCTCGAGACGAGGGCGTTCGGCGAGCTCGGTCTGGCCGAGGTCTTCTGCCACGCGCAGAACAGCGCGATCGGTTTCTACGAGCGCCTGGGCTGGGCGACGGATCCTGACGAATTCTCCGAGGCGGGCGTTCCGCACCATCGCATGTGGCTGCGACAGACCGCGCCCGACGACGCGTGAGCGTTCGTCCCAGGCCCCTGTCCCGCCAATACTTCCGGCAGGAGTCCGCTGGTGCGCGACACGCGGGAGGCATTTCGGCAGGCGGGGTTGCGCTACACGCGCCAGCGTGGAGCCGTGTACGCCGCCCTGGGCGCGACCACGAGCCATCCCACGGCGGAAGAGCTGCACGAGATCGTGCGCCACGAGGCTCCGGGGCTCAGCCTCGCCACCGTCTACAACACCCTCGAGGCGCTCTGCGAATCCGGCCTCTGCCGCCGCCTGCCAAGCGCCGCCGGAGTGTGCCGGTTCGATGCCGACACCAGCGAGCACGTCCACGTGGTGCTGCCGGATGGTCGGGTTCTGGACGTGCCCGGCGACATGGGACGCCGCCTGCTGGCCTGCGTGCCCGACGCGCTGGTCCAGGAGCTGGAATCGCGGGTCGGGGCGCCGCTCGGCGGCCTCGGCGTCCAACTGGTCGCGTTTTCGCGCCCAGGGGCGCCGGATGCCCTCCGGTAGGTGTTCGCGCTCAACTCGGACCTCGGCGCGGCCGATGCTCTCTCCGGGACCCGGCTTTCAGGCCCCGAGCCCAGCAGGAGCAGAGCCGTGGACGAGCGACGAGACAGGCCCAGCGACCGCCGAGCCCACGCGAGATTCGCGTTGCGCCCGATGTACTCCGCGATCGAGGTCAAGCTCGCTCCCGACGGGGGCGAGGGCGTCCTCGGGCACGCCTACGACATCTCAAGGGGCGGCGTCTCGTTCGAGCTCGACCGGGCGATCGAGCCGGGAACGCCCGTCTATCTGCGGCTCTCCCTGCCCGAGTGGCTGCGGGGCTACGCCGATGGCAGCGACGACCGCGCGAGTGTGCACGTGCAGGGCACCGTGGTGTGGACCGACGACGACGGCGTGCCCGGCCCCGTGCGGATGGCCGCGGTCTTCACAACCTTCGAGACCGTGGGCGACAACGACCTCCTCGACCGGACGCTGACGGTGCGGCGCCACGCCGCCGCGGCGTAGGACGCCTTCCCCGGTCTACGCTTGCCTCGTGTTTGTCGATGAAGCCACGATCGAAGTGAAGGCGGGCGACGGGGGGAACGGGTCCGTCTCGTTCCGGCGCGCCAAGTACGTCCCCAAGGGGGGGCCCGACGGCGGCGACGGGGGCGACGGCGGCTCCATCGTGCTCGAGGCCGACGAGGGGCTCAACACGCTCTACGACTTCCGCGGCACGCACCACTGGCGGGCGGAGGACGGCGAGGCCGGGCGCGCGAGCAGCCAGTTCGGCAGGGCCGGCCCCGACCGGGTGATCAGGATGCCGGCCGGCACGCTGGTGTTCGATGACGCGACGGGCGAGCTCCTCTGCGATCTCCGCAAGGGCGATCGCGTCGTGATCGCGCGGGGCGGGCGCGGCGGGCACGGCAACGAGCACTTCAAGAGCGCGACCAACCAGGCGCCGCGCCAGGCCGAACCGGGGGAACCCGGCGAGCGGCGCACCCTCCGACTGGAGCTCCGCCTCATCGCCGACGTCGGCCTGATCGGCATGCCCAACGCGGGAAAGAGCACGCTGCTCGCGGCGCTCACGCGGGCCACGCCCAAGATCGCGGCCTACCCGTTCACGACGCTCACCCCGCAGCTGGGGATCGCCGAGGTAGACCCGTCGCGCCGCATCGTGCTCGCGGACATCCCGGGGCTCATCGAGGGCGCGGCGGAGGGCGCGGGGCTGGGCCACGAGTTCCTCCGCCACGTGGAGCGGACGCGGGTGCTGCTGCACGTCGTCGACGCCATGCCCACCGACGGCTCGGACCCGATCGAGAACTACAAGCGCGTGCGCGAGGAGCTGTTCCGGCACTCGCCGCGACTGGCCGAGAAGTCCGAGCTCGTCGCCCTCAACAAGCTCGACCTTTTCGGAAGCGACGAGGAGCGCGAGGAGGCGGTGCGGAAGTTCAAGCGCGCGCTCCGCACGCAGGGCGCGGCCACGGAGGTCGTCGCGCTGAGCGGCGCCGTGCACCTGGGCCTGCGCGAGCTGCTCGAGAAGCTGTGGTCGATGCTGAGCCAGGTAGGGGTCAAGGCGGAGGGCTGGAGCGAGGAAGTGACGGGCTGACGCCCGCCGCCCTCACGGGCGGGCCCGCTCCAGGAGCGCAAGCCACTCCGCGTTGCCCTCGGCGTCCGCGCGCTTCGAGGGCTTCCCGCCGCGCACGGGGCTCTTCGTCAGGCCGAGAAGCGTCACGCCGAGCGCGGGGAACTTCGAGCCGACGGATTCGGCGATGCGGGCGCCATTGTCCTCGGGCAGCACGCCGCGGACGGCGAGCCGGTCCAGCTCGGCCCGCTCGACCTCGTAGTGCGGCTTGACGAGGGAGATGATCCGCCCGCCGGGCTTGAGCCAGCGGAGCGCCGCGGGGATCGCCCTGTCCTGTCGCGTCCAGCCGAGGTCGATAACGACGAGATCAGCGCCCAGCGCGGCTCCGGACGGCGGCTCGGTGTGGAGCGCGTTCGAGCGCTCGAGCACGGTGACGCGAGGATCGGAGCGCAGCGTCCACGCGAGCTGGCCGTAGGCCGTGTCCACCGCGAACACGCGCCCGGCGCCGGCCCGGAGCAGGCAATCGGTGAACCCGCCCGTCGAGCAGCCGAGGTCGGCGCAGACCAAGCCGGCCGGGTCGATCCCGAATTGGTCGAGCGCGTGGCGGAGCTTGAGGCCCCCGCGGCTGACGTAAGGGCGGTCGGGAGCCGCGCCCATGGTCACCCGCGCGCGGCGATGAGCGTGCCGGAGGGGATCACGTGGATCCCCGAGTCGCTCGCGCGCCGCACGCTCGGCTGGGCGACAGGGACGCCGATGATCGCGATCCCCAGCTCGTCGGCCCGGTCGAGCATCTTGTCGCGGTCGAGCATGATCACGTCGCCCGCCGCGACCGCGAGGCAGCCCGCACCGTGCTCGGCCATGCGCTCGATCGTCTGGATGCCGACGGTGGGCACGTCGGAGCGCCGGTCGTGGCCGGCGCGGGCGCCCTTGCACAGCGTCCAGCCCTTAGCGCGGCACACGACGCTGACGCGCTCGATCATGCGGTCGGTCCCCTCCACGGCCTCGACGGCGATGACGTCCCGTTCGCGCACGGCGATCGACTGGCCGATGTCCAGCCGCAGGAGCTCGGCGAGCAGCGGCCAGACGAACTCCACGTCCGATCGTTGCTGGGCGGTCGGCTGCGTGCGCGTCATCACGCCCGCCGTCGCGATGTGATCGGGGATCGGTGCGGTCGAGTCGATGAGTGACACGCCTCGGCGCTCCAGTTCTTCGGCGACGGCGGCGAGGACCGCGCTCGAGCGCCGGTCGTGGCGGAGGTGCTTGAACCACGCCACCACCGTCCGCACGTCGGGCACGTTGCGGATCAGGCGCAGCGGGTCGTGCATGATCTTGGCTTTGTCCACCCGCCCGACCATGACGGCGTGGCGCACCCCGATTCGGTTGAGCGCCCGGCCCCAGCTCCCGACCCGGAGCAGGCCCACGTCCCGGAACGAGTTGCACAACCCCGGCAGCTCGGCGTCGTACTGGCCCATCAGGCCGAGCCCGTGCACGGGGTGTCCGCCGGCGCGGAGCCCCTCGGCCACGAGGATCGGGAGGCGGCCACCCCCGGCAATCAGGCCGATCGGCGTCGGCGGCGGTGGGGGGTCGGGGAGGATGGAAAGCGAGGGCACCATGGTCTGCAAGACGTCAATGCACACTCTAGCGTGCTCCGAGCCGGTTCGTGTGGGGGGCAGGGTAGCCCCGCACCCCGGACCCGGAGCTTCTCGGACCTTATCCCGGCGCCTCCGGCGCTGAACGCCCGGGCCGCCGCCAACCGATAAGCATCGGTCGAATGGCCGCTCAACCATTGAATGTGGGGGTCGAGGGCGGGGGCGCCGGTCCGGGGGGCGTGCCGCGGCCTTGGCTGGGCGTGCGGTTTGTGTGTGCGAACAAGTACGTGCGCGTGTACCGGGACGCCGACGGAACCAGGTACACGGCCCGATGCCCCTCCTGCGGCCGGTGCGTGGTGTTCCGGGTGGGTGAGGGCGGCACCGCCTCGCGACAGTTTGAGGTGTCGTGCAGGTAGCCGGGGTACACTCGACCCGAATGAGCGGCATGCACCGGACAGGCTACGAGTCGGCGAGGCCGACGAGGGTGTGCGCCGCGACAGGCAGGCCGTTCGGGCCCGGCGAGAAATACGTCGCCACCCTGGCCGAGACCCCCCAGAGCGAGGAGCTCGTCCGGTTCGACTACGCGGCCGACGCCTGGGAGGGGGGGGCGCGTCCGCCACCGCCTCACCGGCTAATCGCGATCTGGCGCACCACCGCGAGCGAAGGGCAGACCGGGCGATCTGGGCTGCTCGGCGAGGACGAGCTGCTGCAGCTCTTCGAGGGCATGGAGCCCGCGCAGGAGGGGCGGGCGGCGGCGTTCCGATACCTCCTTGCCCTGCTTCTCATGAGAAAGCGGGTGCTCCGGATCGTGGACCAGCGCCTCGCCGACCACGGCCGACCTGTGCTCCAGCTCGCGCGCCGGGGCGGCCCCAAGGATGTGGAACCCGAGATCCACGAGGTCGTCGACCCGGGCATGGACGAGACGGCCATCACGGCGGGCATCGAGGAGCTCGGCGCGCTCATCGCGGGAGACGCCGTCGAGAGCGGACGGGGTGGCCAGTGATCGCTCGCACGCTCGGCTGGGTCGTCGTGCTGGCCGCGCTGTCGGCGCTCGGCGGGTGCGGCGCTGGGCCGCAGCGCATCGAGGAGCCGCAGCGGCTGCCGTCGTACCCGGAGGTCGCGCAGCGGTTCAACGCGAGAGTGGAAAGGCTGAACCGGGTCTGGTCGCGGGTGAACCTGACGCTGCGGGCGCCGAAGGAGCGGGGCGGCGCGGGCGTGGACCGGGCGGAGGGCCATCTGCAGGTCGAGCTCCCGGATCGGACGGCCCTGAGCGTCACCAAGCTCGGCGAAACATACTTTTACTTCGGGTCCGACCAGGAGGGGTACTGGTGGCTCGACATGAGCGATCCCGACGCGAAGGTCGCCCTGTACGGGAGGCATGAGGAGGCCACTCCGGAGCTGGTGGCTGAGCTCGGGCTCCCGGTGCATCCGCGCGAGCTGCTCGACCTCTTCGGGATCACGCCCCTGCCGGCAGAGCCCGCGGGCGGCCGGGTGAACTGGGACGGGCAGCGGGGCCTGCTCCGCGTCGAGACGGCCGGGATGTGGGGGCAGCGCGTGATGTGGCTCGATCCGGTCCTCTTCGCCCCCGAGCGGGTCGAGCTGAGGGGCCGACGCGGACAGGTGCGGGCCGAGTGCGAGATGGCGAGGTCCATCTCGGTGCCGGTGCGGGGTGATGCCAGGGTGCCCCCGAAGATCGCCTCGCAATACCGGGTGAACCTGCCGGCGAGCGGCGCGCTGCTGACCCTGGAGCTCTACGGCGCGACCAACAAGGAGATCAGCCCGCGAGCCTTCGACTTCGAGGGGCTGGTGGAGTCGTACGGCATCGACGAGGTCATCCTCCTGGGGCCGGACGCGGGAGTCCGCGAGTGAGCGCACGCTGGGCGCCGCTGCTGGTGCGGCTCGCCTTCCTCCTCGGGCAGGCCGTGAGCGGAGGGCCGGCGGCGGCGCAGCACTCCGGGGGCGCAGCCGGTCCGGGGCAGGAGTCGCACGCGTGGATCGCGTCGATGCTCCCCTTGGGCGAGGAAGCAACGCTCTTCCACCTGCCGCCCCGCACCGCGCCCACGGGCGGTGCGGAGCGCGGCGTCGCCGTCCGGGCGCGGGTGCTCATGCAACTGCCGACGCGCCTCGCGTGGTGGGGGCGCAGGGTCTACCTGCTCTACTCCGAGCCGGATCGCGGGGTGGACGTGTTCTCCCTCCGCGTGGCCCCCGCCGCGGGCGCGTACTGGCTCACCGAGCCCCTGCAGGGCGCCGTCTCCGAGCCGACACTCCAGGCGCCGGGAGCGACACTGGTCGACGCGGCCTGCACGCCGGGGGAGCTGCTGGCGCTGCTGCGTGCGGAGCATTGGCAGCTCTGGGCGCTGCGGGAGGACGGCTGGGCCGCCATGGAGACCCCGCCGGGTCTTGCCGCGGTGGAGGGCGCGTGGGTCAGGCTCATCGGCGGCTCCGACCGCCCGGCGCTGCTCGCCCGATATGCCGGGCGGACAGTCCGCTGGGAGCTGGACGAGGCCGGGGCGTGGCTCGGCACCCCCCTCGACAGCTCGCGATCCTGGACTGAGCAGGACGTGCTCGCGGTCTTTGCCAGGGGCGAGGAGGTTTGCGCGGCGGTGCGGCCGACGCCGACGCGCGTCGAAGTCTGGGGGCTCGGGCCCGGGCTCGCCGGCTTTTTGGGCGGTCTCGATCTCCACGGATCCTCCGCGGGGGTCGCGCCCATCGAGCGGGGAGACCGCCTGGCGGTGCTCTCGCGCGTCCGCAACGATGCGGCGTCCGGGGTCAACGACCCCGTGGAGCGGTACGAGCTCGCGGAGATCTCGCTCGCCACCGGACGAGAGCTCTACCGCGGGCCCCCGCTCACCGCTGCGCCGATCTCCGGCAGCGACGTGCGCTGGTTGAGCTTGGCGATGGGGGCCCTGATGATCGGCGTTCTCTATTACCTCCTTCGCCCCGCCCCGAGCGCCGACTCGGTCGCGCTCCCCGAGGGGTACGCGCTCGCCGAGCCCGGGCGCCGGCTGTCGGCCGGAATCCTCGACGCGGTCCTGATCGGGGCGGTCGTCGCGCTCAC
>DASRXL010000068.1:0-13507 GCA_035654175.1 Phycisphaerales bacterium
GGGGTGCTTGCGGCGGAGCCTCTCGAACATGGGGGGGAGTGTAGAGGCGGCGGGCGGGGTCGGGGCACCCGTTCACGCGAGGGAGCGCGGAGAAAGACAATCACGGGGAGCACGGGAGGCACGGAGGAGAGCACGGAGAGGAATCAGGACAGCTGTCATGGAGGAAGGGAAAGGCCCGGGGCGCGGCACAGCTGATTCTCGACCGTGCGTGCTCCGTGTCCCCCCGTGAGCTCGGTGTCGAGATCGGGCGTCCCGGACGCATGATCTCGGCGGGCTGCGCGTCACAGCCGGATGCGCACGCGCACCTCGTCCTCGAGGCGCTGCACGACCTCTTCGCGCGACAGGTGCGAGGTGTCGATGACGATGGCGTCGTCGGGGCACACGAGCGGTCCGTCCTCGCGCGTGGAGTCGGAGCGGTCGCGCTCGACGATCTCGCGCAGGAGCGCGGGCTCGTCGGCGGGGCGGCCCTCGGCCCGAAGCTGCTCGGCGCGGCGGCGGGCGCGGACCTTGGGGTCCGCGTCGAGGTAGAACTTGGCGTCGGCGTCGGGGAAGACGACGGACCCCTGGTCGCGCCCCTCGCTGACGAGGCGCGGGTGCTGGTTGGCGATGATGCGCTGCTTGCGGACCATGTGCTCCCGGAGCTTGCCGATCGACGCGATGGGCGACACGATGGCGGTGACGTCCGCGTCGCGGATGCGCCGCGCGATCGGGCTGTTCCAGGCGAGGATGGTCGGCGGGTCCGCGCGCCAGTCGAAGTGGAGATCGGCCTCGGCGACCCTGGCGACGATCGCGTCGGCATCGGCGCGGTCGATCCCGTGATCGATGACGATCGCCGCGGCGGCGCGGTACATGGCGCCGGTGTCGAGGAAGTCGAGCCCGATGCGGGCCGCGAGCTCGCGCGCCACGGAGGACTTGCCGGTGCCGGCCGGCCCGTCGATGGTGATGATGGTGGGTCGGTCGGGAGGCACGATGCAGACTCGTGGTCGCGGGGTGGGGGTTTTGAGCGTCGTTCGCGCCCCCATCGGTCAGCCTCCTGCGAGCCGGGCGAGCGCGGCGTCGAGGGCCGCGCAGCTCTGCTCCAGACCCAGTGTACCGGCGTCGCCCCGGTAGTCGATGGCGAGAGTGCCGTCGTACCCCACCGAGGCGACGGCCCCGACCATCGCGTCGAGGTCGTAGGGCACGTGCTCGGGCGCCGCGATGAGCGGCTCCTCATCGACCTCGTCCATCGGCTCGTCGCCGTCGTCCTCGCTCGCCTGCGGGCGTGGCGGATGCGCCGGAGGGGGCGTGTCGTCCCCGAGATCGACGAACTCGCGCGTGGCGGCGGAGACCGCCCAGGCGTACGGGGCGAGGCGGCGCAGGTACGCGACGGGATCCTCCGCTTTGGACGCGGTCTCGAAGTCGGGATATGTCCCGATGCGGAAACCGCCCACGCGCTTGATGAGCTCGGTGACGCGCTCGGGCTCCGCGGTGAGCCCGTCGGTCGGCGAGATCAGCACGTTGAGCTCGCGCTTCTCCGCGGCGGCCGCGACCTCGCGCAGCGCGTCGACGGCGCGTTCGAACGCCTCGTCGCCGGAGTCGCCCTGCACGCCCAGCGCCAGCGAGTTGCAGCCGAGGAGCGAGGCGGCCTCCACCAGGCGCGCCGTCCGCGCGAGCGCCTGATCGACCTGCTGCGCGCGCGCCGAGGCGAGCGCCAGCGGCGCGGGCTCGACGAGCACGAGGCAGGCGCACCCGGCGCGGTCGGCGGCGTCGCGCAGCGCGATGAGCGCGGGCCGGTCGGCGCCCTTGAGCAGCGAGGTCGCGATGTTCAGCCCGCTCAGCCCGTACTGCTCGCGCACCATGCGCGGCGCCTCGAGCAGGCCGCCGCGGGTGAGCGACTTGATCGGCGTCTTGGGCGTGAGCGTGAGTGTCAGGAGCATGCGCTGCTGGTCCCTCGGGATGCCGCACACTGTACCCGCGCGCCCCGCTCGGCACCCGTGCGCCCCCCGGGAGAGCGGCGTTCTGCGGCAAGAAAAAGACGGTCGGCGCGGAGCGCCGACCGTCCGGAGGGGAGAAAGCCGAGTTGCCTCGGCCCGCGGAGACTACCAAGGCCCGCGGGGGCGCGTCAAGCGACGCGCCCGGCGCGCCGCGTGCGAGCGGCGATCGCCTAGCATGTGCGACACCGGGCGCGCCAAGCCCCGGCAAGAGAGGATGCCCGCATGGCCAGCCCCAAGGATCGCGTCTACAGCGAGTCGCACGAGTGGCACAAGCTGGAAGGTGACACGCTGACACTCGGCCTCAGCCAGTTCGCCGTGGACCAGCTCACCGACGTCACCTACGTCGAGATGAAGAAGCCCGGGCACAAGTTCAAGGCCGGGGATCCCATCGGCGAGGTGGAGAGCGTGAAGACCACGAGCGACGTGTACGCCGCGGTCTCGGGCGAGATCGTGGAGGTCAACCAGGCGGCGGTGGCCGACCCGAGCCTGCTCAACAGCGATCCGTACGGCGCGGGTTGGCTGGTGAAGATCAGGGTGCAGGACGCGAGCGGGCTGCAAAGCTGTGTGGATGCAGCGACTTACGACGCGAATCACGGGGGCTGAGCTCGCCCCGCCCGGGCGCGGCGGCGAGCGCGCGAGCGCTGCCAAGCGCCGGCGGCGCCCGACGCGATGAAGCAGAGCCCGAGCAGGATCGCCGGGATCGACAGGCCGAGCATCGCGGCCCTGGAATGGAAGAAGCCCCAGCCCCATAACCCGAGCGCGAGGAGCAGTGCGCCGCCGACGCGCGGAAAGCGCCACGCCGCGGCGACCGGCGCACACACCCCAGCGACGAACGCCGCGCCGATGAGCACGCCGCGCCAGTCCCCGCCTGTCGTGTTCGCCAAGGCAAACGCCGACCACGCCGCGGCCCAGGTCGAGGCCGCGGCGACGAGCGTGCGGGAGACGAGCCCGGGCGAACGGTTGGGTGCTGTGGCGGGTACGGAAGTCATCATATATAGTATACACTAACTTTGAGATGCGTGGGCTGATTCTTTCGGGTGGTCGTTCCGGCGGGGCGTTCTGGCGCCGGGTAGAGTCCGGCTCGATGCCCGGCTCCAGATCGAACCATCCAGGCCGCGCGGGCGGGGGATTGCCCCGTAGGCTGGGGCTGTACTTCGTGGGCGTCTCGATCGGCCTCGTGCTGGTGGGCTTTCTCCTGTCCCTGCGAGGACTGATCGGGCCGAGGCAATCCCCGGGCCCGGAGGCGGCCAGCCGCGAACCCGGCGAGTAGCGGATACCGGACAGAATCCCAAACCCGCAGGCCCGCTCCTACCATCCGGCCCCACGGAGGGTCGAATGGCACCACGCACCCGCGTCACGCATCGGGCGGGATCGCCCGCGCTGAAGATCGCCCCCAAGCCCATCCAGATGATCGAGCCCAAACCCCAGCCCGGCGCGAAGGCGGAG
This sequence comes from Phycisphaerales bacterium, assembly GCA_035654175.1. Classification (GTDB taxonomy): domain Bacteria; phylum Planctomycetota; class Phycisphaerae; order Phycisphaerales; family UBA1924; genus PNC22. The sequence goes on from DASRXL010000068.1 coordinate 3,420, forward strand.
CCCCGCGGCGAGCGCGGATCGAGCGAGCGGTCGATCCGCGTGCGGGGCGCGCGCGAGCACAACCTCAAGAACATCGACGTGGAGATCCCGCGCGACGAGCTCGTCGTGATCACGGGGCTGTCGGGCTCGGGCAAGAGCTCGCTGGCGTTCGACACGATCTTCGCCGAGGGCCAGCGCAAGTACATGGAGAGCCTCTCGGCGTACGCGCGCCAGTTCCTCGACCAGCTCAAGAAGCCGGACGTCGACGAGATCGAGGGCATCCCCCCCACCATCGCGATCGAGCAGCGCTCCGCGAGCAGCAACCCGCGCTCGACGGTCGCGACGACGACGGAGATCTACGACTACCTGCGCCTGCTCTACGCGCGCTGCGGCACGCCCTACTCGTGGGCCCCGAAGAGGGTGAAGAAGGACGGGACCGTGCTGGAGCGGTCGGGCCTGCCGATCACGGCGACGGGCGCGAGCCAGATCGTGGACCGGGTGATGGCGTTCACGCCGGGGACGAAGATGCTGATCCTCGCGCCCATCGTCCGCGGCATGAAGGGCTTCCACAAGGACATCGCGGAGAAGCTGCACCGCGACGGGTGGGCGCGGGCGCGCGTGAACGGCGAGATCGTGGACCTGCGCGAGGCGCTCGCCAAGGGCGGCGAGAACCCCCTCGGCCTCGGACGACACGAGAAGCACACGATCGAGGCGGTGATCGACCGGCTGGTGCTGGAGGCCGAGGGGCGGCAGCGGCTGGCGGAGTCGATCGAGCAGGGCCTGCGGCTCGGCGATGGCTCGGTCGTGGTCTCCATCGAGGTTGGCCCGGGGGGATCGTCTCAAGGCCCAAGACTCAAGACTCAAGACCCGTGGATCGACCACGCCTTCAGCGAGAAGTTCGCGGACCCCGAGCACCCCGAGTACGCGCTCGAGGAGCTCTCGCCGCGCCTCTTCAGCTTCAACTCGCCGTTCGGAGCGTGCCAGCTCTGCCACGGGCTGGGCAACCTGCTGGAGTTCGACGAGGGCCTGGTGATCCCGGACGAATCGAAGAGCCTGGAGGAGGGGGCGGTCGCGGCGTGGGCCAAGAACGGCCCGGTGCGGGCGTGGTTCAACCGCAAGCTGCGCCGCTACTGCAAGGCCTACGGCGCGTCGTTCACCCAGCCGGTGAAGGAGTTCAGCGCCGACCAGCGCCGCATCCTGCTCTACGGGCCGACCGAGGCCGAGGCGCGCAAGAGCGGGGCGCGGTTCGAGGGCGTGATCCCCAACATCACCGAGTGGTGGGGCTCGACCGACAACGAGCCGGTGAAGGAGTGGCTCAGCACCTTCATGTCGCAGAAGCCCTGCACCGCCTGCAACGGCGACCGCCTGCGCATCGAGGCGCTGCACGTGCAGGTCGAGAGCGCCCACCGCGCGGACATCGCCAAGGCCCACTCGCAGACGGTGATCGGCCGGCCAAGGAGCGACGGGACGATGCTCAACATCGCCGAGCTCAGCCGGCTGACGATCACGGATGCGCTCGCGTTCGTCGAGGGGCTGAAGCTCAGCAAGGAGCAGCAGAAGATCGCCGAGCCGATCATGCGCGAGGTGGGGAACCGGCTGCGCTTTCTCACGAGCGTGGGGCTCGAGTACCTCTCGCTCGACCGGCGGACGGCGACGCTCTCGGGCGGCGAGGCGCAGCGCATCCGCCTGGCGACGCAGGTGGGCTCGGGGCTGGTCGGGGCGTGCTACGTGCTCGACGAGCCAACGATAGGGCTGCACCAGCGGGACAACGACCGGCTGATCCGCACCCTGCGGCACCTGGCGGACATCGGCAACTCGGTGCTCGTCGTCGAGCACGACGAGGACATGATCCGGGCCGCGGACCACGTGCTGGACATCGGCCCGGGGCCGGGCGTGCACGGGGGCAGGGTGGTGGCGCAGGGGACGGTGGAGGAGATCTGCGCCGTGCCCGAGTCGATCACCGGCGATTATCTCTCGGGGCGGCGGCGGATCGAGACGCCGAAGCGGCGCCGGCCCATGGACGAGAAGCACGCCATCGGCATCAAGGGCGCAAAGGCGAACAATCTCAAGTGCGTGGACGTGTGCATCCCGCTGGGCGGCCTTGTGTGCGTGACCGGCGTTTCGGGATCGGGCAAGAGCACGCTGGTCAACGACATCCTGCTCCAGGCGCTGCGCAGGGCGCTGCTCGGGGCGAAGGTGATCCCGGGGGCCCACTCGCGGATCACCGGGCTCAAGAACATCGACCGCGTGATCGAGGTGGACCAGAGCCCGATCGGACGCACGCCGCGGAGCAACCCCGCGACCTACACCGGCTTCTTCGACGACGTGCGGAAGATCTTCGCGCAGACCAAGGAAGCCAAGATCCGCGGCTACCAGCCGGGGCGGTTCAGCTTCAACGTGTCGGCGAAGAACGGCGGCGGGCGGTGCGAGGCGTGCCAGGGGCAGGGGCTCAAGAAAATCGAGATGCACTTCCTGCCGGATGTGTACGTCGAGTGCGAGGTGTGCGAGGGGCGGCGGTACAACCGCGAGACGCTCGAGGTGACCTACCGCGGCAAGAATATCGCCGACGTGCTGGACATGACCGTCGAGGCGGCGGTCGGCTTCTTCGAGAACCACCCGAAGATCCACCGCTTCGTCAGGTGCCTGCACGACGTGGGGCTCGACTACATCGCCCTAGGCCAGCCGAGCACCCAGCTCTCCGGCGGCGAGGCCCAGCGCATCAAGCTCGCGACCGAGCTCGGCAAGGGCGGGGGCACGAAGAACAACCCCGATCTCGACCCGGAAGAGGCCAAGGCGGCCAAGGCCGCCGCGCCCGCCGCGGGCAGGCCGATGGGCTCCGCGGCCCGCACGCTCTATATCCTCGACGAGCCGACGACGGGCCTGCACTTCGAGGACATCCGCAAGCTCGTGGACGTGATGAACCGGCTCGCCGACGCGGGGAACACGCTCGTCGTGATCGAGCACAACCTCGACGTGATCAAGTGCGCGGACTGGATCGTCGACCTCGGCCCCGAGGGCGGCGACCGCGGCGGGTCGGTCGTCGCGACGGGAACGCCGGAGCAGGTGGCGAAGGTGAAGGAGAGCTACACCGGGCAGTACTTGCGGGGTGTCCTGGAATAGCTTCCCATGCACAGCTCTCTCTGATCACAACTTGCGGACCATCTCGAAGAGTTCACCCCGACCATGCGCCGGGCGGACGCTGGTTCTGATCCTCAATATGATCTGATCGATGAAGGCGCCACTCGCTCGATTGACGACGCTGGCATTTGCGTTGACGACGGTCGCAGCCGCCTGGTGTGGGATGATGATCGTTCACGAGTTCGGTCATGTCCTCGCCGCGTGGCTGAGCGGAGGGCTGGTCTCTCGGGTAGTCCTGCACCCGCTCGCGTTCTCGCGGACAGACCTGGCCGAGAACCCACACCCGCTGCTCGTGGCGTGGGGCGGTCCCGCATTCGGCTCGGCGCTCCCGGTTGTTCTCTGGCTGTCCGCCCGGGCCCTGCGATTGCGGCTGGCGTTCCTGCTCCGGTTCTTCGCGGGTTTCTGCCTCCTCGCAAACGGCGTGTATCTCGCGTCAGCCGCAATCATGCCGGTCGGCGATGCGGAAGACCTGATCCGACTGAGCGCACCGCACTGGACAATCATGGTGCCCGGTGCTGTGGCGGCGGTTGGTGGGCTGGCGATGTGGAATCGACTCGGAGCAGACTTCGGGCTTGGGGACCGCCCTGTAGACAGGGCTGCACTCATCACGTCGGCAGTCTCACTCGCGACGCTGGTTATCGGGATGCTGATTTGGTCGGCAACGACGTAGAATCGCGCGTCGCGAAGCATGCCGCACCTCCATGCATTCCGACCTCTCCTCGCCTCTTCCGGCGCGGCGAGTTCGCCGCACCCGCCTAGCGTTTCCTATGCCTCTCGAATACCACCGCGACGGCTACCACATCTCGACCGATCCGGCGCTCATCGACCTGGACGTCGTCCACGGCTATCTCCGCCGCTCCTACTGGTCGCCCGGCATCCGGCGGGAGATCGTCGAGGCCGGCGTCAGGAACTCGCTGTGCTACGGCGTGTACGACACGAGCGGGGAGCGGCCAACTCAGGTCGGCTTCGGGCGGGTCATCAGCGACTACGCGGTGCTCGCCTACATCTGCGACGTGTTCGTGCTCGAGCCGCACCGCGGGCGGGGCCTCTCGAAGTGGCTGGTCGAGTGCATGCTCGCGCACCCGGACCTCGGCCGCCTCCGCCGCTGGCTGCTCGCGACCGGCGACGCCCACACGCTCTACTCCCGCTACGGCTTCGCCCTCGTGCCGGAGAACCGCTGGATGGAGCGGGTGGATTCGGAGAGCTGGAAGGAGACCGGCGGTTCGGGGAGTCAGCCGGTCCCGCCCGGCTGAGCCCCTCCCGCGCGCCCCGGCAACCGCGCTCCCGCCCGCAGGTAGACTCCGGGCGAAGGAGGGCCAACGCATGCGACGGCTCGTCTCTCTCGCGCTCCTCTCGGCCGCCGGGCTGGCTCACGCCCAGCCGCAGGGCCGGCTCCTCGTCCTCAACAAGGCCGACGACACGGCGCAGTTCATCGCCCAGCCCGGCGGCGAGTCGGTCACGCTCCCCACCGGGCGCGGCCCGCACGAGGCCGCCGTCTCGCCCGACGGCCGCCTCGCCGTCGCCGCGAACTACGAGAACCCCGCCGCCCCGACGCTCACGGTCTACAACGCGGACGCGTCGGAGGTCGTCCGCACCATCGACCTCGGCGAATCCAAGGCCCCGCACGGGCTCGCCTTCGTCCCGGGCGACGGCCCCGACGCCGGCCTGCTCGCGATCACGTGCGAGGGCTCGAAGCACCTCGTGCTCATCAACATCGAATCCGGCGAGGTCGCCGCGCGGATCGGCACCGGCGCCAACGGCAGCCACATGGTCGCGATCACGCCCGACGGCGCCCGCGCCTTCGTCGCCAACATCCCCGACGGCACGGTCAGCGCCATCGACCTCGCCGCCCGCACGCTCCTGAAGGTCGTCCCCACCGGCCCCGGCGCCGAGGGCATCGACGTCACGCCCGACGGCCGCGAAGTCTGGGTCGCCAACCGCTCGCACTCGGTGAGCGTCATCGACGCCGCCTCGCTCGACGTGCTCGAGACCATCGAGTGCCCGGGCTTCCCCATCCGCTGCAAGGTGACGCCCGACGGAGCCCGCGTGCTCGTGAGCTGCGCCCAGGCGGGCGAGCTGGCCGTCTTCGACCGCAAAGCTCGCGACGAGACGGCCCGCGTCCGCATCCTCCAGGGCGATTCGAGCGAGCTGGGCCCCATCGGCATCCTGATCACTCCCGGCGGCGGCCACGCCTTCGTTGCCAACTCCGGGCATGACGAGGTGGTGCTCGTCGATCTTGCCGCGCTCACGGTCGTGCGCCGGATCGAGACCGGCGACACCCCAGACGGGCTCGCGTGGATCCCGGGATCCGAGCGCGAGCCGCGCCCCGAGCCCGCGAACGGGGCGAAGGCCGCACAGAACGACGCGGCGTCCTGAGCCTGGCGGCGCGTGCCGCCCCGCGGCATACGCTCGCCCATGCCCTGGATTCTCCTCACGATCGCCGGCCTGCTCGAGATCGCCTGGGCGATCTCCATGAAGCTCTCCCGCGGCTGGACCCGCCCCGGCCCCAGCGTCGCCACCATCGTCCTGATGATCGCGAGCTTCGTGCTCCTCGCCCGCGCCATGCGCGACCTGCCCGCGGGCACCTCGTACGCCGTGTGGACCGGCATCGGCACCGTCGGCGTCGCCATCGTCGGCATGACGGTGCTGCGCGAGCCGGTGACGCCCGCCAGGATCGTGTGCATCGGCCTGATCGTGGGCGGCATCGTGGGGCTGAAGCTCGCGAGCCCGCCGGAGACGCCGCGGCCGTCGTCGGAAGAGCGCCCCTCGGGGAACGCGCCGGCCGCCGACTGACGGCCGGGAATCTCCGCCGCCGGCACTCGCGCGGATAGCCTCGATAGGACGGCGCGGCTAACCTCTCGGAGTTTGCGCCCAGCCCAGCCGCGCCCCTTCGCGCCACGGGGAAGCCGCCGGCTTCCGCGTCCCGCCAGTGGACACACCAGAGCCTCCACCCGGAGCCCCCATGCCCAAGCGCACCGACATCCGGACCATCCTGATCATCGGGTCCGGACCCATCGTCATCGGTCAAGGCTGCGAGTTCGACTACTCCGGGGCGCAGGCGTGCAAGACGCTGCGGGCGGAGGGGTACCGGATCGTGCTGGTGAACTCCAACCCGGCGACGATCATGACCGACCCGGCCTTCGCCGACCGGACTTACGTGGAGCCGATCACGCCCGAGGCGGTCCGCAAGATCCTCCAGAAGGAGAAGGACCTGGGCACGCCGGTGGACGCGGTGCTGCCCACACTGGGCGGCCAGACCGCCCTGAACTGCGCCTGCGAGCTCTGGGACAACGGGACGCTCCGCGAGTTCGGCGTCGAGATGATCGGGGCCAACCGCGAGGTCATCCACAAGGCAGAGGACCGGCGCGCCTTCCAGCAGGTGTGCGACGCGGCGGGGCTGGCGACGCCGAAGGCGCGCACGGTCAACACGATGGACGAGGCCTACGCGGCCCTCGAGGAGCTCGGCCTGCCCTCGATCATCCGCCCCGCCTTCACCCTCGGCGGCTGGGGCGGCGGCATCGCCTACAACCGCGAGGAGTTCGCCGAGCTCGTGCGCCGGGGCCTCTCGGCGTCGATGATCAAGCAGGTGCAGATCGATAAGTCGCTGATCGGGTGGAAGGAGTACGAGCTCGAGGTCGTCCGAGACAAGCGCGACAACTGCATCGTCGTCTGCTCGATCGAGAACATCGACGCGATGGGCGTCCACACCGGCGACTCGATCACGGTGGCGCCGAGCCTGACGCTGACGGACAAGGAGTACCAGGCGCTCCGCGACGCGGCCCTGGCGATCATGCGCGGCGTGGGCGTCGAGACGGGCGGGTCCAACGTGCAGTTCGCCGTGGACCCCAACCCCGCCGACGGGAAGTTCCACTTCGTCGTCGTCGAGATGAACCCGCGCGTCAGCCGCTCGTCCGCGCTGGCCTCGAAGGCGACAGGTTTCCCGATCGCGAAGATCGCGGCCAAGCTCGCCGTGGGCTACACGCTCGACGAGCTGCGCAACGACATCACGGGCACGACGAGCGCCTGCTTCGAGCCAGCGATCGACTATGTCGTCACGAAGATCCCGCGCTGGACGTTCGAGAAGTTCCCCGAGGCCGACGAGACGCTGACCACGCAGATGAAGTCCGTCGGCGAGGTGATGGCGATCGGGCGGACGTTCAAGGAGAGCTTTCAGAAGGCGATCCGCTCGCTGGACGTGAAGCGGTTCGGCTACGGGCTGGACCGCAACGACAAGTGGCTGACGGCGATGCGGGCGGTCGAGGAGCAGCAGCTGGTGCTCGACTTCTCGCCGGGGGCCAAGCCCGGGACGGGGTCCGTGAGCGACACGGGCCTCCGCACGGCAGACGGGCAGCCGATCGAGTGGCCGATCCCGATCGACAAGCTCACGCGCAAGCTCACCGTGCCGAGCCAGGGCCGGATCTACTTCATCCGCTACGCGCTCAAGATGGGCTGGACCGTCGAGCGCGTCAGCGAGCTGACCCGCATCGACCCATTCTTCATCGATCAGATGGCCCAGCTCGTCGAGTTCGAGGACACGCTCTGCTCCTACGCCACGCTCGAGGAGCTGCCCCGGGAGCTGCTCTTCCAGGCCAAGCAGCTCGGCTACTCCGACGCGCAGCTCGCCAACCTCTACTACCGCAAGATCTCGTCCGAGACGATCCTCAAGGCCCGCGAGCACCGCAAGAGCCTGGGCATCGAGCCGGTCTACAAGCTCGTGGACACGTGCGCGGCGGAGTTCGCGGCGGTGACGCCGTATTACTACAGCACGTATGAGCCGGCGGTCGAACTCGTCAGCGAGGCAGCGAAACAGCGAAACAGCGAAACAGGGCAGGAGACGCCCGCCACCGAGCCCCCTGTCTCGCTGTCTCGCTGTCTCGCTGCCTCGCTCCCCGATGACGAGATCAAGCACACCTCCACCCCCAAAGTCATCATCCTCGGCGGCGGGCCCAACCGCATCGGCCAGGGGATCGAGTTCGACTACTGCTGCGTCCACGCCGCCTTCGCGGCCCGGGAGCTGGGCTACGAGAGCGTGATGATCAACAACAACCCGGAGACCGTCTCCACCGACTACGACACCAGCGATCTGCTCTTCTTCGAGCCGTTGACGCTGGAAGATGTCTTGAACGTGGTTGAGCGGTTGAACGGCTGCGGGCTGAGCAGCGAAGCAGCGAGACAGCGAGACCGCGAAACAGGACAGAAGGCGCCCGCCACCGAGCCCCCTGTCTCGCTGTCTCGCTGCCTCCCTGACTCGCTCGTGAAGGGCCTCATCGTCCAGTTCGGCGGCCAGACACCTCTCAACCTCGCCAAGGGCCTCGTCCTCGCCTGCGCACCGATCCTCGGCACCTCCGTCGATTCCATCGACCTCGCCGAGGACCGCGACCGCTTCGACAAGCTCCTCGAAGATCTCAAGCTCCAGCGCCCCGCCTCCGGCATCGCCCGCTCGCTCGAGCAGGCCGTCGCCATCGCGGGCAACATCGGGTACCCCGTCCTCGTCCGCCCCAGCTACGTCCTCGGCGGGCGCGGCATGGAGATCTGCGCCGACGAGAAGGCCCTCCGCCACTACGTCACCAACGCCCTCGATCTCTCCGGCCTCGACGATGCCCCCATCCTCGTGGACAAGTTCCTCGACGGCGCCACGGAAGTCGATGTCGATGTCGTTGCAGACTTTGTGCCCACAGGCACCGAGGCATCGAGGCATCAAGGCATCGAGGATCAATCCCGATCCGCCTCCCCCTCGATGCCTCAGTGCCTCGATGCCTCGATGCCTTCCGCCCTCATCTGCGGCGTCATGGAGCACATCGAGCACGCCGGTGTCCACTCCGGCGACTCCTCATGCTCCGTCCCGCCGTGGACCCTCCCCAAGAAGCTCATCGACCGCATCAAGACCACCGCCCGCCGCCTCGCAGAAGCCCTCCACGTCTGCGGCCTGATGAACGTGCAGCTCGCCGTGAAGGACGACGAGATCTACATCCTCGAGGTCAACCCCCGCGCCAGCCGCACCGTGCCCTACGTCGGCAAGGCCAAGCACGTGCCGTGGGCGAGCGTCGCCGCGAAGGCGATGATGGGCGTCTCTCTCGCCGAGCAGGCCTCGCGCGAGATGCCCGACACCGGCACCTTCGCCGTCAAAGCCCCCGTCTTCCCCTTCATGAAGTTCCCCGGCGTGGACTTCGTCCTCGGCCCCGAGATGCGCTCCACCGGCGAGGTCATGGGCATGGACATCTCCATGCCCGTCGCCTACCTCAAGGCCATGCTCGCGGCCGGGGTGAAGCCGCCGCGCGAGGGCGGCGTGTTCGTCTCCGTGCGCGCCGAAGACCGTCGCGAGCTGGTGGACATCGCCCGCTCACTCTTCGCGATGGGCTATCAGGTCTTCGCCACCGAGGGCACCGGCGAGGAGCTCCGCCGCCACGGCATGAAGCCGACGATCCTGCAGAAGATTGCGATCGGCGCCCGCCCGAACGTGCTCGACCTGATGGCCGACGGCCAGATCGCGATGGTGATCAACACGCCGACGCGCACCGGCTGGGGCACCGACGAGGGGAAGATCCGCTCGACGGCCGTCCGCCTGAGCATCCCCATGGTCACGACGCTTACGGCCGCACGGGCGATGCTGCGCGCGATGGAGGCCATGCGCGCCGGCGACTGGGACGTCGCCGCCCTGCAGGACTACGCCGAAGTCGCCCGCGACCGCGTCCCCGAGATCAAGACCACCGGCCCGCGCGTGAAGGTCTGACGCTTCCATCGTGCCACTGGCGGCTTCGCCCGCCAGTGCGATCGGCCGTGAGCTGCGGCACTGGCGGACAAGCCGCCACTGGCGCCGAAGTCAGGATCACCCCACCACCCGCCCCAACCCCAACCCCCGCCGCAGGTCAACCAGCTGACCCGAGTGCATCCCGTTGTGGATAGTGACGCGGACCACGAGATCGCCCATCGTGAGCTGCTGCTTGCCCCACCGCTCGGGCGCGTCCAGGCGC
>DASRXL010000069.1:0-5537 GCA_035654175.1 Phycisphaerales bacterium
AATGGCTCCCCGTCGACCCCGTCCCATTGCCACACCTCCGCGCTCTCGAGCGACCGATCCAACCAGACGAGCCTGCGCGAGCCGGCCAGCTCGACCGATTCCAGACGCCAGGAGAACTCGGCATTCCGGGCTTGGAGCGGGAACTCGATCCACGATTCGCCGTCCCACCGCGCGAGCGACCCGCCCCCGCCGTCCAATGCCCAGAGCGCTTCACCGGCGCCGTCGTCGTGGACCGCCAGCGCCGGCCAACTCGCGGGGCAGCCGCCGCCGACTTCCGACCATGACACGCCGTCCCACCTGGCGACCCCCGCGACCGGCACCCCGTCGATCTGATTCCGCACCCCCGCGTAGAGCGCCGGTCCCGATCCGTCATTGAACCAGGCGAGATCGCTCACGCTCGCCCCGCTCCTGTCGCTGTCCAACGCCGTCCACGTGCTCCCATCCCACCTATACACCTTTGTCCACTGCCCGTCCTGGTCGAACAGGCCGCCGACGTAGACGTCGTCCGAGCCGGGGTCCGGCAGGATGCACGTCGCCAATGACAGCCCAGGCTCGGCCGGGAACCCCGTGCTCCGCCACAGTCCGCCCTCGAAGAGAAGCACATCGAAGAGCCCGGGAGTTTCGAGCGTGGCGAACAGGCGGGGCACAGCCGGGTTGTCGTCCGCCCTGACGATGCCGACGGAACCAAGGTCGAACCCCGAGTCGGTCACGGTCGTCCATGCCGCACCGTCCCACATCTGCAGCCCGCCCTGGCGGTCCCCCTTTCGCATCAGGTCCGAGACGACCAGTTTCGGCCCCGCGCCGTCGTCAAACACTGTCGCCGACGCGTCATCCCCGCGCCTCATGAACGCGGGGGTGAACGCCTCCGACCAACCCGGCCCGCACTGCCCCCATGCGCCCCCCGACAGAGCGGCCAGAACACATACCCGTGCGGCGACGCTCATCGACTTCTTCATGGTGCTCAAGTCCCCTTGTTGTTCGACCCGCGACACCCCTGATACCCCGGCGGCGCAGCCCGGTTGCGGCCGAGCCTTGTCCCACCGCGACAACTTTGCGGCCCCCCCGCCGAACCCTCGGGATGCCCGAGCCGAGTCGACGGATCCACCCTCCCGATGCGAACCGGCGCACTTCTATGATCGTCTCCGTCCTCGGAGGAGACCCCCATGCCCGCCACGACCTTTCACTGGCCCGAGAAGCGGATCATCGTCACCGGAGGCGCAGGCTTTGTCGGCCAGCAGGTCCTCCGCCTCCTCCGCGCGCGCAGCGTGCCCGACTCGCACCTCTTCGTGCCCCGCAGGCGTGACTACGACCTCACGGAGAAGACCGACTGCGCCCGCCTCTACCGCGACGCCTTCGGCAAGGACAAGGCCGATGTGGTCATCCACTTGGCCGCCGAGGTGGGCGGCATCGGCGCCAACCGCGCCAACCCGGGACGCTACTTCTACGCCAACATGGCGATGGCGCTGAACCTGATCGAGCAGGCCCGCCTCGACGGGCTCGCCCACCGGGAAGGCAAGTTCGTTCAGGCCGGCACCATCTGCGCCTACCCCAAGTTCACGCCGGTTCCCTTCCGCGAGGAGGAGATCTGGAACGGCTACCCCGAGGAGACCAACGCTCCGTACGGCGTCGCGAAGAAGGCCGCATGGCAGATGCTCGACGCCTACAGGCTCCAGTACGGCATGCAGAGCGCGTATGTCCTGCCGGTGAATCTCTACGGGCCCAACGACAACTTTCACCTCGAGTCCAGCCATGTCATCCCCGCGCTCATCCGCAAGTGCGTCGAGGCCAAGGACCGAGGCGACGAGAGGATCACCTGTTGGGGCACGGGCAGCGCCTCGCGCGAGTTCCTCTACGTGGACGACTGCGCCGAGGGCATCGTCCGCGCCGCCGAGGTCATGAACGACCCCACCCCCATCAACCTCGGTGCCAGCTTCGAGATCACCATCAAGGATCTCGTCGAGCTCATCGTCAAGCTCAGCGGCTTCCGCGGCCGGATCGAGTGGGACTCGACCAAGCCCGACGGCCAGCCCCGCCGCTGTCTTGATACGACCCGCGCAAAGAAGCTCCTCGGTTGGCAGGCCCAGGTTCCCTTCGAGGAAGGCCTCAGGCGCACGATCGAGTGGTTCGAGAAGCACCGGCACGATGCTGGCGCGAGGCTGTGATGGAGTTCGCTCTCCCGGCGTTCCGCCCGCCCGAGCCCGCTGACGAGCATGACGCCCGCGCGCTGCGGCAAATCGGGGAGTTCGACTGCACCATCTGGATCGTCTCCGACGACGCGAACCTGTCCGATCCGCTCCCCACCTTCGCCTACTCCACCGGTCTCTACGCCCGCTTCCTCCACCCCGAGATCGTCGTCTACGGCCTCAAGCCCGACCTCATGCACTCCATGATCAACCAGCTGCGCGACCGCGTCCGCGCGGGACATACCTTCCGACACGGAGACCGCATCGAAGGCCTCATTGAGGGCTTCCCCGTCGAAGCGCGCACCGTGCACCCCGGCCACTACGAGGAGCACTTCGGCTGGGCTCGCTGGTTCTACCGCTCCGACGACTTCCCCGTGCTCCAGCTCGTCTGGCCCACCACCCGCGGCGTGTGGCCCTGGGAACCCCACGCCCCCCAGATCATCCGCGACCGCCAGCCGCTCCTCGACTCGCCTTGGCCGCCGCTGCAATGAAATCGCCGCATGCCTGCGCCGGTGCGCAGGCATGCGGTATGCGCTGATCGCGCGCGGTACGCCCGTCCGGCTCTCCCCCCGCGCTCGCGCCCGAGTCTCCTCGCCGCCCCTCAGTCGCCGCACCCCACCGCCCACGCGTTCGCGAAGGCGAGGAAGTCCAGGCTGTTGACGCCGCCGTTCCCGTCGAAATCGGCCGAGCAATCATCGGCCGAGCAGTCGAGGCCGAGCTGCGCCGACCATTCGGCCACGAATACCTGCATGTCCGCCCACGCGATCACGCCGTCGCCGTCCCGATCCGCCGGGCATTCGCAGTCGTCGCACGACTCGGAGATGCAGTTCCCGCCGCCGTCGGTCCAATCATCGCCGATCGAGTTCGGCGTGTTGCCGCAGACCTGCGTGCCCCCGAGCGAGAGTTCGTGGTAGCTCTTGATCGCTCCACCCTCGTGTCCCGCCGCGGAGTTGCCGACGAACCGCGAGTCGGCGACATTCAGCGGCTCCACCTCGTTGAGAATGCCGCCCGCCTCCTCACCGCTGTTGTGCCAGAAGACGGACTGCTTCACCAGCAGAGGGGAGGAGCTCGCCCGGACGGCGCCGACATCCCCCGAATTCTCATGGAAGTTGCAGTCCAGGATCGCCGCATCGCCGACCGCCTCTAGCCGCAGGCAGCCCGCCGACGCGCCCTCGTTGCCCTCGAACTCGCAATCCATGAGCAGCGCAGAATCCGCGTCGCGTACGGCCACGCCTCCCGCATCTCCCGACTCGTTGCCGTCGAAGAGACAGCTCACGAGCCGCAGCCGCGCCGGCCCGGTGATCGCCACCGCCCCCGCGGCTTCTCCGGCGCTGTTGCGCACGAACTCGCTTGCGTGCGCCTCGATCCGGCCGCCGTCGTGATGGTTCACGGCCCCGCCCGAGCGCTCGGCCCAGTTGTCCTCGAGCCGGCATCCGCGCAGCCGCAGGTCCCCGCCCTCGGCCAGGTTGATCGCCCCTCCCCGCCCGAAGCTGATATTGCCCCGCAGCTCGCATCCATCGAGCGAGAGCAAGCCCAACCCGAGCTGCCAGATCGCGCCGCCGCCGGACTCGGCGTCGTTGCCGATGAAGTCGCAGCCAATGAACGTGCCGCCGGCGTCGCCGGTCCGGACAGCCCCCCCTTCCGGAGCGCCGTTGTCCGTGAACTCCGAGTCACGCACGGTCAGGGGATCGCGACCGGCCGAGTACACCGCGCCCCCGGCGCTCCTCGCGACATTCGCCTCGAAGCTGCACCGCACGAACTCTCCGCCCCCGTGCACCGCCCCGCCGGTCACCGCCGTGTTGCCGTCGAACAGGCAGTCCTCGAACCACCACCCGGAAGTCGTCGCGACGGCGCCGCCCCACAGGGAGCCGTTCTCCCTGAATTCGCACTCCCTCGCCACCAGCGACCCCGCGCCGGCGATCGCACCCCCCGCTTCGTCGCTCGTGTTCTGCTCGAACCGGCAGCCCTCCAGCACGCACTCGCCGTCGTTGTAGAGCGCGCCGCCGGAGGGGCCCGAGTTCCCGAGAAGCTCGCAATCGAACATGGAGAGCGAGCCGCCGCGGTTGAGCACCCCGCCGCCCTGCTCCGAGCGCAGCACCGAGTTGCCCCGCACCGTGCAGTCTCGCATCGCCACCGTCGCATCGTGGCACACCAGCGCGCCCGTCTCGACGTCGCCGGTGTTGTCGAGGAATTCGCACGAGTCCAGCGCCGCGCTTCCTCCCGTGACGAGCATCGCAGCGCCCCAGCCGGTGACCGTGTTCCCCTCGAACACGCACCCGTTCCAGACGCCCGCGCTCTCCGCCGAACGCACCACCCCCGAGCTCACCACCCGGTTGCCGACGAACACGCAATCGTCGAACGTCGGAGCCCCGCCCGACACCGATACCAGCGCCCCCCCGCTCACCGTCGCGTCCCGAAACACGCACCCTTCAATCCGCGGCGACGCCCCGCTCAGCCGGTGCGGGGTGGACGAGGTCACGCCGGAAGTCAGCGTGAACCCAGCGACCAGCGTCCCCGGCCCCTCGCCCTGCTCGCACACTAGCCCCCGTTCGCGAGGCCCCGTGTGCACGATCGTTTGGCCGGGCCCCTCCGCCGACCTGACCGCGATGGCCTTGCCCGACGTGTCGAGCCCGCGGTATGTTCCCGGGAACACCAGCACCGTGTCCCCGTCGCTCGCCGCGCCGATTGCATCCTGGATCACCGCGAAGTCCGCCGGCCCGTCGTCGTCGACTGTCCACGTGCGCTGCGCAGCCGCGCCCGAGGCCAGGAACAAAAAGAGAACAACTCCTGCGCTCCGCGCCATGTTCAGCTCTCCTTCCAGAAGCACGCGCCCCGCGACAGAACGCCGCAGGATACCGTCGTCGATGGCGACATCTTCGCGGGGATTGGCGCGCGGGTTCCGCGCTCCCGGCCAGAATCGGCCGGAACTAGAAGAGTCCCGGATCCGCGTCGATCAGCTCCGGCCCATTGTTCCTCGCGCTGTTCACGCGCATGCCGACCCGCCGGCGGTCCAAGGACCCGTCCGGCGCCGGGCCGAGGAGCGAGAGCGCGGCTGTCACCGGCGTGCCCGCGTCTAACCACCCCCCGATTTCGGGGGGGTCGAGCACCGCAGGCATGCGGTCGTGCAGCTCGGCCATCATGGCATTCGGCGCCGTCGTGATGATCGTGAACGTCTCGAGCACCGTCTCGCCCCTCTCCCATCGTTCCCACAACCCCGCCAGCGCCAGGATCTTCCCTTCCGCCGGCGTGATGTAGTACGGATGCTTGGCCGCCTTGGCCCCATCCCCCGCGTCCGCCTTCTTCCACTCGTAGAACCCGCTCACCGGCACGACGCACCGCCGAGCCCTGAGCGCC
>DASRXL010000070.1:0-5196 GCA_035654175.1 Phycisphaerales bacterium
TCGCCATGAGGGCGGTCGCCTCGTGAGCCCCTGGCGCTCCAACGACCCGCCGGAGATCCCCGAGCTTCTCAAGCCGAAGCCCGGCGATCGACCCGGCCCGGGCGCCGAGCCGCGGGCTCCGGCCGAGTCCCCCCTTGCCCCGCTGGTCCGCGTCAGCACGATCGGGACCGAATTCGCCGCGGCGGTGGGCGGGATGGCCCTCATCGGCTGGCTGCTGGACCGCTGGTGGGGCACCGGCCCCTGGGCCCTGCTGGCGTGCGCGATCGTCGGGCTCCTGGTCGCGATGTTCCGCTTCATCCGCGATGCCCGGGCGCTCTCCTCGGGCGAGAGCCCGAAGACGCGCGGGCGCAGGGCGGCCGACCCCGGCGAGCGCCCGCCGACTCGGTGAACATTCGCACGCCGGAGCCGTCCCGGCTCTCGCCACCACCGGCCACCCCCGCTATTGTTCCCGTCCCACGGCAACAGCTCCTGTGCGGCACGAGCCGGCCGCCCGTTTGAGACGCACAACGACCCGATGACCACGCCCAGCGCGAGCCATCTCACTCTCCGTCTCCCCCTGCTCAAGCTGGGGCTCGGGGTCGCGTTGGGCGCGTGCGTTGGCGCGGCCATGGGCGCGGCTGCGGCCGGCGTATTCGGCCTGGGCGCACCGCTGCACGCGGGCCCGGCGCTCGCCGCGACGCTCTTCGGCTTGCCCGTGGGGCTCGCGCTGCTGTGGGCCGCCGGCCCCCGCCCGATCCTGGCGGTCGCGGGGCTGGTGCTCGCCTCCTCGTTTCTCCGCTCGGCGATCGCGATCGGCCTCACGTTCGCGGCCGTGCGCACGGGCGGGCTCGACAAGAGCGCGGCGATGATCTCGGCGCTCCTCGCGTGCGTCGGGGCGCTGATCGCCGAGACCCGCATCGTCAACGACCACATCCGCGCCGCCGGCGGCGCGACCACCCTCCAGACGGACCCGGTCCACGGATGAGCGGCATGCAGACACTCGCGGCAAACCCCGTCGGGCACGTCATCGACCACCCGTTCATCGTGCTCGAGAACGGCTGGGTGCTCTGGTCGTCGAACATGACCAACATGCTCGTGGCGACGCTGCTCGTGCTCGCCGGCGGCTTCTACGCGGCGTCACGCGTGCGCACAGGCGCCGAAGGGGAGGGCAACGACCGGTACCTCGCCAAGGATCGCTTCGCCCAGCTGATCGAGGTGTTCTTTCTGTACCTGCGCGAGAAGGTGATCCGCCCGCTCCTGCACGAGCGCACGGAGAAGTTCACGCCGTACCTGCTCACCCTCTTCTTCTGGATCCTGGCCAACAACCTGCTCGGCCTGATCCCGCTGCTCGACATCCACAACCTCACGTTCACGGAGCTCGCCGCCGCCCACCGCGCCTGGATCGGCGGCACCGCGACGCAGAACCTCTGGGTCACCGGGGCGCTCGCGCTCATCGCCGGGATCGTGATCAACATCGCCGGCATCCGGGCGCTGGGCTTCAAGGAATACATGAACCACATGACCGGCGGCGCGCCGGTCATGGCCTGGCCCCTGCTCATCCCGATCGAGATCATGGGCTTCCTCGTGATCAAGCCGGTGGCGCTGGCCATCCGACTCTTTGCCAACATGACCGCCGGGCACATCCTGCTGGCGGTGCTCCTCTCCTTCCCGGCGATGGCCCTCGGGGCGAGCTATCTCATCGGCGTCCCGGTCACGATCATCTCCGTCGCCGGGGCGGTGGCGATCATGTTCCTCGAGCTCTTCGTCGCCTTCCTCCAGGCGTTCGTCTTCATGTTCCTGACCGCCGTCTTCCTCTCTCAGCTCGCCCCCCACGGCGACCACGCGCACGACCACGAGCACGCGGGCGTCACCGGCGCCCACGATGGACACCACCACCCGCACGCCGCGCTCGCGCACTGACCAATCAAACGCCGCGCCGGCGGCGCGAAGGACACGGCTCCGTTCACACCAGGGTGACCGGCGCCATTCGAAAGCCAGCAGGACCTGAGCTTGCTACGAAAGGTTTGGAGAACACCATGAAGATCACGCTCAAGAACGTCGCACTCGCCACCGCGGCCCTGGCCGCCACCGCCTCCGTCGCCATGGCCGAGGGGGCCACGGGCGGCGCCGTGGGCGCTGCCGCCGCCGCGGCGGCCGCGGCCGCGACCGGCAAGGGCCTCGCAGCGATCGGCGCCGGCCTCGCCGTTGTCGGCGGCGGGCTGGGCATCGGCCTCATCGGCAAGGGCGCTGTCGAGTCCATCGCCCGCCAGCCCGAGGCCACCGGCCCGATCGGCACGAACATGATCCTGACCGCCGCGCTCGTCGAAGGCGCCACGCTCTTCGCGGTCGTCGTGGGTCTGCTCGCGGCCCTCTGATTCGAAGAACCTGCCCGCGCCGGCGCCGAGAGACGCCCGCGCGGATTGTCCCCCACCGCTTCCCGGCGAACGCGGAGAACACACGCATGAACGGCACGATCCGTAGGCCCATTCACCTGCTCAGCCTCACCCTGGCCATCCTGGCAGCGCTCGCGTTCGCGCCGGGCGACTTGGCTCCTTGCGCCGCGCTCGCCCAAGACCATGGCGAGGTGGACACCCATGCCGCCGAGCCCCACGGGGCTGACGATCACGGCGGGGCGCACGCCGAGTCTCCCTCGGTGATCCCCTCGCCCAAGGCGGGGATCCCCGCCGCGATCTTCGCGGTCATCACCTTCGGCATCGCCTTCCTGGTCCTCGCGGCGAAGGTGTGGCCGACGATCGCTCAGGGTCTCAAGGACCGCGAGGAGAAGATCCGGCAGGAGATCGCCTCGGCCGAGGATGCCCGGCGTCAGGCCGCCGCGGCCCTGGAGTCGTACCAGCACTCGCTCGCCGAGGCCCGCGCCGAGGCGCAGAAGATGCTCGAGGAGACGCGGTCGCAGCAGCAGGCCCTCGCCGCGGAGCTCAGGGCGAAGGCCGACGTCGAGCTGAACGACATCCGCGACAAGGCCAGGCGCGATATCGAGGCCGCGAAGCGTGCCGCCTTGGCCGAGATCTACTCCGAGTCCGTGAACCGCGCGGCGGAGATGGCGGCGAAGATCCTCGGGCGCGAGATCAACCCGAGCGACCACCGCCGGCTCGTTGAAGACTCGCTGCGCGAGCTCCAGACCGCGTCGAGGTAAGCATCCAGGAGGGAGCCGCCGATGCCGCTGATCGAATCACAGCCCGACGCCCTCGCGAACGTGTACGCCCGCAGCCTGCTCGAGCTCGCCGAGGAGCAGGGCGGCCAGGAGCGGATCGAGTCCGTGCTCGGGCAGCTCGAGGACCTCCTGGAGATGGCCCGCGCCGACAAGACTTTCGGGGAGTTCCTCGCCTCGCGCGTGCTCACCACCGTGGGGCGGGCCGCGTCGCTGCGCCGCATCCTCGACGGGCGCGTGGACGACCTGGTGCTCCGCTTCCTGCTCGTGCTCAACGAGAAGGGCCGGCTCGGCCACATCGCCGCGATTGTCGCGGCGTACGACGCCCAGGTGCAGTCTCGCTTCGGGCGCATCGAGGTCGATGTCTTCACCGCAGCGCCGGTGGACGTGTCCGAGCTGGCCGGCATCAAGAGCCGTCTGGCCGCGATCCTGGGCAAGGACGTCGTTGTCCACCCCTACACGGACGAGTCGATGATCGGCGGCATCAAGCTCCGCATCGGCGACCAGCTCGTGGACGCCTCGATCGCCTCGCGTCTCCGGCGCATGCGCGACCGTCTCCACGCCGCCGGGGGCGCGGAGATCCGCGCACGTGCCCCGCGGATCATCGACAGCGCGGGCGAATAGAATGCCCCTTCGCACCCGGGATCGATCCGCCCGCCGGCGGCCCGGGCCCGCGTGGTTCCTCGGGCGCTAGGGAGCGGACATGGCCAAGAAGACGATCCAGAGCCTCGATGTCGCGGGCAAGCGCGTCCTCGTCCGCGTCGATTTCAACGTGCCCATCGAGGGCGGCAAGATCACCGACGATCGGCGTATCCGCGAGGCCGTGCCGACTATCCGCAGCGTGATCGATCGTGGGGGCCGCGCGATCCTGATGTCGCACTTGGGCCGGCCCGAGGGCACGGGGTTCGAGGACCAGTACTCGCTCCGCCCGGTGGCCGTCCGCCTGGGCGAGTTGCTCGGCGGCCCCGTCGCATTCCCCTCCACCGACTGCACCGACGAGGCCAGCGCCGGCGCCGTCGCGGCCATGACCAACGGCCAGACACTCCTGCTGGAGAACCTGCGCTTCCACAAGGGCGAGAAGAAGGGCGACGAGAAGTTCGCCGCCCGCCTCGCCTCCTACGGCGACGCCTACGTCAACGACGCGTTCGGCACCTGCCACCGGCCGGACGCCTCGATGGTGGCGCTGCCCACCGCGATGGCCGGCAAGCCCCGCGTCGCGGGCTTCCTCGTCGAGAAGGAGATCAAGTTCCTGAGGGAGGCGATCGCGAGCCCCGCCAAGCCCTTCGTCGTGGTGCTCGGCGGCGCGAAAGTGTCCGACAAGATCGGCGCGATCGACAACCTCCTCCCGAAGTCCGACCACATCATCGTGGGCGGCGCGATGGCGTACACGTTCCTCAAGGCGCTGGGGCGGGAGGTCGGCGAGAGCCGTGTCGAGGCGGCGCACCTGGAGACCGCCAAGGCGACGATCGACAAGGCCGCCCGCCTCGGGTGCCAGCTCCACCTGCCGATCGATCACGTGTGCTCCACCCAGTTCACCGAGCACGCCGGGGACATCGAGGTGTTCAGGGACACCATCAAGCCGGGGTTCATGGGCCTGGACATCGGTCCGGCCACCCAGGGCGCGTTCACCGCCGTCATCCGCAAGGGGAAGACCATCGTCTGGAACGGGCCCATGGGCGTCTTCGAGTGGGCGCCGTTCCGCGTCGGCACGCAGCAGATCGCCCGGGCGATGGCCGAGGCCACCGCCGCGGGCGCGATCACGATCGTCGGCGGTGGAGATTCCGCGGCGGCGGCGGAGAAATTCGGGGTCGCCGGGAAGCTGAGCCACGTCTCGACCGGGGGCGGAGCCAGCCTGGAGATGCTCGAGGGCAAGCCCTTCCAGTCGGTCGAGCTGCTGGACAACGCATAAGCTGGTCTTTATGCTCCGGCGTCTCGCGATCCCGCACGGGCCTGGCCCACGAGATTCCATGCCGCAATCCCCGAACCGCCTCGCCGCCCAGATCGAGCTCTCGGTGGTTGTGCCGATGTTCCGCGAGGCGCGGCGCATC
>DASRXL010000071.1:0-4388 GCA_035654175.1 Phycisphaerales bacterium
ACCTGGCCGGGGGCGTTGAAGTTGGCGCAGACCAGGACGTCGGAGCCTCGGACCGTCTCGCACACCGCTTCGGCCTGGGCCTCATCCGCGCCGATGAGGGCGACCATGCCGCTGGGGACGGCTTCAGCGGCTTCCTGCATCGCGCGGCCGCGGAGCGCGACCAGGCGCAGGCCCTCTTCGAAGGAGAAGCACCCGGCGAGGTGGAGCGCGGTGTATTCGCCCAGAGAGAGGCCGGCGCAGCCGGTGATCGGGCCGTCCCAGTTGTCGGCCCACATCTTCTGGGCGGCCAGCTTGCACGCGACGGAGACGGTGTAGATCGCCGGCTGGGAGACGTCGGTGCGGTTGAGGAGGTCGGCGGGGCCGTCGAAGCAGACGGTGGAGAGCCTTGGGAGCGCGGCGGTGGCGGGCGAGGCGCGCCAGATCTCGGCGAGGAGCCGGTCGGCGCGTTCGAAGATGTCGCGGGCCTCGGGGGCGGTCTCGAACCAGCGCCTGCCCATGCCGACACTCTGCGCCCCCTGACCCGGACAGAGAATGACCTTGGCTCCCATGGGGGATCGTAGCGGTGGGAAACGCCCATACTCCCGCCGGGGCGCTCGGGGGGAAGACCCCTTACGCTTCGGGCATGTCGCGAACTGCGCGAGTCGTGATCCTGGCGTGTGCGGGCCTGATGCTGGCGGGCTGCCGCGGGGCGCAGCGCCGGCAGGAGGCGGCGGCGAGAGCCGAAGCGGAAGCCCCCGACGGCTTCCGCGTGCTCGAGCTCGGCCTGTGCGAGGATTACCCGGAGGAAACCCGCACGATCGATGAGGCGATGCGCGACCTGCTGCTCGCGCGGGACGCGGGGCTGACGCACCTGCGGGTGTCGATCGGGTGGGACGGGGTGGAGCCGGCGGACGACCAGTTCGACTGGGCGTTCTGGGACGGGTTCATCCCGCTGGCGGTCGAGGAGTACGGGATCACGCTGATCCCGTACGTGTGCTACACGCCGGACTGGGCGGCGGACGTCGTGGGGGGCGAGGATCCGGCGATGACGCGCCCGCCGCGGGACATGGCGGAGTTCGAGGAATTCATGCGCGAGGCCGCGGGCCGGTACGCGATGTGGATCGACTCGTGGGAGATCTGGAACGAGCCGGACAACCCGGCGTACTGGACGGGCACGGAGGAGGAGTTCGGCGCGCTGGTGGGGGCTGGGGCGAGGGCGGTGCGGGCGGCGGATCCGGACGCGGTGGTGGTGCTGGGCGGGATCGCGTGGGACCTTTCGTATCTCGGAGCGCTGCTCGACGACGCGGAGCTCGTCGGGGCGATCGACGTGGTGAACCTGCACAACTACTTCGAGACGTGGAGCCCCGAGCCGCTCGAGGCGATCACGCCGTATGTGCTCCGGGCCGCGGAGCTGGTGCGGCGGTATGGCGACGGCGAGCGGCTGTGGATGGCGGAGGTGGGCTACAGCACGTTCCGGCGCGGGGGGTACGTGTCGGACCAGTACGTCGCGGCGTTTCCGTACGAGCACACGCCCGAGTATCAG
This sequence comes from Phycisphaerales bacterium, assembly GCA_035654175.1. Lineage (GTDB taxonomy): Bacteria > Planctomycetota > Phycisphaerae > Phycisphaerales > UBA1924 > PNC22. The sequence goes on from DASRXL010000071.1 coordinate 1,523, forward strand.
GCCGTGCACCTGCTGCGGACGCTGACGCTGCTGGCGGCGAGCGGCGAGATCGACCTGGTGGCCTGGTACGAGATCGCCGACCTCCCGAGCGGGGAGCAGGTGATCGGTGACGTGAACAACCGGCACCTGGGGGTGGTGGACGTCGATCGCAACCCCAAGCCGGCTCTCGCGGCGCTGGCGCTCGGGCAGGATCTCTTCGCGGAGCAGCCGGTGCGCTGCATCGACGGCGAGGTGCTCGTAGAGCGGGCGCTCGACTCCGACGCGGAGGTGCACGCCTTCGAGCGTGAGGACGGGAGCGTGCTCGTACTGGCCTGGCTGCGGACGGCCGGGCCGGACGTGGACGGGAGGCCGACGATCGGCGCGGGCGCGGACGAGCGGGTGGAGCGCGTGTCGGTCGAGATCCCGCGGCGGCTGCTCGGGGCGACGCGCCTGAACCCCGACGGATCCGGCGCGGGGCGGCATCCGCGCGAGCGCCGGCGCGGGTGGACCGGGGTCGAGCTCACGCTCACGGGGGGAACAATCGAGATCCTCAGGCTGGATGCGCCGAGAAGGCGGTAGGTGGCGCAGCGCATCGCGGCGCGCGCCCGCCGCCGCGCAGGTAGACTGGGCTGGTGGCTGGAAGCCGGCCGGAGTGTCCGCGCTGCGCCTACGACCTCTCCGGCCTGGTGGAGAGCTGGTCGGGCTTCTGTCCCCTGGACGGGCGCTGCTCGGAATGCGGGCTCGGCTTCGAGTGGCGGGACGTGCTCAGCTCGGGGCAGCGGCTCCCGCGCTGGAGCTTCGAGCACGCGCCCGACCGGCGGCTGTTCCGCGCCTTCTTTGCCACGCTGCTCCGGGCGCTCGCTCCGCCGCGGCTCTGGGGCGCGCTCCGCATGGAGATGGAGATCGTTCCCGGGCGATTGCGGCTGCTGGTGATGCTGGGCAACGCGGTCTTTAAGGTCATGGGGCTCGCGGTGCTCGGCGGAACCCTGGCGATGACGTGGCGCCTCAGCCCGAACGGGTGGCGCTCGCCGAGCGGCGTCGAGGCGGTCCTCCTGGTCCTCTGGCCGTACGGCGAGTACGGAACGGCTTATTGGGGCGGGTACCTGGTCTCCGCGTGGGTGGTCATCGTCGCGCTGGCGGTCCTATTGACACCGCTCACGTTCTACCTGCTGCCGGTCTCGATGCGCCGGGCGAGGGTGCGCCGCGCGCACATCGCGCGGGTGCAGGCCTACGTGCTCGCGCTGCTTGTGCCGGCGATCGGCGTCTGGTCGCTGCTGCACACCGCGGTCACGGCGCTCTTCGAGTTCTCTCCATACATCGTCTGGGAGCTCGGGCTCGGCGAGTTGCCGATCGGGCCCACGGCAGCGTGCGCCGTGGGCGTCTGGCTGCTCTGGGCCTGGCACAGCGCGGTGAAGCGGTATCTCCGATTGCCGCACGCGCTGGCAGTGGCCCTGGCCATGCTCGCCATCGCGTGGCTGGCGGCCTCGGTCCCCGTGGTCCTGACCTACGGGCACGCCCTCTTTTGAGCTCCCTACGCTCATCCGTGGCGCGCGACACCCCTCCACCCCCCGCGGCGGGCGTCGCGTGCATCCGGTGCGGCTACCCGCTCCCCGACCTCTCCCCCACCGCCGTCTGTCCCGAGTGCGGCACGCCGGTCGAGCACACGCTGCGGGGCGATCGGCTCGCCACGGCGGAGCCCGCGTACCTCCGCGATCTCGCCCGCGGCGCGGGCCGGATGCTGCTGGGCGCGCTCCTCGTCGCCGGGGCCCTCGCGGTGCTGCTGGGCGCGTTCACGCTCGCCTCGCTGCTCGGCGGCGCCTGGTCCGACGCCGGGTGGACGGTCGGCGCGGCGATCGTGCTCTACGCCAGCGCGGTCGAGTGGACGCGGGGGCTGCGCCTCCTCGCGCGGCGGGAGACGCCGGTGCGTGGCTCGGGGCGGCACGAGCGCGTGCGCGCGTGGACGGCGTTGTGCGCACGGTGGCATCCGGTCGCGATACTCGCCGTCGCAGGCGCTGTGATCGCCGAGCAGCTCTTCGGTCCCGGTCGCGCGCTTCCGCTCGTGCGGGCGCTCGCGATGGCACTGCTCATCCCCATGGGCGCGCTCGTGTGCGCGCAGCTGGTGCTCGTTCCGTGGCACATTCGACTGCTCGCCTCGCGCATCCCCGACAAGAAGCTGATGAAGAGCGCGCGGGCGACCCTCGTCGTCGGCCCGGTGCTGATCGCCGGGCAGGGGGCGGAGGTCCTCGGCCTGCGGTCCCCGGTCTTCGATTCATTGATCCGCGGGGTGCTGGGGCTCACGATGCTCGTCTGGCCCATCGCGATGCTCATGCTGCTCGAGGAGGCGCGCGGCGCGTTCGTCCGGCTCCGCGATTCCGCGGGCGCGCCGGGCGCGCCCGAGGGCTCAGCCGCGGCGGGGTGACGACGCGGCGATCACGCTCAGAGCTGCCACAGGCTGCTGGCCCACGTGAGCCCGGCGCCGAAGGCGAGGAACATCACCTTCTGGCCGGGCAGGATCTTGCCCGCGCGGGTCTGCTGATCGAGGATCAGCGGCACGCTCGCGCCCACGGTGTTGCCGTAGCTGCCGATGTTGACGTGCATCTTGTGCTCGGGCAGGCCGAAGCGGTCGCGGGCGGCGGCGAGGATCCGCGCGTTGGACTGGTGGCACACGTAGTGGTCCACCTGATCGGGCGCGAGGCCGGCCTTCCCGAGCGTCTCCTCGATGAGCCCGGGGAAGGTGCCCACGGCGAACTTGAAGACGGAGGTGCCGTGCATCTGGATGCAGCCGACCTTGCGCTCGTCGTACTCGGCGGCGTCGTAGAAGTCGCGCTGGGCCATCGGGATGTAGAGGTGCTTCGCGCCGCCGCCGTCGGAGTGCATCGCCTGCGCG
>DASRXL010000072.1:0-5568 GCA_035654175.1 Phycisphaerales bacterium
AACGCGGGAGTCCGCACCGTCGGCGCGATGGCGGTGGGCAAGGCCGAGATCCGCTCCATGACCGGCGCCGTGTCGCCGCTGCTGAACGATGAGTCGCCGTTCGTGCGGGCCGCGGCGATCTACGCCCTCCGTGCCTGCGGCGAATCGGTCGATCCGACGCCCCTGGGGGCGATGGTCACGCGCGATCCGTCGCCGCGGGTGCGCGCGCACGCGGCGTACGTCATCGGTGAGCTGGGCGACAAGGGCAGCACGGCGCTCCTGCGGGACGCCGCGAATCAGTCCGTAGCGCGCGCCAGCGCCGTCGAGATGAAGGTGCTGCAGGTGCAGATCGCCGAGGCGCTGGTGAAGCTGGACGACGAGGAGCAACTGCACACGCTCCGCGCGGCGCTGTTCCCCTCGACCCCGGAGGAGCTCGACGCGACCGTGCTCGCCGTGCAGGTGCTCGGCGCGCAGAAGGACAGGCCGTCCGAGGGTCAGCTGCGCAATCTCGTGGCGACGCGCGACCCATTCGGCAACCCGATGCCGCTCGAGGTCCGCCTCGCGGCGGCGGGGGCTCTGGGCTCCATGGGGGTCGCCGACTATGAGCCCGTGGCGGCCGAGGCCCTCGGCGCGACCGGCGAGCCGCAGCGCATCCAGGCGGCCTGGGCGCTCGGCGAGATCGCCACGCCGACGGCTGTACGGCGTCTGGAAGGACAACTCTCCGATCCGTCCGAGCGGGTGCGCGTGGCCGTCGCGGCGTCGCTCCTGCGCGCGGTCGAGCCCTCGCGCTCCCGCTGATCGGGTGCATCCGCGCCGGGCTCGCGCCCGGATAGTCGGCGCGCAGGGATACCCCCGCTGTTGACAGGCGGGGATGGGTTCGGTATCAATCGCGGCCACACGGCCCGACGCGGAGTCGGGCCAGTTTCCATATACTTGAGACCCGGCCGAGGGTGGCGTCCCGATGGACGTCGGGTTCGTCCCGGGACATACGCGGCAGAACGCCGCACCGCCGCCCGCCCCCGGGCCGGGAAGATCGAAGCGACGAGGAGACTACCGTGCACATCCTGACCAAGGTGTTCATCGTCTTTGCCGCCGTGCTGAGCCTGATCCTGGCGGCGCTCACGATGGCCTACAGCGTCAACGCCGATGCGATCGTGCAGAAGTACAGCGACGCGCTGCAGGAGGCGAACACCGCGCGGGCGGCCCAGCAGGCGGCGACGGCCGAGTACAGCGACGCCAACGCCGCGCTCCAGCGCCAGCTCGCCGAGCAGCAGTCCCTCAACGCCGACCTCGACGCCCGCAACGCCGACCTGGTCCGCGAGAACTCGCTCCTGCTCGCCCAGCGGCAGCAGGCCGAGAACCGGGCCGCGGCGATCGAGAACCAGATCGGCGATTCGCTCCAGACGACTAAGGCACAGGCGGCCGTGATCGAGAGCTACCGCCAGGAGCTCGCCAAGCTGCGCGAGAGCGAGCTCGGCCTGCGCCGCGGCTCCCTCGAGCTCGAGGACCGCGTGAACGACCTCGCCAGCCAGAACGAGGTGTACGAGCAGACCATCCGCGCCCTGCGCGAGCAGGTGGCCGGCGCGCAGCGTCAGGCCGAGCTGGCGATGTCCGGGGGGGGCGAGGGCGCGGCGAATGAGCCGTACGAGGCGAGCGGGCCGGTGATCCGCGGCCGCGTGACGCGCGTGTCCAACGACCCCGCCACGGGGCAGCCGCTCGTCCAGGTTGACCTCGGCTCCAACGACCGCGTCGCGGAGAACATGCAGCTCCACGTCGGGCGCGGGGAGGACTTCATCGCGACCCTCGTCGTTGTTCGCACCGACCTGCAGTCGTCGGTCGCCCGCGTGGCGCTGAGCAACGAGGGGCAGACGGTCCAGCCGGGCGATCTCGTCGTGAGCCGCTTCGGCCGGTGAGCCCCTCCGCGAGCGTCGCGCCCGATCGGCGCGTCACCCACCCCAAGCCATGCCCCGGCGAGGCCACGCCCTCGCTCGCCAGACCGGAGATCGTTCCATGAGCCAGTTCGGAATGCAGATGCCCGGCGGCCGCCTCCGGCGCGGCGCCTCGCCCGACGTCTACAGCGCTCTGATGGGCTTGGCCGTGCTCGCCCTCCTCGCGGCGTGCGTCATGCTCTTCATCCAGGGGTCAAAGGTCGGCGCCGACGGCAGCGCCATCGGCCTCCAGGACCAATCCAAGATTTCCCTGAGGCAGTAGGGGCGTTTCCGGACGCGGGCCCCCTCGGCCCGCGCACCGATCGCCCGATCGCGCGGCAAATTGCCCACGACGCGATCGGTCGCCACCCTTGACACCGGAGCCCTGACGTATACTTTTCTCTCGCTCGCGCCGGGCTGGCTAGCCCGCCGCGAGCACTCCCGCCGCACGCGGCGGGTTGCCAGGACCGCCGGCAGGGCGGACCGACAATTTGGGGCGGTAGCTCAATTGGTTAGAGTACCGGACTGTCGATCCGGTGGTTGCGGGTTCGAGTCCCGTCCGCCTCGCTTGCAGGAGCTCCGGTGAACCCGGAGCTTCTTGCGTTTTGCTCTCGGGCCCCGTGCGAGATCGCGGCCACCGACCCGCATTCCGAAACGGATCATCTCGAGCCCGCGGCCTGCGAGGCTGGCCGCCCGACGCGATTCGATGTGCCACGGGGAGCCTCGCATGCCCGTAGGGCCGCTCCACGCGGCCGAGCGGACGCGGGCGCTCTCGGCATCGCCTCAGCGGACCTGTGCGCCCGCGCCGGCAATCCGAGCGGGACGCCGGCGCCGCGCACTCGCGTATCCGTCTCCCGCGCAACCGCCAGCACGACGGGGTCGCCTCGCTGCCCGCGCGTGCCTTCCGACTTCCCTTTCATGAGCATCATTTCAGCGAATTCCTTCATCGAGGCTTCATGACACGTCGGTATCCTCGGAAAACATCGTGGCCCCAGACGGGCCACCTGTCAGGAGGATCGAGGCGGGCGCGCTCGCCCCGCGCGCTCTCGCTGCTCCGCTGCGGGCGGGACACGCGCGCACACGGCTCTCGGGCTGTCGAGCGGATGGGAGAGATCCGAGTCATGAACCTCGCGACGAACACCGCGAACTCCCGCGAGGGGGCGCGGGCTGACAACTCCATCGCCATCCTGTGCGTGGATGACAATCTGCTGGTGCTCGAGGCCTTGGCGATGCGGCTCGGGCGTGAGCCGGGCATCCGGTGCGTGGGCACCCTTCTCAACGCGGGCACGCTCGAGGATGAAGCGGCGCGGCTCAGCCCGGACGTCGTGGTCATCGACCTCGACATGCCGGGCCGCTGCCCGCTCCAGGCGGTCTGCGCGCTGGCCCACTCGCGCCCGGAGACGCGCGCGGTGTTCTTCACCGGGCACGTCTCCAGGGAGCTCGTGGACCGCGCGATCGAGGCCGGCGCGTGGGGATATATCTGCAAGGAAGACGGCGAGGGCGCCCTGATCGACGCGGTGAAGCGGGTGAGGGAGGGCGAGATCGTCTTCGCGAACGCGGCCCAGGGCGCGATGTGCCGCTTGTGAGCTGCGCGGCACGTCGGGTGTGCCGGGCGCGTGCGTTTCGCGCGTGCGTTGGCGCGGCGGCGCGGACATCCCCATGACCCCAGTGCGGGCGCGTCGGCGCGGGTTCCCGCGCCGCGGAGCACCACGCGTTACCATGTCGCGTCATGCGGCGGCAGCGACTGTCATGGCAGGAGGAGCTCGCGATCGTCGACCGCACGATGCGGGCGATCTCCGGGATCACCGATCCCGACGAGCTTGTTGGCGCGTATTGGGCCGGGATCGGCGAGCTGATCCCGGTCCTTGACTACGTCGCGCTCTCGCGCCGGGGCGTGGCGCCGCCGCAATACCTGATCACGCGCGCATCCCGCTTCACCGAACACTTCAACCCGTGGACGCAGCGGGAGCGCCTGCCGCGCCTCTCCGGCGGCCTGCTCGGCGAGCTCGCGTACGCCGATCGCCCCGTGATCATCGACGACCTGCCGGCGCGGGTCGCGCCGGACGACCCGGCCCGTTTCTATCTGGAGGGGTACGCGCGGCTGCTCGCGCTGCCGCAGTACGACCGGGGGGAGGGGTTGAACGTGACGGTGATGCTCATGCCGGCGGGAGTCGATCCCGAGCCGGAGCTGATCCCGATACTGCACTGGCAGGGCGGCCTCTTCGGGCGCGGCACCACCAACCTGGTGCTGCGCAACGAGCTCGCGAGCGCCCTGGCGGCGCTCGACCGGGAGCTCAAGAGCGTCGCCGACATCCAGCGCTCGCTCCTGCCGGCGGAGCTGCCGCGCATCGAGGGCTTCGAGTTCGCGGCGACCTACCACACCAGCGCCCAGGCCGGTGGAGACTACTACGACTTTTTCCCGCTCGCCGACGGCCGGTGGGGCCTCTTCATCGCGGACGTGGCCGGCCACGGCACGCCCGCCGCCGTGCTCATGGCCGTCACGCACGCGATCGCCCACGCGCAGCCCGGGTCGCACACGCCGCCGGGCCTGCTGCTCGGCTACATCAACGAGCGTCTGACCGGCACCTACACGCGGTCGGGCGCGTTCGTGACCGCGTTCTACGCCGTGCTCGACCCGGCCGCCCGAACGCTCACCTTCGCGCGCGCCGGTCACAACCCGCCGCGACTCGCCCGCGCCGGGCGGGTGCTGCCGCTCGAGGGCAAGGGCGCGCTCCCCCTGGGCATCGTGGAGGGGCAGGCCTTCGAGCCGTCGGTCGTGGAGCTGGAGCGCGGGGACCTGCTCCTGCTCTATACCGACGGGATCACCGAGGCGATGACGCCTGCGCAGGGATCCGGCCTCCGCCCCCTCTTCGGTCTGGACCGGCTGGACAGGCTCCTGGTCGCGTGCGAAGAGGCGACCGCCGCCGACTGCCTCGGGCGCATCCGGGCCGGGGTGGCCGCATTCTGCGGCGATGTCGCGCAGGAGGACGACCAGACGCTGATCGCCATCCGCTGCCGCTGAGGCCGTCCCCGGCCGCGGGTCCGGATTCGCGCGGATCTCCGGTGCTTTCCGTATCCCACGCCCGCCCGTAACCTCTTGGCGCGCCGATCCGGGTCCCGTAAACTGCGGCGACTTGGTGTTGCCCTTGGACGGGACCTGTCCCCTCCTGTCCGAGGGCGACGCCTTTTTCCGGGGCTTCTTGGGGGGGCCTCGGTCGACGGGCCCGCACGGGCGCACGGCGGGCGAGGATGCGCGGGGCCGGGCCCCGCCCATCCCGGGGCAGACCACGGCGCGGCGCCCCGCGGGGCACGAACGACACGGGAAACTGCCGGGCATGGGAGGGGCGAGATCCACCCGGGCGCGGCGTTCCTCCGCGGCGACAGGAGCTTGCGCGCCTGCCGGGCTGCCCGAGTCGTTACACTGCGACTGGTCGCCGCCGCGCGGGCGGCGCAGACAGGGAGCGGAAGATGTCTCAGCATTCTCGTCGTTCATTTCTCGCCGCGGCGGCGATGGCGGCCGGCACGGCCGCGATGGCCAGCGGTTCGACGGTTTCCGTGAAGCCGCGGGCGGGCGTGCGCTCGGGCGCGCGTCCGACGCGCGTGCGCGCCGGCCAGGCCATCCGCATGGGGGTGATCGGGCCGGGCGGCATGGGCTCGGAGC
>DASRXL010000073.1:0-9620 GCA_035654175.1 Phycisphaerales bacterium
CACGGGGCGCGAGCTGACGCGCGTGCTGCGCCAGCCCTCCCGCATCGTGGCCACGATCGCGACGCCCGTGCTCCTGTGGGTGCTCCTGGCGAGCGGCTTCTCGCGCTCCTTCCAATCGCCGAGCGAGGGCGCCGCGGGCACGGCGGCCGGGTACGGGGGCTATCTGCTCCCGGGCATGCTCACGATGACGGTGCTCTTCACGTCGATCTTCGGGGCGATCTCGATGATCGAGGACCGGCGCGAAGGGTTCCTGCAGTCGGTGCTGGTGAGCCCAGCCCCCCGCTGGGCGATCGCCGCGTCGAAGCTCCTGGGCTCGTCGATCGTCGCGACGCTCCAGGCGTCGGTGCTCCTGCCTGCGGCGTTCGCCGTGGGGCAGGGCTTCGGGCCGATGGGGCTGCTCCTGTGCGCGGCGGCTCTGATGTGCACCGCCCTGGGCATCACCGGGATCGGCCTGGCGGCGGCGTGGTGGATCGACTCCGTCCAGGGCTTTCACGGCGTGATGAACCTCGTGCTGATGCCCATGTGGCTTCTCAGCGGGTCGCTCTTCCCGCTGGAGGGCGCTTCGGGCTGGCTGCGAGCGCTCATGATGGCCAACCCGGTGACATGGTGCACCCGCGCCATGCACGCGGCGCTGGGGGCGGGCGACCACCAGGCCGGGGCGTGGCTCGCGACCGGCGCGTTCGGCGCCCTGGGCGTGGCGCTGGGCTGGGCGACGCTCGGCCGGGGCGTGCGGCGGCTCTAAGATCAGGCGAAGGGAGCCGGGCATGCCGAAGTGGCTCATCGCGGTGGTCGTCATCGTCTCGACGGTGCTGGTGCTCTTCACGCTGGCGGTGCTCACGCGTCCGGAGCCGCGCGTGATCACGCCGGTGGGCACCGAGCGCGAGTCGGCCGGCGTCGAGACCGACGGGGCGACCGGCGGCCGCAGGCTCACCCCACGTCCCGGCCTGGAGGGGCTCAAGATCCCGGATTTCTCGCTGGTAAACCAGGCGGGCGAGCCGGTCGATCAGTCCGTGCTCGACGGGCGCGTGAGCGTCGTGGCGTTCATCTTCACCAACTGCCAGCTCGCCTGCCCGCCCATGACCGGGGCCATGCTCCGGATGTACCACGCGCTCGGGGGGGCCCCCGTGCGCTTCGTCAGCATCAGCGTGGACCCCGTGCACGACACGCCGGAGCGGCTGACCGAGTACGCCGCCCGCCTCTCGGTCGACACGGGCCGCTGGATGTTCCTCACGGGAGGCGAGGGCGAGACCGCGCGGATCGTGGCCGAGAGCCTGAAGTTCGCCATCGCGCCCGATCCCGACGACGCCAACCTCATCCCCCTGCCCGACGGCTCGACGATGCGGAACATCAGCCACCCGATCAAGCTCTTCCTCGTGGGGCCGGAGCGCCAGATCCTCGACTTCTGCACGCCGACGATCGCCGAGGACCTGGACCGCTTCGTCGAGGTTGCGCGCGAGACCGCCGGTTGAGCCGCTGGGCGCGGACCGCCGCTACCGCTTCATCTGCCGCTCGATCTCGCGCGGGTCCTTGGCGATCGCCTCGGTGAGGTTGCGCCGCCCCCGGTCGGTGACGAGGACGTCATCCTCGATGCGCACGCCGATCCGCTCTCCCGGCAGATACACGCCCGGCTCGATCGTGACGATCATGCCCGGCTCGAGCGGGCCGTCCGGCTCGGCGTCGTGGACCTCCATGCCGAGCTGGTGCCCGATCCCGTGCATGAACGCATCGGCGTAGCCCGCCCTTTCGATGACGCGCCGAGCCGCGCGGTCCACCTCCCACATCCCTGCGCCCGGCTTCACGGCCGCGATCGCCGCCTCCTGCGCCTCGAGCACGACGCTGTAGATCTCGCGCTGCCGGTCGGTGAAGCGGCCCGAGGCGGGGTACGTGCGGGTGATGTCCGCGCAGTAGCCGCGGTACGCGGCGCCGGCGTCGATCAGGACCAGGTCTTCCGGCCCCACCGGCCCCCGGTTGGCCATGTAGTGCAGCACGGTGGAGTTGAGACCGGCGCCCACGATCGGGTTGTACCCCACGCCGTCCGCGCCCGCGTCCTCGAACCCGCGCACGAGCGCGGTCGTGATCGCGCTCTCGTCGGCGCCCGGCGCGATCGCGCGCAACGCGGCCTCGTACCCCGCCGCGGAGGCGGCGACGGCCCGCTCCATGAGCGCGATCTCCGCCGCCGACTTGACGCTCCGGAGCGCCGGCAGCAGCTCCGCCCGGTCGGAGATCGAGACGCCCGCGATCCGCTCGGCGACTTTCCGGAAGAGCGCCAGGTCCGGCGACACCGGCGACTCCGGCATCGCGGGCGCGTGCAGGCATGCGAGCTTCTTCCGCCGTCTCGCCGCCGTCATCAGGATCCGGGGGAGCATGCGCAGGCGCATGATCGTGTCGATGCCGTAGCGGGCCCGCAGCGCCGTCCCGATCTGCTCGCGATACCCGTCCCACGCCTCGAGCTCGGGGTCCGCGGCGCGCAGGAAGAGGATCACGCGCCGGCGCGGGTCCTCCGCCTTCGGGTCCAGGAGCAGCACCGCCCCGGGCTCGTCGGTGATGCCCGTCAGGTACGCGAAGGGAGCGCTGGGCATCCAGCGCCCGAGCAGCGGCCCCGCGCCCTCGCCCGCGAACACGGCTCCCACCGCGCCGTCCAGCTCGCGCAGCACGCGCTCGCGCCTCGAGGCGTACTCCGCACCCGTGATCGCGTCGCCCGCCGCTCCCCTCTCGCCGCTGCGGGGTGCGCTGCGGCTGCTCGAACGACGCGGGGCGGACTTCTTCTTGGCCATGGAACGCGGCTCCCGGGGACTCCTCACACCTCGGCGTCGCGTCCGAGGAGGGTGAGGATACACGCCCGGGCGCGGTCGGAGTAGAGCTCCCGCTTGCCGAACCCGCGCACCGCCCCCGCCGCCTCCGCCTCGGCCTGCGCGTCCTCGAAGTTGCTGATCATCGCCGCTCTCGGACGGACCTCCGCGGGCAGACGGCGGATCAGCTCCACCCCCGAACCGGCGCGGAACGCGCCGTCGAGCACGCGGTTCACCAGGAGCGCCGCGGCGTCGGGATGGGCCGCGAGCGCCGCCTCGTCGTTGACGAACAGGAACTCGGCCTCCGGCGCGAGCCGCTGCATGGCGCTCCGGAGCGCGTAGGCGTCAGGGCCGCAATGCCCGACCAGCAGCACCTTGGGTTTCTCATGCATCCGCAGTCCTTTGCAATGTGACGGTGGCCGCCTCGATCAGCAGCTCCGTCTCTCGCCACACGAACCGGCGCGCCTCGCCGCTCCGGCTCAGCACCGCCGCAACGGCCGCTCGCAGCGACCGCGCGGGCAGCCGATCGGCATGCCTCTCCCCGTGCAGCCGCGCGTGCGCGAGCCGGATCGCCTCCGCGATCACGGCCGGGTGCACATCCCGGAGCTCCGCCCGTGTCCACGCGACGGCGCGGCCGCCCGCGCGCCCCCGCTCAACCACCTGCCCCGCCAGCGAGGCGAGCAGGCCGGCGATCTCGCGCTGGTTCGAGGCCGCTTGGGCCACGGCCCGCAGCGCCCCCGGACGCAGCCGGCGCAGCTCCGCCGCGGGCCCGGCGCGGAGCGCCGCGCGAAGTCGGGAGAGGTCGGCATTCGTCGGGTCGGCCGCCCACTCCGCCCCGGCGATGGCGCAGATCCGCTCCGCGTCGTCGCGCCCTATGTCCAGCATTGGTCGGATCAGGCGAACCCCCCGCGTCCCCAGCCGCCGGCTTGCCGGAATGCCCGCCAGGCCGCGCGGGCCGGCCCCGCGCAGCAGGGCCATGAGCACGGTTTCCAGCTGGTCTCCCGCGTGGTGCGCCGTCGCGACGAACGGGCACCCCGATTCGAGCGCCAGCCGCTCGAGCTCGCGATAGCGCGCCCGCCTCGCCTCGGCCTCGATGTTGCCCGGCAGGTGGCGCGCGCCGGCACGCCCCTCGAAGAACGCAAGACCCAGTGCGGAGGCGAGCCGGCGCACCTGGTCGCGCTCGGCGAGCGTCTGCGCTTCGGGGCGCATGTTGTGGACGACGTGCGCGACGGCCAGCTCCTCCGCGGCCCCCCGCAGCGCGAGCAGCAGGGCCGTGGAATCCGCCCCGCCCGAGCATGCCAGGAGCGTCCGGCGGTCGGTGTCCCGGACGGCCGCGCCCCCCGTCAGCGCCCGCCAGCGCCGGACGACGCCCCGGGCCGCCCGGTCGTGCTGTACTCCGCGCAGGTCGAGCGTCGGCGGCCTCATGGCAAAGATGGTAGGGTATTGAGGGCCGACGCCCCAGACGCCCGGGACCCGCCGCAAGGATGCAGGACGCCCTCACGAACAACGAGCAGCCCGCCGCGCTCTCCGGCACGCCCAGAAGCGCCGAGCACGCGCCGCCGCTCGGCGTGCGCGACAAGGTCTCGCTCGGCCTGATCGCGATAGGCGGCGTGATGCTCATGGTGTTCATTTTCCGCATGCTGAGGCGCCGGCCCGCGACGCAGCCTCAGCCGGAGCGGCGCCGTCCGGGAACCCCCGTGAAACCGTCCGCCGAAGCGCACGACCGTCTCGAGCACCTGATGGGGGACGCGGAGGAGCTCACCCGGCGCCTGGCGGCGATCCTCGACAACAAGGCCGCGAGGCTCGAAGCCCTCATCGAGCAGGCCGACGAGCGCGCCCGCCGTCTCGAGGCGCTGACCTCGCGCCCGGCGCCCGCTCCCCCGCCCCCCCTCCGCTCCGAGCCGCGGCTGGACGAGCCTGACCCGGCCGACGCGGTGGACCCCTTCCACCGGCGCGTGTACGAGCTCGCCGACCAGGGCCTCTCGCCCGTGGACATCGCCCGGCGCATCGATCGGCCGACCGGCCAGGTCGAGCTCATCCTCGCCCTGCGACGAGCATGAAGAATCGAACGCAGAGTTCGCAGAGAGGAGACGCGGAGGACGCGGAGAGGAAAGACAGGAACGCGAAGGCCGCGAGGGTCCCGAAGCAGGCGAAGAGAAGACTCAGGTCGACTGATCACATGATGTTCTGCGCGTCCTTCGCGCTCTCCGCGTTCAACTCTCTTCTGCCCCCTCTGCGTGCTCTGCGTGTCCGCTCTGCGTCCTCTGCGTTCACCGCCCCTTCCGCCGCACCGCGTCCAGGCAGAGCACCTCGAAGATGATGTGGGCCGCGAGGAACGCCGTGATTCCGGCCGGGTCGCGGTCCGGCAGCACCTCGACGACGTCGGCGCCGACGAGATTCACGCCGGCGAGCGAGCGGAGGATGGCGAGCACCTCGGCCGAGGTGAACCCGCCCGGGGAGAGCGTGCCGGTGCCCGGGGCGTAGGCCGGGTCGACGCAATCGACGTCGAAGGTGAGGTACGCCTCCGCGTCCCCGATCTCGCGCAGGAACGCCGCGAGCCGCGCCGGTCCCTCGCCGGCCCACTGGCCGTGCGTCACGATGCGCACGCCATGATCGCGCGCGTACTCCAGGTCGGCCTTGGTGTTCAGCGGCCCCTTGACACCGATCGAGATCATGCGTTCGGGATCGATCAGCCCCTCCTCGATGGCGCGGATGAAGGGAGAGGCGTGTCCCCACCGCTCGCCCCAGACGCTGTCGACGGTGTCGAGGTGGCTGTCGAAGTGCACGAGCGCAAGGCCGCCGGCCGGCTGGCCCCGGCGAAGCCACGTCGCCTTGATGTTCGCGTAGGCGATCGAGTGGTCGCCGCCGACCGCGAGGAGCCTGGTGTCCTCGTCGGCGAGGTCCGCCGCGAAGTCCGCCACGCTCTCGGCGTTCTCCTTGCACGAGTACGGCTTCACCGGCGCATCGCCCGCGTCGGCGAGGCTCAGCAGCTCGCACACGTCCACATCGTGCTCGATCGAGTACCGCTTCACGTACTGCGACGCCTCGCGCACCGCCCGCGGCCCGAACCTCGCGCCCGGCCGGTACGTCACGCCCCCGTCAAACGGCGCCCCATAGATCGCCCAATCCACCGGCTGCGACTGCTCCGGCACCAGCTCCAGCAGCGGATACCGGCAGAACGTCGCCACGCCGGCGAATCGCGGGAACTGACGCGGGTCCGGCAGAATCGTTCGCGGCTCACTCACGCCCTGGTCTCCTCTTCATCCCCGCAGGGGGGACGGTGTGCAGCCACCGGTGAAGCGCAGTCCGCCACCGGCGGGCGGAGCGGAACCCGTGATTCGTGAACTCTTGCGCGCAGAGCCCCGGAAGGGCGAAGGAAGCGTGTTCGCTCCCGGCTGAGTGGCCGCCGCTCACGGCAACCCCTCCTCGGGTGGAGCCTTCGCCGCCTTCACCTCCGGCGCGATCGTCCGCCGCACGACCATCGCGCCGAACCCACACTCCGGACACCTCGCCGCGCCCGCATCCGGCCACGGATGCCCGCACGCGGGGCAGCCCCCGTCCAAGCCTCGGAGCATTCTTCGAAGGATTCCCCTTCCCCCGAGAACGAGATACGCGCCGAGCAGCAGCATCAGCGGTCCGTGGACTCTCTCTAATCCTGCATACGCGACGCTCCGCCACGTCGATCCCTGCACATACAGCACGCCGGTCAGGATGTCGCGGATCCACAGCGTCGTGACCTCGATAGCCGCAATGAGCAGGCCCAAGCCCACCAGCCGCGTCACCAGGATCAATGTCCCCGCACGCCAGTCCATCCCCGCTCCTAGTCTCGCACCGATCCGCACTCCGGACACTTCTCGCCTCGCGCGGCCCCCCGCATGTCGTAGCCGCACTCCATGCACCGGCTCCTGTCGATCCTCGTCAGCAGCCGCACGAGCCAGCGTCCCCGCAGAAGCAGGTACACGCTCACCGCCGTCTGCCCCAGCGCGACAATCAAGCCAGCGATGGAGAAGCCGAAGTTGTCGCGGGCGCCCTGCAGGTTGTCCCCGATGATCCACGGCTTCCAGTCGAGCCAGTGCATCGTCGCGAGAAACGCCTCCGCCTGACGGATCAGCTCCGGGACCGCCAGCAGCAGGAGCACCAAGCCCAGAAGCCGCAGGCTCACAGTCGCAAACTCGACCCGGCTCATGCGGGCAGTCTACCAAGGCCCTCCCGGCCCGTTCTTCACTCGCGGACGGCCCCGCACTCGGGGCACTTCGCTCCGCTCGCCACGCCGGCGAGGTCGTACCTGCACTTCGGGCAGCGCCCGACGACCTCCGCGCAGAACCCGTTGATCAGCAGCTTGCCGCCGAAGAGCAGGTACGCGCCCGCGACAAGCCACACCAGCTCATCGGCCATCGACCGGATGTCACTCGTCGTCATCAGCGGCGGCCCTCCGGCGCCCATGAAGGCCAGCCCCTGCCGCGATGGACGACCGAAGTATGCCTCGACCAGCCCCGCCGCGCCGAACACGACGGCCCACAACCCAATCCCCTTCACCACCAGCGTGAACCACCCGCGGGCATTCATACCCCCAGCCTACCAGATCACAGCCACTCCTCCTGCACCCGCATCCCCCGCGGCACGGCCGCCTCCTCCCCCGCCTCGATCATCCCCGCCACCGGGTACGCGCAGTAGTCCAGGCTGAACGACCCGGCCGGGCGGTGGTTGCCCGACCGGCCCAGCCCCCCGAAGGGCAGCTTGCTGCTCGCCCCCGCCGTTCCCGCGTTCACGTTCACGCACCCGGCCCGGGCCTCGTCGCAGAACCGCTCCGCGGCCGACCGATCCCGCGTGAAGATCGACGCGGCGAGGCCGAAGCACGAGGCGTTCGCCTGCGCGATCGCGTCGTCGAGCGAGTCGGTCACGCTGACCCGCACCAGCGGGCCGAAGACCTCACGGTCGCACCCGGCCCCCTCCTCGGCGGCGGCCGTGAAGCGCTCCACCCGCATCACGCCCGGCGAGATGTAGAAGCCGCCGCCGGTCATGTCCACCGCGGTGCTCTCCACCAGCGCCTCGCCGCCCGCCCGCGCGAATGCCCCCTGAGCATCGAGCACGCCCTGGCGCGCCGCATCCGAGATAATCGGCCCCATGAAGACCGGGTGCTCGGCCTTCGGGTCCCCGATGATCAGGTTGCTCGCGACCTTGCACAGCGCGGCGATGAACCGGTCCGCGATCGCCCGATGCACGATGATGCGGCGCGTACACGTGCAGCGCTGCCCGGTCGTGACGAACGCCGAGCGTGCGCACTCGATGACCGCCTGGCGAAGGTCGCAGTCGGGCATCACCACCGCCGCGTTGTTCCCGCCCATCTCCAGCGCGATGATCCGTCCCGGATAGTCGAGGTTCGCCTCGAGGATCTTCCTCCCCACCGGCCACGAGCCCGTGAAGAGGATCCCGTCGATGTCCGTGTGCGTGGTCAGACGTGTGGCGACGTCCGCCCCGCCCTGCACGAGGTTCACCGTGCCCGTCGGCGCCCCCGCGTGGCCCAGCGCCTCCTCGAGCAGCTCGGCGAGCAACTGGCCCACCGCCGGCGTTTTGTCGCTCGGCTTGAGCACCACCGTGTTGCCCATCGCCAGCGCGGGCACGATATGCCCGTTGGCCAGGTGCGCCGGGAAGTTGTACGGCGCGATGACCGCCATCACGCCGTGCGGCCGGAACCACGTCCGGCCAATGCGCGTCGCCGCGAGCGGGATGTCGAACCCGGTCACGCGGCGCACGGCACCGTGCTCCGACTCGTCGAGCGTGATGTCCACCTTGGCCGGGAGCGCCGCCGCCTCGCCCGCGGCGTCCCAGAGCACCTTCCCCGTCTCGTCCGCGATGAGCGACGCGATCTCCGCCTGGCGCGCCCGGCAGAGCTCGGCGTAGTGGCGCAGGGCCGCGAAGCGCTTCTCCCGGGCCCACCGGGCCCACTCGACGTGCGCCTCCCGGGCCGCCGCGACGGCCTGGTCCACATGCTCGGGCCTCGGCGTCCCCCTCCAGAGCACCTCGCGCGGGCGCGCGGGATTGATCGAGGTGATCGCGTCGCCGGGCAGCGCCGTCCACCGCCCGCCGATCAGGTCCGCCGGCTCACGGCCAAGCACGCCAGCCATCGCTCACACCCTTTCCCGCTTGACGCCCGCCTTCTCCGGCGCGGGCTTCCGGCGCGGCTTCGGCTTGGCGGTCTCGGCGTCGCCCGGGCTCCGCGGGAGGCCGTCGGTCAGGTCGGTCACCCCCACCTCGTCGCCCGGGGTGACGCGCAGCGCCTCCATCGCGTCGGCGGGGAGCGAGACGCGCCCCTTGCTGTCCGGCGCGAACGCCCCGTACACGGCGAAGAACTCGCCGTCGCTGTGCAGCATGCTCACGATGCCCTCGCGCTTGCAGCGCGACGCCGGCACGGACTCGCCGAGCTCTCGCGGCCCGGTGGCGGAGATCAGCGGCACGTCGTCGGTCCTCGCCTCGAGCTGTGGCCCCGCGTCGAACGGGTCCACGAAGTCCTTGAAGGCGAAGCCGAGCTTCTCCAGCAGCCGCCGGGCCGGCACCGTCTCCCGGTGCACGATGCCGACGACGTCCCGCGCTTCGGGGGGGAGGAGCGAGAGATAGATGTCCTCGTGCGGCAGCAGCGAAGCGATGAAGAGGCGTGAGCGGGCGCACTGCGTGTCCGCCTCGGCGTAGCTCAGGGGGATGAACCGCCTTCCCAGGTATTCCCAGAAGAGGCTCCGCCCGTCCTCGGTGAGCGGCGCCATCATCTCCGCCAGCATCCGGTCGGCGAAGAGCTCCCGGCGCATGCCGATGAAGTGGAACCGGACGAAGCTCAGG
>DASRXL010000074.1:0-3834 GCA_035654175.1 Phycisphaerales bacterium
CTACGTAAAGAACATGATCACCGGTGCCGCCCAGATGGATGGCGCCATCCTCGTGGTATCGGCCGCCGATGGCCCGATGCCCCAGACCCGCGAGCACATTCTGTTGGCCCGCCAAGTGGGCGTGCCCTACATCGTGGTTTACATGAATAAAGCTGACATGGTCGATGACAAAGACCTGCTCGAGCTCGTCCAAGAGGAAGTGAAAGATCTTCTCACGAAGTACGGCTTCCCGGGCGACAAGACCCCGATCATCCGCGGGCAGTCGAAGGCCGCGCTCGAGAACCCCAAGGACGACAAGATCTGCAAGCCGATCGACGACCTGTTCGCCGCGATCGACTCGTACATCCCCGAGCCGCAGCGCGAGGTCGACAAGCCGTTCCTCGTGTCGATCGAGGACGTGTTCTCGATCAAGGGGCGCGGCACGGTGGCGACCGGGCGCATCGAGCGCGGCGTGCTGAAGGTCGGCGACGCGGCCGAGATCGTCGGCCTGAAGGACGAGAACCGCGTGACCACCATCACCGGCGTCGAGATGTTCAACAAGACGCTGGACCAGGGCCAGGCCGGCGACAACGTCGGCGTGCTCCTGCGCGGCGTGGAGAAGAACGACATCGAGCGCGGGCAGGTCATCTGCAAGCCGGGCTCGATCAAGCCGCACTCCAAGTTCAAGGGCCAGGTCTACGTGCTGACCAAGGAGGAGGGCGGGCGGCACACGCCGTTCTTCGCCGGCTACAAGCCGCAGTTCTACTTCCGCACCACCGACGTGACCGGCCAGGTGCTCCAGCTCACCGGCGACGGCGGCAAGGCCGTCGAGATGTGCATGCCCGGCGACAACGTGACCATGGAGGTCAACCTCGCCGAGAAGCCCGTGGCCATGGAGACCGGCCTGCGCTTCGCCGTCCGCGAGGGCGGGCGCACCATCGGGTCGGGCACGGTCATCGAGATCCTCGCCTGATCTCTCGGCCAAGGGCCGACGCATAGGATTGCACCGGCCCGGTGGGGAGCGCCCCAACGGGCCGGCTTTACCAAGAGAGACCCCGCCGCTTGCGCGGGCGTGAAACAGGACCCGCATCATGGCGAAGAAGAAGGCGGCCGCCCGCGAATACGTCTGGCTGCAGTGCTCCGAGACCGGGGACCTCAATTACCGCACCGAGCTGAACGTCAAGGGCGGCATCGACGAGAAGCTCAAGGCCGGGCTCAAGAAGTATTGCCCGCGCCTGCGCCGGCACACGGTGCACAAGATCAAGAGGAAGTGATGCAAGAAGCGGAGCAGCGGCGGAGCGAGAGAGCGATCAGGGAGAACTCTCCTGTCTCGCTGTTTCGCTGCTCGCTCCTTCGCTGTCCCTTACGCCGGTAGCTCAACTAGGTAGAGCAGCGGATTCCAAATCCGCAGGTTAGGGGTTCGATTCCCTTCCGGCGTGCTTTCAAAAACGGGGACGCGCCCCGCGCGGGGCAAGGTGGGGAACGCATGGCGATCGGCATCTACAAGCCGGGGCAGGGATATTGGGTGCGGGTGCTCACCGCCGTAGCGGCGGGCCTGCTCGTGCTCGCCACCGCCGCGTGGCTGTGGAAGGAGACGGCGGCCCTGGACCTGCCGTCGGCGGCGTGGGACGTCACGCTGACCGGCTCGTCGGGCGCGCCCACGGTGGGGCAGCGGGTGGAGGTGCTCGGCCGCCCGGATGGCGCGGGAGCGGCCCAGAGCCTCGGCACGATGGAGGTCGCCGCGTTCACCCCGAGCGAGTTCCGTCCGCAGATCAGGCTGGTCAAGCCGCAGCTGAACGAGGGCGCCGTGCCGAGCGCGGTGCAGACGATCCGGGCGGAGGGGTTCAGCGGCGAGGTCGCGGGCGAGGGCTCGGGGGTGCGCCCGATCCCGATCGTGGACCGGCTGTACGTGCAGGGGGGCCTGGCGGGGCTGGCGTTGCTGCTCGGGTCGGCGCTGGTGTTCTGGCTGGTGGGCAGCAGGCCGAGCTCGAGCGAGTTCCTCATCGCGACCGACGGGGAGATGAAGAAGGTCAACTGGTCCACTCGGCGCGAGATCCTCGGCTCCACGTGGGTCGTGATCGCGGCGTCGTTCCTCGTCGCCGCGGCGTTGTACGTGATTGATCTCGCGTTCCAGTGGTTCTTCGTGTCGATCGACGTGCTCCAGCGTTGAGCCGGCGGGCCGCCTCCGAGTCACCCCGTTGCCGGGCGAGTCCCGGCGGAGAATCGACCATGGCCGAGCAGCACCCCACGAACAGCGCAGGCGGGCAGGCCCTCGACGGCAAGCCGAACGAGAAGGCCGACGTCATCCCCGCCGAGGAGCCGATCCGGCGCGAGGGGATGAACTGGTTCGTGCTCCGCGTCGCCTCCAACAAGGAGTCGAGCGTGCGCGAGACGCTCCTGCGCAAGGTGCAGATCGAGCACATGGAGCACCTGGTCGGACGCATCCTGGTGCCGACCGAGAAGACCAAGACGATCAAGGCGGGCAAGCAGCGCATCACCGAGACCAAGCTCTACCCCGGCTACGTGTTCGTCGAGATGCGCCTCGAGGACGACGGGCGCATCCCGCAGGATGTCTTCTTCCTCATCAAGGAGACGACGGGCGTGGGCGATTTCGTGGGCACGGCGGGCCGGCCGACGCCGATGCAGGACCATGAAATCGAGAAAATGCTGCGCGACAGCCGCAAGCCCGAAGAGGAGCCGATGGTCAAGCTCTCGTTCGAGAAGGGCGACCACGTCAAGATCATGGAGGGGCCGTTCGAGGGGTACGAGGGCACGGTGGACGACCTCAACCCCGAGAAGGGCGAGATCACGGTGCTCGTCACGATCTTCGGGCGCCAGGCGCCGATCAACCTCGAGGAGTGGCAGGTCGCCAAGGCCGAGGAAGGCTGACACCCGCCGCCCGCCCCCGCACGCATAGCCTTTTGTCGAGCCGCCCCGGCCCAACCCGGGGCGGCGTGGCGTGTGTGAGAGCGAGGATTGCATGGCGACCCCACCCCCGCCCGCGACCGTGGAGACTGCACCCAAGCGCAAGCGCGGGGTGTTCCGCCGGCTCAAGTGGATCGCGATCGGCGTGGTGCTGCTCCTGGTCCTGCTGGTCGTGCTCGGGCCGACGATCGCCGGTCCGCTGGCGCGTCCGATCGTCCAGAGCGAGGTGAACGGCCAGATCAAGGGGCGCGCCGAGATCGAGACCCTCAGGCTCTCCTGGCTGGGCGCGCAGCGGGTCGCGCTCACGCTGGATGATCCGCAGGGCGGACGCGTGGCGGACCTCTCCGTGCGCGCCGAGCGGGGGCTCCTCGGCCTGGCGCTCGGCTCCCGCGACCTCGGTACGGTCTATGTCTCGGGGGAGGCGAGCGTCGTCCGGGGTGAGGACGGCCGGACCAACCTGCAGCGGGCCATCGAGCAGCGCTACCCCAAGGCGGAGCAGCCGAAACCACCGGGCGAGCCCGCGCGCCTGCCCGAGACGCTCGCCGCGTCGGTGGTGCTCGACGACCTGTCGGTGACTTATGAGGACGCGGCCCTCGCGCAGCACACGGGCGGCAAGATCGCGGCGGCGAGCGCTCCGGACCTGCGCGGGACGGTGGATTTCGCCGTCGGAGCGCCGCTGACCATCTCGATCAAGGGACCACTCCGGACCGGCCCGGGCCCGGGAGACCTCGCCGACACCGGCGCCTTGGACGTCGCCGCCACCATCACGGGCCTCACCGATGCCGAGGGGAAACTCACCCCGGGGGCGATGACGGCCGAGGCGGTGCTCTCGGTGAACGCGCCCACGCTCGACGCGGTCGCGCACGCGGCGTACGCCGACCGCACGATCACGACCACCGGCGAGACCCGGGTGACGATCAATGGGCAGGA
>DASRXL010000075.1:0-15520 GCA_035654175.1 Phycisphaerales bacterium
GATGTCGGGCCTGCGCGAGGGGTCCGACGGCTGGTTCGAGGCGAGGGTGGAGTCGATCCGCGTGCTCGCGCAGACCGACAGCCCAAGGGCCAGGGCGGTGCTCAACCAGCATAAGGTGCTCTACCCGGGGCTCGGACCGGAGCCATGGGACGCCGAGCTGCGCGAGCTGGACGAGCTGCTGGAGGGCGTGGCGCCGGCGCGGGACGCCGATCCGGGGCAGGAGGGGCCGGGGTGAGAGGGACCAGCGGCCTGGTGGAGCGATTCCTCGGCGCCGAAGCGGCGGCGGGCGGTGTGCACGCGCTGCTCGGCCTCGCCGACGGCGAGGGCAGCGAGGGGATCATTGCGGCGCTCGACCGGCGCCTGACGACGCTCGACAGGCACCCACAGGGACGGACGCCCGAAGCCGACGAGGTGCGGCTGGCGCTGCACGCGGCGGCGGCGCAGCTCCTGGACCGCTCCGCCCGGTCGGGCGCGGGCCCCGCGCTCTCGGGCGGCGCGCGGGCGCGGCAGTCGCCGCAGGCGTTCAGGCGCCAGCTCGAGCAGGACGCGATCGTCACGCTCGCGCGGTACGGCGGATGGAACCGGCGATCGCTGCGCCGGCTCTCGATGCTGGCGATCGCGCGGGGCGGCAAGCCGGGGGACGTTGCGGGGGTGCTCACGCACCTGGCCCGGCGGCGGCAGTCCGGCGGGGCGGAGGCGCTCGTGCGCGGGCGCCGCGCCCGCTCGGCGCGGGTGGCGCGTCCGCCGTTGGCCGAGCCGCGCCTGGCGGTCCTCTCGGCGCCCCAGCCGGAGGAGGGCGCGAAGGAGATCGACAACAAGCCGCTCATCATGCTCATCGGCGCGGGCGCCACGCTCCTCGCGCTCGTCGTCGCCGTGGCGCTCGTGGTGGTGGCGATCTCGGGCGGGGATCGGCCCGCGCCCCCCGAGCAGGCCGAGACGGCGGGGCAGGAGGCGCCCCGGCCGACCCCGGAGGGGCTACCGATGGCCGGCGGCGAGGAGATCTTCCCGTGGCAGGGGGAGCGGCCGGGCGAGCCGAGGGCCGGAGCGGAGGCGCCCGAGCCCGCGCCGGCCTTCGAGAGCCTGGCCGATGCGCTCGCCACGCTCAACACCGCGGCGGAGGGCCTGTCGGTCGATCCCGCGCGGGCCGCCGCCGTGTTCTCGGAGGCGTTCGGGGCGGTGGGCGAGCGCTGGTGCAATCTGACGACCGGCCAGCTGCGCGCGGCGCAGCACGACGTGGTGGAGTTCGTGTATCGCGCCGTGCAGCGGCCTGAGCTGAGCGAGCAGATCATCGCGGCCGTGGGCGCGGGCGGCGAGGTGCTCAACCGCGGCGAGGCGCCGATCCGGCCGGACGAGGTGTGGCCCGCCGCCTGGTCCGTCGGGATGCTCTCGCGCCTCAGCCGCGAGCAGGACCTGGGCGCGGTCGCGGCGAGGTCGGTCGAGGACCGATTGCGCCGGCAGGTGGGTTCGCCCGTCGCGGTGAGCGGCGGCTTCGAGCAGGGGGCGCAGGCGGCGCTGTGGGCGATGCTCCCGGCCATGGTGCGGGAGCCGGGGGCGGAGAGCGCCGACGAGGCGTGGGAGTGCTGGATCGAGGCGGCGCGGGCAGGGCAGGAGGGCGCGCAGGCGGCGGTGCTCGGCGCGCTCGAATGGGTGGTGCTCTCCGGCGCGGAGCCCACGGAGAGCGAGCCGGTGCGTCGGGCGATCGACGCGCTCGCGCTCGCGTGCGACTGGGGCGAGGGCTCCGCGGCGCGGGCGTGGGTGATCCGCATGTTCGCGGACGCGAGAGTCTCGAACGCGGACCTGCACGCAATCACGACGGCGCTCGCCCGCCGGTCGCGGGCGCCCGGGGTGGATGCGACGATGGCGCTGCCGGTCCGCAGCAGCGCCGAGCAGCGAGACCTGCTGCGCGAGCGCTACGCCGGCGCGTGGGCGCTCGAGATCGAGGGCCCGACGCTCGACGACCTCGCAACGGACTGGGCCGGCGCCGTCGCCGAGGCGTCGGCGAGGGCGGAGGCGGGGCAGAGCTCGGTCGAGAGGCTCGCGGCGGCGGCGTGCCTGTCGCGCCTGTGCGAGGCCGCGGCCCTGCGCCACTCGGGACGGCTGGATGACGCCGGGGTGGTGATCGACGAGTTCGACCGGCTGGTCGAGCTCGAGCTGACGACCTGGACGCAGCGGCAGTCGGCCGATCGCGTGCCCGACGAGGAGGGGATGACGGGCACCTGGGCATTCGAGTACCTCTCGGCACAGCGGGATTTCGCGGAGCGGGTGCGCCTGCTCAACGACGCCGCGAAGCGCGCGGTGCGGCACCCCGTGGACGCGGAGGTGCTGGTGCGGGAGGCGGTGCGGGGGTCGCCTGCGCAGGCGCGCGCGGCGGCGCGGGACGCGCTCATGGCGCAGAAGCCGGCGGCCGCGCTGACCCTCGCGATGCTCGAGGTCGCCCCCAAGATCCCCCGCACGCGCCAGAACGCCGAGCTGGTCTCGGCGCTCACCGCCACGCCGACGATCTCCATCGACGATCCCGACTGGCGGCTGCGCATCAGGCGCGTGCTGGTGCAGAGCGCGCTCGAGCAGCTCGCGGCGGAGGGGGACCACGGGATCATCGACCGCCTGGCGGCGCTGCTCGGCGAGTCGTATGCGGCGAGGGCGGTCGGGGAGGCCTCGGGGACCGGGAGCTCCGCCGTGCCGCAGGCGCCGCCGGAGCAGGCCGCCTCGATGCTGCGCGTCCGCTGGGAGCGGCTCGCCAGGCAGGGGGGGCTCGGCTCGGGCGCGATCAGCGTCGAGGCGATCCATGCGAGGCACGCGTCGCGCCTAGGTCTGGCTCAGGGCCCGGTGCAGACATTCGCCGCGGAGCAGCTCGCGGCGTTCGAGCTCATGGCCGTCGCCGTCGCCTCCGAGCGGATCGACAAGGCGGCGGACGTGCTGGCGGTGGAGGCCGCGCTGCGAGAGGCGAGGCGGAAGGCGCCGGACATCGTGGCGCAGGTGCTGGAGGTCGATCGGGCGTTCGTCCGTCTGTGGGCCATCAGGCTCGGTCAGGAGATCCCATGAGGCCCCGGGTGCGCGCGGGTACGGCGTTGGCGCTGCTCGGGGCCGCCCTTGTGTACGGGGCGCCGCCCGCTCTCGGGCAGGATGCGGCCGGAGCCGCGCCGGCGCAGCCCGAAGCGGAGGCGGACGCGGCGCCGCTCCCGGCCTGGATTCCGGCGCGTCTGGAGGCCCTGAGCCCCGATGCACCGGAGGCCTACTTCCGCCTCGCGGAGGAGGTCGCCGCGGAATCGACCTCGGGGCCGGAGGACGGGCTGGCGCGCCGCCTCTTCGGCCTGGCGTTCGAGCTGGATCGGCGCGACGGGTCGCCGACGTGGATCGCTCCGAGCAGTTGTCTGGGGCTCGCGTCGCTGGCGCGGCTGGAGTCGGACCGCCGCTGGCTGCGGGCGCTCGCCAACAGCCTCGACCCGAGCTATGCGCTCCCTTCGTGGCGCAATCCCGAGCTCCAGGCGGGCGTCAGCGGCGCGGCATTCGACGCCGCGGAGGCGATCGGCGCCGTGCGGAGCGGCGACGGCGTGCGCGCCGCGGACCTCCTGGACCGGGCGGACGTGCGCCATGTCATCCAGCGGTACGGGCAGTTGCTGGGCTTTTCCGCGTCCTCCGGCGCGCTGTGGCAGCTCGACCAGTGGGCTTCGAACTGGCCTTGCCGCGAGTGCGGCAACGAGCGGGTGATCTACCGGCCGAACACGGATCCGCCGTCGTACCGGGAGTGCTACACCTGCCGCGGCAATCCGGGTCCCAGGCTCTCGCGCGAGCAGTTGGTCTCGCAGCTGCGGTTCGAGGCGCACCTGCTCCACGGGATCTCACGCTCGTGGGGCGCGCAGCTCGCGCTCGACATGGGCGCGCCGCTGCGAGAGCCGTCGGCCGACGAGCTGGCGTCGGTGCTGGGGATCGACCCGGCTCGGCCCTATTGGCGGGCGGGGGCTTGGGTGGCATCGGTGGACGGGGGCGCGGACGCCCCTACAGTCGGCGGGGGCGAGGAGGCGCCGAGCCCCAGCCCAGGAGAGCACTGAGCCCATGAGCGAGCCCACCAGCCCGACCGGCGCGGCCCCGGAGCAGAGCGCGGTCAAGCCCGAGATCACGTTCGAGGACTTCGCCCGGATCGACCTGCGCGTCGCCAGGATCGTGGCCGCCGAGCCGCACCCCAACGCCGACCGGCTCGTGAAGCTCCAGCTCGACGACGGCAGCGGCACTGCGAGGCAGATCTGCGCGGGCATCCGTGAGCAGTATGAGCCGGCCAGCCTGGTGGGCAGGCTGATCGTGATCGTCGCGAACCTCGCGCCGCGCAAGATCCGGGGGGAGGAGTCCCGGGGCATGCTGCTGGCCGCCAGCGACGCGCCGAAGGGCAGCGAGGGCGGCCGCTCCGTGGTGGTGCTCACGCCGATGAGCGAGATTGCGCCGGGCTCGATCGTTTCCTGATGCGCACGGCCCCGCGCCGGCGGCTTCAGTCGCCGCGCCGATGCTCGCGCCGGCGTTCTTCCTCGGGGCCGTCGCGCCAGCCTTCGGACGCCCGCTCGACCACCGCGTCGATGAGCTCCTGCCGCTCTTGGCGCTGCTCGTCGAGCTCCTGGCGCAGGGCGGCGATGCGCTCGGCGAGGACGGTGATCTCGTGCTCGCGCCGGCGGAGGCGGAGGTCCACCTGCTCCGCGGCGAGCTCGGCCAGGCGCGGCCGGAGCTCCCCGAGCCGGCCGTCGTCGCCCTCGCGCCGGGCGCGCGCCGCCTGGCCGCCGACTTCCAGCAGCTCCATGCCCACCTTGAACTCGCGCGTCATGATCTCGGCGAGCGCCGGGTCGCGCTCGCGGGCGGCGAGGATTTCGGCGATGCGCGGCCCGAGCCGGGCGAGCAGCGCCTCTGCCCGGCGCGGGCTGCCCGATCGGACCTCGGCAATGCGGGCCGCGACCTCCGGGGCGTGCTCCTCCAGGAACTCCATCACGCGTGCGGGGTCGATCCGGCGCGGACCGTCGGCCTCGGGGGCGGGGCGCTCGGCGCCCGGCGCCGGGTCGCGGTGCTCCTGGCGCACGCGGCGCCAGCGCTCCCAATCGTCGGAGAACTGCCGGACGAGCCCCGGCCCGCCGAGCGCGTCGATGATCTCCTCGGACGAGCCGCCGGCATCGGCCTCCGCGATCGCGGCGCGCACGGTGGCGGCGGTCTCGTCGAGGTGATCGAGGATCCGGATGAGCTTCGCGCGCAGGTCGGCGGTCTCGGCGTCTGCCGGGCGCTCGCGCTGGGGCTGCGCATCGGGCGGCGCGGTCTGGGCGTCGGCCGCGGGCGCGGGGAGCAGCCCGAGGCAACCGGCCGCGATCAGACTTCTCCAGGTCATCCTGCTCGGGGACATGCTGGGCTCCGGTCATGAGTCCGCGTCGATCGCGGGGAGGGGAGTCGGTTCGTCGTCACGCAGGGCGACGCCCGCCGCTTCGAGGGAGAGTACCGCGAGGTCATTCTCGAAGGAGTCGCGGCTCCAGGCGGCATCGAGCTCGAGCCACGCGTCGATGTCGTGCTCGAGGTTGGCGGCGAGAGTCTCGACGCTCGGCGCGCTTGGGCGCTGCGGCCGGTGCGGTGCGAGCGCCGCGACCACCAGCGCGCCCGCGCCGAGCACTGCGCATGGGCCGGCCAGCCACAGGAGAAGGCGCTGGATGCGCTCCAGAGGCGGCTCCGCGATGGCCGCTCCGCGCAGCGCGTGCGTCGAGCGCACCGCCACACGCTCGGCGACCGCGGCGCCCTCCCGCCGGGAGCTCTCGCCGAGAGCGGCGAGCCCTTCCGCCAGGGGGCGCAGGTCTTCGGGGGTCGTATTGGCTTCCGATCGTGTCATGGGAGCACCTCTCCCAGCCCGCTGGGCGTCGACTCCGCCGCGGCCGGCTCCGGGGCGACGCCGAGGATCCGCTGGATCTTGCGCAGCGCCCGGTGATGCCGGGCCAGGAGCGTGCCCAGAGGCTCGTCGAGCAGGTCGGCGATCTGGCGGAAGCTCAGGTCGGCGTGGTAGCGCAGCTCGATGATGTCGCGGTCGGCGCGCGGCAGCAGCTCGAGCGCATCGCGGAGCGCGGTGACGGAGGCCGGCGGCTCGGGCGGGGCAGGCTGGCGGCGCTGGTCTTCGGCGCGCGGGCCCGCGCCGTCGGGCCGCTCGCGCTTCGTCCTGCGGACCGTATCACGGACGCGGTTCATCGCGATGCGGAAGAGCCACGGCTCGAACTTGCCGTGCTCGGTGTACCTGCCTTCGCGGAGCTTGATGGCGATCGTGGCGAACACGGACTGGGTCACTTCCTCGGCCGCGTCGGGGTCGCGCAGCCTGCTGCGGGCGAGGGCGAAGACGCGGGGGCCATACTCGGCCACCAGGCCGCGCCAGGCCCGCTCGTCGCCGGCGCCGGCGGCTCGGACCAATCCGGAAAGATCCGCGGGGCCCTGAGATGATGCAGACTCCGCGCCGGCCACGCCTGCCCTTCCTTACGCCCGCTGAACGCCGGCGGGGACCGGGCATTGCCGCCTCGGGCGGCCTCTCCGCGCCCGATCGCCCGCTCTGATACCTTACCGGGCCATGGCCGCCATCGCCTACACCGTGACCGCGACTCTCCCCGACGAGGGGCGCCGGGCGGAGTACATCACCTGGCTGCAGGACGGGCACGTGGACGCGGTGATCGCGGCCGGGGCCCGGTCGGCGATGATCGTGAGCGTGGAGGAGCCCCGAGAACCTCCCAGGGTCCACGCCAGGTACATTTTCCCGACCCGCGAGGCCCTGGAGCTGTACCTGGAGCAGCACGCCCCCGCCCTGCGCGAGGAGGGGCTCCGCCGCTTCGGTCCGGAAACGGGCGTCGAATTCCGGCGCGAGGTCGGTCGCGTGATCTAGCGTTCGGCCGGGGCCGAACGGACGGCTGCCCTGCGGCGTCGTAGGGGTCGATCAACAGATTCTTCAGAGGGACCCGAGGCGTTTGGACCGCAACAGCGACGAAAGACTCGTGGAGGCCTACCGGCGCGGGGACACCGGCGCGTTCCGCACCCTGGTCGATCGGCACCACGACGACCTCATGCGGTTCCTCATCCGCCTTGGGGGCGACAGGCAGGTCGCGGAGGACGCGTTCCAGGAGGCGTTTCTCCAGGTTCACCTCTCGCTGGGCTCGTTCGACACGAGCCGGCGGTTCCGCCCCTGGTTATTCACGATCGCCGCGAACAAGGCTCGCGACCTGCTGCGTAGAAAGGGTCGGCGACAGACGCTCGAGCTTTCCGCCCCGATAGGTTCGGCGGGCGGGGGCTCAGGCAGCGAAGGCGGGAGCTTCATTGACCTCCTCGAGATCGACATCCCCTCGCCCGACGCCGCCATGGAGGACCGCGAGCGGGACGAGCTGGTGCAGCGCGCCCTCGAGCGTCTGTCCGAACCGCTCCGTGAGATCCTGCTCCTGGCGTACTTCCAGCGGCTGACGTATGCGCAGATCGCTGACGAATTGGGCATCCCTCTGGGGACGGTGAAGTCGAGGCTGCACGCCGCTGTCGCGAGCTTCGCGAAGCGGTGGCAAGAGGTCGCGGCGGAGTCGAAGCAGTCATGAGCAACGACGATGTACAAGTCGCTCCGGGGATAGGGCACGCGGGTCTCTCCGCTCCGGACGCCGAGGCGCTGGACGCGCTGATGGACGCGGGGCTCGAGCCGGAGCGCGTTCCGGCGGCGCTGCGCCCGCGGGCGGCGCGGGTCGCGGGCATTCTGGCACTTCTCGGGCATGCGGCGGTCGATGGGCGCGACAGGCGCGTCGCCCGCGTCATGGGCGCGGTGCGGACGCGGGCGGACGGCGTGGAGCAGGAGCTTTGCGGCGACGACGCGGAGGCTCTGGACGCGTGGGTGCTCGCCGGGTTCGACGCGTCGAAGGTCGCCGGCTCGCTGCGGGCGAGGGCGAGGGCCCACCAGGCCCTGGCCGATCTGGTGCAGTCCACTCCTCCGGTCGCGCTCCGCGCATCCGACCGTGAAGGCCTGATCGCGCGCACCCTGGCGGGCGTGGAGCAGGCGGAGGAGATCAACGAAGAGCATTTCAGGCTCCGCGCAGGCGCGAGCCGGGTGCGATGGAGCGACCTGCTCTCGGTCGCGGCGGTCTTCCTGATCGCGGCTTCGGTGCTCTGGCCGGTGCTCTCGACCGTGCGCGACAGCGCGCGGCGGTCGCTGTGCGGGGCGAACATGCGGGAGGTGGCCCGGGCCCTCGGCGGATACTCGTACGACAACGACCAGATGCTGCCGATGGCCACGGCGGGCTTCGCGGGCGGCACCTGGTGGAATGTGGGCCGGGATCCGAGCAGGTCGAACTCGGCGAATTTTTACACGCTCGCCCGGCAGGATTATGTCGGGCTCGCGGCGATGGCCTGCCCGGGCAACCCGCACGCGGTGACGGCGCCGCGCTCGGCGGACGCCCGGGACTGGTCGAGCCTGGAAGAGCTCTCGTACAGCTACCGGGTGATGGCAAACGCCGAGCGCGAGCTGTGGGGCTCCCCGGACCGCATCGTCATCGTGGCCGATCGGTCGCCGGTGGTGCTGCGGGCGGTGCGGGGGCAGACGATCTACCCCCACGAGTCGAGCCCCAACCACGCCGGGCGGGGGCAGCATGGCCTGATGGCGGACGGCTCGGCCGAGTGGCTCGAGAGCCCGGTCCTGGCGAGCGGGGACAACATCTGGCTTCCCAAGCCCATCGAGATCCTGATCGACGTGGTCTCGCGCCGCGTGGGCCTGGAGCCCCTCCAGGGCACCGAGGCGCCGGCGGACCGTGAAGACTCGTTCGTCGGACCTTGAGGCGGGCGGGTCCGGACGCGCTTGCTCCTCCGGCACATCGTGGATAGGCTTCTGGCCCGCCGCGGCGGGACGGTTCGGCGTGTGTCCGGGCCGATGTTCACGCCCTCCCGGAGAGGACGCCGATGCCGAAGAACAAGATGCACAAGGGCTTCCTCAAGCGGGTCCGGATCAGCAAGACCGGCAAGGTGCGCCATCGCTCGGCGTACCACAAGCACTTGAGCTCGCACAAGAGCGGCAAGCGCCTGCGCCAGCTGCGCAAGGACCGGTACATGTCCGGCCCCGACGCCAAGCGCCTCGAGAAGATGCTCTTCCGCCGCCTGCGCGGGCGCAACCAGCCGCGCGCGTCGCTCCGCCGCTCGCCCTCGCCCCAGCAGAAGGCGGAGATGCGGGCGGCCGCGGCGAAGGAATAGAACCGCTTCCGATCGATCACGCCCCGAGCAAGGGGCATTCACGCCCGACGGGATCGAGAAGCCGGCTTCGAGGGCCGCTCCGCTCGGACGGAAGGAGACCTGGACCATGCCACGTGCACGAATCGGCGCCGCCCGCACCCGCAAGCGCTCGCGCATCCTCCGCGAGGCGCGGGGCTACTACGGGCGCACCAAGAACCACCGCTATCTCGCCCGCAACGCGGTCCGGCGCGCGGGCAGCTTCGCCTACCGCGACCGTCGCGCCCGCAAGCGCGACCTGCGGGCGCTGTGGATCACCCGCATCACCGCCGCCTGCCGCATGCGGGGCACGCGGTACAGCCAGTTCATCAGCGGGCTCAAGATGTCGGGCATCACGCTGAACCGCAAGATGCTGAGCCAGATCGCGATCGAGGATCCGAAGCTGTTCGATCGGCTGGTCGAGACGGCCACGCCGGCCAGCCGCGCCACGCCCGCGGCGGCGGCCTGACCAGCGCGGTCTGTACGGATCACCCCTCCGCACGCCGCCGGTGATCCCGGCGGCGTGCCGGTCTTTTTGGGGGAGCGACCATGGGATGGTGGGTCGAGGACGCCTGGAACAACAGCCCCGTCATCCTCATCTCGTGGGTGGTGTGGGTGCTGCTCTCGATCGTGCTGCACGAGCTGGGGCACGGGGTGGCGGCGATCCGCGCGGGGGACCGCACGCCGATCGAGACCGGGCACATGACGTGGAACCCGGTCGTGCACATCCCGCCGATGAGCCTGCTGGCGTTTGCGCTCTTCGGCTTCTGCTGGGGGCTCATGCCGGTCAATCCGCACCGCTTCCGCGGGCGTTATGACGAGGCGATCGTCGCCGCGGCGGGACCGGCGGTGAACGCGGGGCTGTTTGTGATCTGCATCGCGTGCGCGGTGCTGTGGTCGGCGGTCGGGGGCTTTGCGGGGCCGAACCTGCACGACAACCTGTTCGACTTCTTCCGCATCGGGGCGGCGATCAACTGCCTGGGCGTGCTGTTCAACCTCATCCCGGTGCCGCCGCTGGACGGGCACCGCATCCTGGGCGATTTCGTACCCCGATTCCGGCGATTCTGGGAGAGCGAGCAGGGCGCGATGATGGGGCTGTTCGCGTTCATGGCGATCTTCTTCTTCGGGGCGCAGTACGTGTGGGACGCGGTGTTCGCCGTGACCCACACGGTGCTCGACGCGGCGCTCGGGCTCGTCGGCCGGCAGCTCACGCCCTGACGCGGCGCGGT
This sequence comes from Phycisphaerales bacterium, assembly GCA_035654175.1. GTDB lineage: Bacteria > Planctomycetota > Phycisphaerae > Phycisphaerales > UBA1924 > PNC22. The sequence goes on from DASRXL010000075.1 coordinate 10,446, forward strand.
CGCACCCTCACCGGGCGCACGACCGGAGGGCCGCCATGCACAGCCTGAACAGCACGCGGGCGCCGACGTTCGCGTCCCAGTCGTCGCCCTCGCCGCCGGGCGCGACCTCGACGAGGTCGCAGCCGACGATCCGCCGGCCCGAGCGGGCGAGCGTGTCGAGCAGGAGCGAGGCCTCGCGGAAGCCGAGGCCGCCGGGCACGGGGGTGCCGGTGTGCGGGCAGAGCGAGGGCTCGAGGCCGTCGATGTCGAAGCTCACGTACACCCGGTGCGGCAGGTCGGCGACGATGCGCGAGCAGAGCTTCGCGAAGGGCTCGCCGCCGGCGAGGGCGTCGAAGAGATCGTCGTCGTGGTGCACGACCACGCGCCGGCCCTGCGACTGGGCGTAGGCGGCCTCGCCGGCGCTGAAGTCGCGGATACCGACCTGCACGAGGCGAGTCACCCGCGGGATCTCCCCGAGCGCGTTGTGCATCACCGACGCGTGCGAGTAGCGGAAGCCCTCGTAGGCGGCGCGGAGGTCCATGTGCGCGTCGATCTGGAGGATGCCGAGCTCTCCATGGGCGGCGGCGCAGGCGCGGATCGCGCCGAGAGAGACGGAGTGCTCGCCGCCGAGCAGGCAGGGGATGCGTCCCTCGGCCAGGGCCGCCGCGGCGCGATCCTCGACGAGGGCGTTCATCTGCCGGCTCAGGCCGTCGATCGCTGCCGAGTCGGCGCCGCCGGCCTCGCACCCGCCCCGTTCGATGATCGGGGCGCACAGCGCGCGGGCCTCGCGCCCCCAGCGGAGGAATCGCTCGTCCGGGTCCTCGAGATAGATGCCGCGCGTCCACGCGTCGCCGAAGCGCCGGTCGAGCAGGTCGACCTGGGCGGAGGCGATCCGCACCGCCCCCGGGCCGGATTCGGTGCCGCCGCCGTAAGAGACGGTGGCCTCGAAGGGGACGGGTATCACGACGAGCGCGGCCTCCTCGCGCGTGAACGGCAGGCCGAAGATTCCCGAAGAAAGGTCCGCCGCCGCGTTGGGGTCGAAGGGCATCGATCGCTCCTGGTGCATCCGTGGGGCGCGCAGACGATAGGTGGCGATCGGCCCCTATGCTCCAGCGGCGGCGCTGAGACGAGCGAGGGCTGCATGGCTGAGACGGATCCTTACAAGCCGGAGTCTGAGCGGGGGCGGGATCCGGGCGCGAGCGCCGGCGGGCTCGGCGGCGATCCGATCCCGCTCGAGCCGAGCGAGCCGGAGCCGGTCAGGGCGCCTCCACCCGCGAGAGCGCGGATCGATTCGCCCGGCCTGCTCGACGACTTCGACGAGGACGCGGACCTCGAGAGCGATCCGGAGGTTGACCGGATCGTGAAGGGCATCCCGGTGCAGAGCAGGCCGGCCGCGCCTGCGGCGGCGGAGCTGGTGGGGGCCGAGCCCGCGGGAGAGCCGCTCAGCGCGTCGGGCGCGTGGCGCCTGCCCGTGGGCATCGGCGGGGCGGCGACCATCGGCGCGGCGGTCTTCGCCGGGATCAACGGCGCGAACGTCGCGTGGGCGCACGTGCTGAATGTGATCTACCAGGCCGGGATGCACACGGCGACGGGGCTGGGGGCGGTGTTCGCGGCGGGGCTGCTGCTCGGGCGCCCGGTGGGGCGATACGACGGCGCGGCGGCGCGGATGTTCATGGCCGTCGCGGTCTTCCTGCTCGTGCACAGCGTGGACATCCCGCTCACGGCGGGGAAGCTGGAAGAGACGCTGCTCGGGGGCGCGGCGTATTTCGGGGCCCTCGTGCTCTCGTTCCGCCTGCCGCCCCGAGATGCGGCTGCGATCGGCGGCGTGCACTTCGGCATCGCGCTGGTGGCGCACTTCGGCAGCATGCTGGCCGCGGTGATCAGCGGCGCGGGGACCACCCCGTGAGGGAGGTCGGGGAGGTTGCGCGCGGCGCGGCCCGCGCGTTCGCCGACCGATTCGGGCGGCGACCGGCGTGGCTCGCGGCGGCCCCCGGGCGTGTGAACCTGATCGGGGAGCACACCGACTACAACGGCGGCTTCGTCCTGCCCATGGCGATCGATCGGTGGTGCGTGGCGGCGGGGGCGACGGCGCAGGCGGGCGAATCGCGGCTGAGGGCGCACGATCTTGGCGAGGAGATGACGGTCTCGCTGCGGCGCGCCTGGGCGACCGGGAGCGACGCACGCGAGCAACTGCCGGGCTGGGCGAGGTATGTCGTCGGGTCTCTGGTCGAGCATGCGGCGGCGCTGTGGCCGGGCGAGCCGCCGGAGCTGGACGTGCTCGTGACCTCCAGCGTGCCCCCGGGCGGCGGGCTCTCGAGCTCGGCGGCCCTGGAGACCGCGACGGCCCTCGTGCTGGAGCAGGCGTCGGGACGGGCCGTCGATCCGGTGACGCGCGCGCTCGCGTGCCAGCGCGCCGAGCACCGCTGGGCCGGAGTTCCCTGCGGGCTGATGGATCAGCTCGCCTCGTCGTGCGGCGTCGAGGGGCACGCGCTGCTGATCGATTGCGCCGAGAGCAGGGTGACGCCGGTTCCGCTGCCGGCGCAGGATCAGGCCGTGGTGCTGGTCGTGAACTCGGGCGTGCACCACGAGCTGGCGGCGGGGGAGTACGCCAGGCGGCGGGCGGCGTGCGAGGCGGCGGCGCGGCGGTTGGGCGTTCCGTCGCTGCGCGCGATCGAATCCATCGACGCGGTGGACTGGAGCCGCCTCGACGAGGAGCAGTCGCGCTGCGTGCGCCACGTCGTCAGCGAGAATGGGCGGGTGATCGCGGCGGTAGGGGCCCTGCGGGCCGGCGACCTCGCGGGATTCGGCCGGCTCATGCTCGATTCGCACGGGTCGCTGCGGGACGACTACCGGGTGTCGTGCAGGGAGCTCGATGCCATCGTGGAGATCGCGGCGGGGACGGAGGGCGTGTTCGGCGGGAGGATGACCGGCGGGGGTTTCGGCGGGTGCGCGGTCGTACTCGCGACGCCCGTGGCAACGGGCGAACTGCGTCAGCGCCTGCCGCGGGTGTATCACGCATCGACCGGCCGGGCCTGTACGGTCGAGGCGGTGGGCGCGGTTGCCGGTGCTCTGGGTGTGCCAGGGGCGTAGGGCGCCGTCGGGATGTGTGCAGAGCGATCGCGGGCGGCGAGCCCCTCCGGGGGCGAGGGTACGGGCCGGCCTGCGCCTCGCGCAGCCGGCCGATGCCGGCTGCGGGCGGGTCTGGGGCGGGTGCTCAATCGTTCGGATTGCGCATGAGCTTCTTCAGGAGGGGCACCAGGAGCAGCACAATGAGGCCCGCGCTGCACGAGGTGGCGGTGAAGAGGAAGAAGAAGTCGGCCTTCCCGCCGAAGTCCCAGGGCACGTCGATCTCGCCGCTTGCGACCTTGTTGGCCTGAGCCGCGACCTTGCCCGCCCCGAGGTTTGCGATGAAGGAGGACAGGAACCAGATGCCCATGAGGAGCGAGACGTGCTGCTTCGGGGCGGCCTTCGTGACGTACGAGAGTCCCGTGGGCGAGAGGATGATCTCGCCGGTGGTGTGCATCGCGTAGGTGCCGACGACGAGCCACAGGCTCGCTTCGGCCGCGTCCTTGGCCTGCATCGCGGCGAAGACGAGGAACAGGTACCCGAGGCCGACGAAGAGCAGGCCGGTGCCGATCTTGGCCGGCTGGCTGGGGTTTCGGTTGCGCCTCGCGAGGTAGGTCCAGAGCATGCCGAACAGCGGGGCGAGGATGATGATCAGGAGCGGGTTGATCGATTGGAACCAGGTGGTGGGCACCTCGAACGAGCCGATGTGCCGGTTGGTGTCCTCGTTGGTAAAGACATTGATGCTGGAGCCGGCCTGCTCGAAGGACAGCCAGAACACGGCGTTGAAGAGCATGAAGAGGAAGATGGAGATGACCGGGCCGCGGTCCACCTTGGGCTGGCGGAGCGTGAACCACACCGCCCAACTGATCGCCGCGAGGGCGATGACGCTGGTGACCACCTTGTGCGTGACGAAGTCATCGATCTTGTCGAGGATGCCCGCATCGAAGGCGAGGGCGGCGAGGACCGAGAGGACGACACCGATCGCGAGGAACGCGGGCGCGATCTTGCCTTTACCCGGGGGGGGCAGGCCGATGCCGGGGATGAACCTGGGCCTGCCGATGAAGTAGAGCAGGAGGCCGAGGAGCATGCCGACGGCAGCGGAGCCGAAGCCCCAGTGCCACCCGACTCGCTCGCCCAGCGTGCCGCAGACGTACGCGCAGAGGAACGCGCCCAGGTTGATGCCCATGTAGAAGATGCTGAAGGCGCCGTCGCGCCGCGGGTCGTTGGGGGGGTAGAGCTGCCCCACCATCACGGAGACGGTCGGCTTGAAGTGTCCCGTGCCGAGCACGATGAGCGCCAGGCCCATGACGAACACGGCCATCCCCGTCTGGCTGAACTCCAGGCCGCCCATGCCCGAGATCGCGAGCACCACGTGCCCGGCGGCGATGAGCAGCCCGCCGACGATCATCGAGCGGTGCGTGCCGATCATCCGGTCGGCGATCATGCCGCCGAAGATCGGGAAGAGGTACGCCAGGCCGGTATACCACCCGTACAGGTTGTACGCGCCCTCTTCGGTCCAGCCCCGCCCGGGGTTGAAGCCGGCGGGTGCGCCGTCCGGCGGCTCGGTCATGCCGCTGGTCGGGCTGATGAGGTAGAGCACGAGCAGCGCCCGCATGCCGTAGTAGCTGAACCGCTCCCACATCTCGACGAGGAAAAGCAGGAAGAGGCCCTTGGGGTGGCCCAGGAATGTGCCGCGCTCCAGGGCGCGGGGGTCGACAGGCTGGGACGGGAGCTCACCGGACGGCGGGTTGGCTTGGCTCATTCGTGACCCTCACGGCCGCGCTCCGCGGCGTAGCGGGAGCATAACCGAAGCAGAACCGGGGCGCAAAGGGGTAGCTTCAGTGTTGGGCGGCTTGCCACCGCGGTTCGCCCGCGGCGATTGTGGCCGCCAGCCAGCGGTCATCCCACGCACAGAGCAGGTGGGAGAGCGGATCTGGGGTGGAAAGCCACTTCGTAGAGGGCTGGACGATGAGCAGGTCGGCCCAGTTGCCCGGCTCGAGGCGGCCGGTTCCGGTGAGGCCCAGGAGTTC
>DASRXL010000076.1:0-5989 GCA_035654175.1 Phycisphaerales bacterium
CATAGACCCCGAGCCCGTACTCCTGGATGAAGCCATCCAGGAACCCGGGCAGGTCCCGGAACATCGAGAGGAAGGTGTCGACGAGTTCCTGCATTCATGTCGCCGTTCGGGTCCGCTCGGGCGCGGGCCGCCCGGTGTACCTCGCCTCCGCGGCGCCGTCGCGGCGCCGAGGGGCGATCAGAACCCCATCCCCCCCATCCCGCCGCCCATGCCACCCATGCCACCCATGCCACCCATCCCGCCCATGCCCCCGTGATCGTGATCGTGCCCGTGGCCGCCTTCCTTCTTCGGCTCGGGTTTCGTCGTTACGATGCAGTCGGCGGTGAGCAGCACGGTCGCGACGCTCGCGGCATTCTGGAGCGCGAGGCGATCGACCTTGGCGGGGGTGATTACGCCCATCTTCAGCAGGTCTCCGTACTCGCCGGTGAGCGCGTTGTAGCCGAATGCGGCCTTGTCGCTCGATGCGACCTTGCCGACGACGACGCTGCCCTTGACGCCCGCGTTGTCCGCGATCGTCGCCAGCGGCACAGTGAGGGCCTTGCGGACGACCTCCATGCCCGAGGCGAGGTCGTACTTGGCGTGGCCGACATCGTCCGCGGTGACCTCGCTCGTCTTGCCGAAGACGGCCTTCCAATCCTTCAGGCCCTCGACCGCGGCGCGGGCCTTGATGAACGACACGCCGCCGCCGGGGACGATCCCCTCGGCCACGGCCGCACGGGTCGCGTGCAGGGCGTCCTCGATGCGGGCCTTCTTCTCCTTGAGCTCCGCCTCGGACGCGGCGCCGACGTTGACCTGGGCGATGCCGCCGGCGAGCTTGGCGAGGCGCTCCTGGAGCTTCTCGCGGTCGTAGTCGCTGGTGGTGTTCTCGATCTCGCGCCGGATCTGGTCAATGCGGGCCTGGATCTCCTTGGTCGAGCCGGCGCCCTCGATGATGGTGGTGTTGTCGGCGTCCACCTCGAGCTTCTTGGCCATGCCGAGGTGCGCGAGCTCCACCTTGTCGAGCTGGAGCCCGAGGTCCTTCATGACCGCGGTCGCGCCCGTGAGCACGGCGATGTCCTGGAGCATCGCCTTGCGCCGGTCGCCGTAGCCCGGGGCCTTGACGGCGCACACCTGCAGCGTGCCGCGGAGCTTGTTGATCACCAGCGTGGCGAGCGCCTCGCCCGAGACATCCTCGGCGATGATGAGCAGAGGCTTCTTGGCCTCCATCACCTTCTCGAGGAGGGGCACGAGGGTGGAGATGCTCTCGATCTTGTCCTCGTGGATGAGGACGAGGCACTTCTCGAGCTCGACCTTCATCTCGTCCACGTTGGTGACGAAGTTGGGCGAGAGGTAGCCCCGGTCGAACTGCATGCCCTCGACGACCTTCACCTCGGTCTCGCGGGTCTTGCCCTCCTCGACCGTGATCACGCCGTCCTTGCCGACCTTCTCGAACGCGTCGGCCATGATCTTGCCGACCTCGGCGTCGTTGTTGGCGCTGATGGCGGCGACGTTCTGGATGTCCGCCTTGCCCTTGACGGGCGTGGCCTGGCCGTCGATCGACTTGGCGGCCGCGGCGACGGCGAGCTTCATGCCCCGCACCAGGGCGTTGGCGTCCACGCCTGCGGCGATGTGCTTCAGCCCCTCGCGGAAAAGCGCCTCGGCGAGCACGGTGGCGGTGGTCGTGCCGTCGCCTGCTTCGTCGGAGGTCTTGCTGGCGGCCTCCTTGACGAGGAGGGCCCCCATGTTCTCCGCCTTGTTGCGCAGCTCGATCTCCTCCGCGACCGACACGCCGTCCTTGGTGACGGTCGGCCCGCCCCAGGACTTGTCCAGCACCGCCGTGCGCCCCTTGGGCCCGAGCGTGGCTTTCACGGCGCGGGCGAGCTTCTCGACGCCGGCCAAGAGGGCGTGCCGCGCGTCCACGTCAAAGGTGAGTTCCTTGACTGCCATTGCTTTGCTGCTCCGTTTTCGCGGGCTGGGGAAGCCCGGTCTCTCCAGAAGGGTCGTCGGAGGCCACCGCGCAGGGCGGGGCGATCGCTGATCGGTCCAAGGGCAAGCCGAGTGCCAGGGGGCATGGGCACCCGCGCGGGTCTGGGCCGTGACTGGGAGGCAGCCGCGGGCGTCCGGACTGCACGAAGGGGTCGGGCGTCTGACACCCACGCCCGGCGTGCCGCGGACCGGCTGCCGATCTGGCAGGACCGTCGCGGCTGCTGCGCCGCAGCCCGCGGCCTTGCGGCCACGCGCGCCAGATCCATACCGGCTAAACTTGCGGCTCTCACAGGAGGCCGGCGATGCTCGCCACGGTTGACGTGATCTCGTACCTGCCGCTGGGGATCATCCTGGGGATGGCGATCACCTTCGCCGTCGCCAACATCGTGCTCACGAAACTCATCGGCCCCAGCCGCCAGGGCGCGACCAAGGGCATGACCTACGAGTCGGGCATGAACCCGGTCGGCACGGCGCGGAAGCGCTTCAACGTGCGTTTCTATCTCATCGCCATGGTCTTCCTGCTCTTCGACGTGGAGGTGATCTTCCTCTACCCCTGGGCGACTACCTTTCCGAACCTCGAGTCCGGCACGCCGGAGGGTCTCGTCTGGCTCGGGCGCATCCTGTTCTTCCTGCTGACCACGGTCGTCGCCTACCTGTACGGGTACCGAAAGGGCGTCTTCCGCTTCGACTGAGCGGCGGCGGCGGGACCCGGGCGCGCGCCCGTCGCGAATACGATGGACGGCGTGTCCGAAGCCCCAGCCATCCTGGATGCCGCCCCATTGCGGGCGCGAGCGGTCGGCGGCGCGAGGAGGGCCTCCGCGCGCGTGCGCTGGGCCGCGCTCGTGGGGGCGGGGGCATGCCTCGCGCTGCTCGTGGTCGCTTCCCGGCTCGCTCCCGAGGCCGCCGGACACGGCACCCACACGCAGCTCGGCCTGCCCCCCTGCGCGTGGGCGGAAGCTCTCGGGAAGCCGTGCATGACGTGCGGCATGACCACCGCGTTCGCCTACGCCGCCAGGGGGGATCTGCTAGACTCCGCGCGGACGCAGCCTTTCGGCTTCGTGCTCGCGGTGCTGACCGCGGCGACGGGCTGGGGAGCGCTGCACGTCGCGGCGACGGGCTCCATGCTCGCCGCCGCCGCGTCGAGGATGCTCACACCGAGGCTCCTGTGGACGGCAGGGGCGATGCTGCTGGCGGCGTGGGGCTATAAGGTGCTGACCTGGCATGGCTGAGCGAACATCGAACAATCGGCGACGGCCGCTTTCCCGGCGCGACCGCGTGCGTCGGGGGCTCGCGGGCGCGCTCGTGTGCATCTCGGGCCTCGGGGCGGCGGGCTGCGCCGTCGCCGGGGCGATGGCCTCGTCGGCGGAGCGGCACGGGTCGAAGACGCATCACGCGGAGTTCACGGAGCTGGAGGGGCACACCTATGCGGTCGTCGCCCTCGTGGACCGCGCGGTGCAGGCCGAGTACCCCGCCCTGCAGCCCTCGCTCATCCAGCGCATCGACCAGCGCATCGCCGAGAACGTCAACGCGACAGGCCACGTGCTCGGCGATCACGTGACGGAGTATCTCGCCAACAACCCCCAGTGGGTCACCTGGCCCCGCGGGCGGCTCGCGGAGGAGCTCAACGTCGACCGGATCGTCTTCGTCGAGGTCAATGAGTTCCGCACGAACGAGGCCGGCAACGAGTATGTGTGGGACGGGCTCGGATGGGCAACCGTCTCGGTGATCGAGCGCGGGGCCGCGGCATCGGACGCGGAGGTCTTCCGCAAGGACATCCGCGTGCGGTTCCCCGACGACGAGGGCATCGGCCCCGACCAAGTGAGCAAGCAGGGCATCGCCTCGACGCTCCTCAAGCGACTCGTGGACCGCGCCTCGTGGCTCTTCTACACCCACGAAGAGCCCAACGCGCTCACGTACTAGACGAACGCATGGAGCGGAGTCCACCAATGCGGAGCATCGTCGGAACGTCCCTCGTGCTCGCCGCGCTGTGCATCGGCGCGGCGGTCCTGGCGGCCGGCTGCAACATCGTGGGGCCGGCGTTCCTGCTCGTGCACGGGCCGGAGAAGATCCCCCAGCAGTATGAGCTTCCCCGGGAGCGCCCCGCGGTGGTCTTCCTCGACGATCGGGCGGGCAACGTGGGCCGCTCCACGACCCGCGACCGCATCACCGCCGCCGCGGAGAGCGCCCTGCTCCAGCACAAGGCGGTGGACCGGCTGCTCGACTCCCGCGCCGCCGCGGCCGTGGTGGTCAACGAGCCCCGCGGGGAGATGCTCTCGATCTCGGAGGTGGGGCGCACCGTCAAGGCCGACGTCGTCATCTACGCGGTGCCCGAGCTCTACACACTCTCCCCCGACGGCCAGACCTTCGCCCCCACGGCCCGGCTGCGCGTGAAGGTGATCGACGCGGCGGCCGACTCCCGGCTCTGGCCCGAGGAGCGCGAGGGCTACGCCCTCGAGGTGACGGCCGTCACGAAGCAGGGCGCTCCACCCACCGACAACGCCGCCCTGCGCGAGGCCGAGGAGAAGTTCGCCGATCTTGTGGGCCTCCGGCTCGCGGAGCTCTTCTACAAGCACGAGGTGGAGAGCGTGTCCGACGAGCGGGACCGCCGCTGAAGGGGCAGCGCGTGGCGCGTCGCGTCATCCATGTGCTCGATGTGCCGTCCCTGCGCGACCGCGCCCCGCGGAGCACCGGCGCAATCGCCGCCCTCGCCTGCGCGGAGGCGTGCGCGGCCACCCCGGAGTTCGAGCACGTGGTGACGATCGTCGGCTCGCGCGCCGACGCGGAAGCCGCGGCCGGACTCGGGGTGCGGGCCTCGGCCCTGTCGCCGCTCCCCCTCGGCTCGCCCGCGCTCGCCGGTCGTTCGCTGCGCCGGGCGCTCCGCGCGGCCGCGGAGGACGCTCGCATCCAGCCCTGGAGCGACCGCGCGGCTCGCGCCTGCGACGCCGCCCGCCTCCCGACCGCGCGCTTCCCCGCCGATCTGCTGCCCAGTGTCTCCCGAGCCGTCGGGCCGGGGCGAGAGGAGCTCCGCGCCCGGTTCGGCCTCGCTCCCGACATACCCACCATCGCGCTTCTCGCGGACCCGCCCTGGCACGCCGACGCCCGTCGCTTTGTCTACATGGTGGGGCTGCTCGACGTCGCGGGCGAACGCGTGGCGGGGCTCGTCGGATCCGGCACCGCGTCGACACAGCGGGCCCGGCGTTTCCACGCGGAGGCGGCCGTGGGATGGAGGATGGTTCTCGCCGACGACCCGGTGAGCGCCGTGGTTCAGGCGTGCGACCTCGCGGTCATCGTTCCGCCGGCGCCGCACCGGCCCCTCTCGCCGTGCGACCGGGCCTGCATCCGCTGGTCGATCCTCCGGAGCCACCTCCTGGGCGTGCCGGTGATCGGCGGCGCGGAGTGGCTCGACGGCGGGGTCTGTCCTGACGAGGCGAGGGGCGCGCTGGTCGGCGCGAGCGCGTCGATCACCGACCTCGGCCGCCGGCTCACGCGCCTGGTCGCCGACGGCGCGGAGCGCCAGCGCCTCTCGTCGGCGGTGCGGACGCACGCCGGCGCGGGCGCGACCCGGGAGCGCTACGGCGCGATGCTCAGCGCGCACTGGGGGCTGGCGCTCAGGGCGCGGCCGGCGCCATCGGAGACGGCCGCGTGAGCGGGAGGACCAGCCTGCTCTTCGTCTGCCTGGGCAACATCTGCCGCTCGCCGCTGGCCGAGGGGATCTTCCTGCATCGGGCGGCGGCGCTGGGCGTGGCCGATCGGTTCGAGGTCGATTCCTGCGGGCTGGGCGGCTGGCACTCGGGCGAGCCGCCCGACGGGCGCGCTCAGGCCGTCGCCAGGAGCCGCGGCGTCGAGCTCGGTTGCGTCGCGCGCAAGATCAATCCGCGCGACGACTTCGACCGCTTCGGCCTGATCCTGCCCATGGACCCCGAGAACCGCGACCGCTTGCTCGCGCTGGGAGCGCCGGCCGGGCGCGTCCGCCTGGTCAGGAGCTTCGACCCGCTCCTGCGCGACACGCCGGAGGGGGAGCTCG
>DASRXL010000077.1:0-8834 GCA_035654175.1 Phycisphaerales bacterium
CGCCGGCCTGAGCTCAAACCCGAGCGTGTATTCGACCGCCCACGCTCTGGCTGCCCGCTCGTCGGTATTGGCGAGCCGGAGCGAGTCGCCGTCCGAGACTATCCATGCGCTCGAGACGAACCTGGCGGCATCCCGCTCATAGCGAGTCTGAATCCAGGCAGCGCCGATCCACGCCAAGGCGGCCAGCGGCAACCACGTCAACGGAGAGAGCCACCACCGAGAGCGATGATCGAGGAGTACCAGGATCAAACGACCGCCGCGCCGCCTGCGCTCGGCCCGCGTGACGAAGGGATGTGGTCCAGCGCGACCGCCCTGCACAGCTCCATGCTACGGGATTGCCACGCGGAGGCGCTTCGAGACGAGTGAGATCTGGGCGATGCTACGGCATGGAGTATCGCTCCGCCACCCTGATCCTCTCCCACACGTGCCCCCAATACCCCTCGTTCCACTCCACCCGCTCCTCCAGCACCTGCCCCGGCCGCGGCCGCGCAATCAGCGAGTACGCGTCGATCATCTTCGCCGCCTTCCCCCACGGGATGATCTCCTGCTGCACGCACACCAGCCCCGCCTCGCGGCAGTCCGCCCGCAGCTTCTCGCCCGTCATGTCCCGCGCCCGCCAATGCTCATCCTGGCTGTCCCAGGAGCCCAATTCCGCCGCAAACTCGCCGAGATTCGAGTGGTGCAGAAACGCGAACCCGCCTGGTCTCAGCTTCTTTCCGAGCTGCAGCACGTACCCCCGCATCACGGCGTGGTCCGCATGCACCAGGGAGTGCACGCTGAAGACGAAATCGATCGAGTTGTCCTCCACCATCGCCAGCGACTTGCCGTCGTTGACGTGATAGCTCATGCCTCGCTTCCCGAACCGCTGCCGGCAGTGCTCGATGCAGTTCGGCGTCAGGTCCACCAGCGTCATGCGCTTGGCGAGCGGCCGCAGGAAGTCCGTCCACGCCCCGTACCCGGGCGCCAGCTCCAGCACGTGCCCGGCCGGCAGAAACGCCCCGATCCGCGGCAGGATCGCGTGCTCCCACCCGTTCTCGATCGAGCCGTAGCCCTTGCCCCACTCGCGCCCGCGGTCCTTCCAGTCGTAGCGCTGCCAGTAGCTCAGGTTCTCGGCGATAGTGGGCATGGGAGAGTGTATAACCCTCTCCGGCGCCAATGGCGGCTCCCCCGCCACGCATCCGCTCCATGCGCGGCACTCGGGCGGAACCGCAGCCCCATGACCGTCGCCGGAACGAACGCCCAGACGCAGGGGAGCGCGGAGTACACAGGGGCTTGGCGGAGAGCGCGCCGATGCCGGCATTTCTCCGTGTCCTCCGCGCCCTCCGCCGCTCCGCGTTCTGCTTCTCGCGGGCGGTCTACTTGATCCCCGCCAGCTTCCGCACCGTGAAGTCGAAGTTCTTCACCATGCTCGCATGCACGCCGTATACGATCCCCGCGTACACCGCCGCCGCGACCGCCGCCCCGATCACCAGCGCCACCCTCGCCTCGGTCAGGCCCGAACTGCTGACCGTCTCGTACATGGCGCTGGTCGGCTCGATGCTCGCGAAGATCAGCGTCGCCGGGCTGAACGCCGCCAGCACCGCCCCCAGCATCGGCACGTCCGTCCCAGACCTCCACGCGCAGACGCCCACCACGCCGCTGACCACTCCCGCGACGCCCACCGCCCCGATCACGCTCGCGATCGTCCCCTTGCTCTTGAGCGACCACTGCAAGCCGATCACGACGCAGAAGGTCATAAAGGGGATGACCACCAGCGGGGCCAGGAGCGCCGCCTCCGGCAGCAGCACCGGCGCCGTCACCGGCGGCACGCCCGGCCCGGGCGCCGTCGTCAGCGTCACCCCGCCCTCCCTCCCGAAGCCGCCGGCGAGCACGTAGACCGCGGCCAGCGCGATCGTCCCCAGCGGCACCGCCAGCATCGGCAGGAGATACGCCACCAGCCCCCGCATCTTGCCCGAGAGATACGCGCCGGGCGTGATCGGCGTCGTGAGCAGCAGGTCGAGCGTCCCGTCCTCCCGTTCGCGGCTGACGGCCGTCGCCGACATATTGATCGCGACCAGCGCGATCACCACCAGCTCGCCGATGACGGTGTACGCCAGCGCCGTCCGGAAATCGCCGGCGCTGAAGGTCCCCACGTGGAACGCCGCGACGAGCGAGATGCCCACCGCCGCCCCGAGCGCCACGAACGACCACCGCGCCAGGATCCGCCCGAACGTGCTGTTCCTCGCCGCCGCCTCGCGCCAGGCGATCGGGTTGTTCCACACCGCCCGCGGCGGCCTGTGCTCGGCCCCGCTCGCGCCCAGGCCGAACATCCGCCGGTACCAGGGAATCTTCGCGCTCTTGCGGGCCGTCAGCGACGCCAAGCCGCCCGTCCGCACCGTCAGCGTGCTCGCGAGCATGAGGAACAGGCTCACCCCCAGGCTGAGGTAGCACCACGCGGTGACCGGGTGCTGCAGCGCCCAGGGCCCGGTCTCCTGCGCCCTCGGGTAGCTCGAGGGGTTGAGCAGGGCGTGCAGCGCCAGGAACGGGTTGATCACCGTCATGTGCGTGACGCCCGGCGCCGCCATCCGCCGCTGAAGCACCTGGTCGATCGCCATCGTCACCGCCAAGTACGTGACGACCGAGACGTAGAACGTGAACACCGCCCGCCGCCCCGCGAGCCGGCTCACGGCCAGGGCGATCGCGATCGTCCCCACGAGCACCGCCGCGCACCCCGCGATCAGGTAGCTCGCGAAAATCGATTCGCCCGGCACCCCGCCGAAGTACTGCACCAGCGCGAAGAGCGGCAGGCTGGCCAGGAGCAGCGCGAGGATGAAGAAGAGCCGCCCGAAGAGGTTGCCCAGCACGATCTCCGCCGCCCCCAGGGGCGTGGTCAGCAGCACCTCCCAGGTGCGCGGGCTGGCCTCCTGCGCGATCGCCCCGGCCATGAACACCGGGGCGATGATGCAAATCAGCCCGATCTGGAGGTACGCGATCGCGATGAAGCTCGAAGCCCCCGCCTCGGCCAGCTCGCGGTAGCTGAGCGTGCTCTGCCCGCCGCGGATCAGGAGCGACCAGAGCAGCACGACGATCAGCACGGCCAGGTAGGCGCTGCGCACGTACATATGCCGCGCCCGGCGCGAGCCATTCTGCACGAGCCGGACCGCGATGGGGTTGAGCGGGCCGAGCCGGAGAAGCCAACGGAGGAGGGCGGGCATGGCGGGATCATCTTAGAGGATTCCCGCCCGGACCACGCCGGGCGGCCGCGACGCCTTCTCTACCGGGCCCGCGGCCCCGCGGTTCCGCCCGGCACGCGCACCGTCGCACTCACTGGAGCTGCCGCTTGTACGAGTGCGCCATCAGCTCGAGGTCGCGCCCGTCGATCGACCCGTCGTAGTTGCTGTCGGCCCGGAGGCTGCCGTCGCGGTACCACTCCAGGTACCGGGTCAGCTCGCCCGCGTCCACCCGCCCGCTCCCATCGAGGTCGTAGCTGCGCAGGAACAGCCGCTCGTCGCGCTCGACCAAAAGGTCGTCAATCCGAGCCTCCCACTCCCCCTCGCTCATCCGCCCGTCGCCGTCCGAATCGTGCTGCACCGTCGCGTTCTCGAACTGCTCCCGCAGACGCAGGGCCGTCAGTTGGGCGCCCCATTCCTGGACGTCCGCCTGATACGCCGCCATGGCCTGCTGCTGTACCGCGGCCTCCGCCTCGCTCATGGTCCCGTCGCCGTCGGCGTCGAACGTGGTGAAATCCGGCGGCTCGGGCATCCCCTCCATCATCTCCGCCGGATCCGGCGTGGCCAGGTTGTCCAGCCGCATCGCCTCCATGAGCTCCTGGGCCGACATTTGCGACGCCATCATCTCGCGTGCGGCGCTCATCTGGGCCTTCGCGGCCTCCATCTGCTCGGCCAGGTCCTGCTCGACCTGCACGCGGGCATCCTCGGACAGCGCGGAGAGGTCCTGCTCGGGCATGAACTGGCCGAACATCTCGTCCACCTTCGCGTATGCCGCGGCCTCGCCGGCCCCCCGCTCCTCGTCGCTGACGAAGCCGTCGTCGTCCGCGTCCCACGCCTCCAGTCGCCCGCGCTCGATCGCTCCCGCGAGGGCGCCCTCGGTCATCACGCTCCCGAACTCCGCCATCTCCTCCGGGCTCACCACCCCGTCGGCGTCGGTATCGAACTTCTCCTGCAGGTAGGGGTGCTCCATCGGGTTGAACATCGAGCCGATCTCGTCGTCGATGAAGAGCTGCACCTCCTCGTCGGACACCTGCCCGTCGCCGTCGGCGTCGATCGCGCGGATCATCTCCACCTCGACCTGCGACATGTTCATCGTCCACTCCGCCGAGCGCTTGTCCCCGTCGGCGAGCACGTCCATCAGCGCGAGGATCTGCGCCTCGAGCTCGTTGTAGGGCCGGTCCGCCGGCCGGTTCGCCGCCACCCACGCCCGGGCCTCCGCGAGCCGCTGCTCATCGGTCCGATAAGCGACCGGCTCGGCCCGGCTCAGCTCCGCCTGAAGCTCGTCCAGGGCACGCCGCTCCTCGGGCGTGATCGCGTCCGTGTCCGGCAACCCCGAGGCCGCCCCGGCGGACTTGTCGCCGCCGGCCGGCGTGCCCGGCGCCGCGCTCTCCACAACCCCCGGCGCCCTCGACCTCGCGAGAACGACCACCACAGCCAGCGCGACGACGATCCCGACCACCGCGAACACCCAGCGCATGCAGCACCTCCCCCGAATGGCCTTCCGCCCTCAGCCTACCTCCTCGTTGGTGGTTCGGACGGGAAGATTTCCGAGGCGCCCCCGCTCCCGCGCACGCCGCAATAGCCCTCTCGGCGCGGGCGCTCAGGAATCAGCCCGAGCGCACAGTCGACGACTCTCGCCGGACGCGAGCCGGTGCACGGCCTCGCCCCCTCTCACCACGTCCAAGAGAAAGGCCCGCGCCGGGATCTCCCGGCGCGGGCCCTGTTCGCTGATCGCTACTCGCCGCTCGCTGCTTACGTGCTCTGCGTCTGCGGCTCGGCCTTGGCCGCTTCGCCCTTGGCCGAATCGCTCGCCATGCCCTCGAAGTGGAGCTTCTCCTCGCCCTCGACGCGGCTGACCAGCACCTTGCGCTTGCCGTGCAGGTCGCCCGAGAGCAGCATCTCGCTGAGCGGGTCCTCGATGAAGTTCCCGATCGCGCGGCGCAGCGGGCGGGCGCCGTAGTCGGGGTTGTAGCCCTTCTCGATCAGGAAGTCCTTCGCCGACTGCTCGAGCACCAGCTCGATCGCCTGCTCCTTCAGCCGCTTGAACACCTTGGCCACCTCGTACTCCACGATCGTCACCAGGTCGTCCCGCGTCAGCGGCTGGAACACGATGATGTCGTCGAGGCGGTTGATGAACTCGGGGCGGAAGAACCGCTCGATCTCCTTCATCAGCACCGTCTTGATGTTCTCGTAGCTCACCTCGCTGGAGCGCTTCTGGAAGCCGAAGCCGCCCCCGCCCTTGATCAGGTCCGCGCCGATGTTGCTCGTCATGATCAGGACGGTGTTGCGGAAGTCAACGTGACGGCCGAACGAGTCGGTGAGGCGGCCCTCCTCCATGATCTGGAGGAGCATGTTGAAGACGTCCGGGTGCGCCTTCTCGACCTCGTCGAGCAGGACCACCGAGTACGGCCGCCGGCGAATGCGCTCGGTGAGCTGCCCGCCCTCCTCGTAGCCCACGTACCCGGGGGGCGCGCCGACCAGGCGGCTGACGTTGTGCTTCTCCATGTACTCGCTCATGTCCAGGTGCACAAGGGCGTCCTCGTCGCCGAACATGAACTCGGCCAGGGCCTTCGAGAGCAGCGTCTTGCCGACGCCCGACGGACCCACGAAGATGAACGAGCCCATCGGCCGCTTCGGGTCCTTCAGGCCCGCGCGGGCGCGCCGGATGGCCTTCGCCACCGCGTGGATCGCCTCCTGCTGGCTGATGACCTTCTTGTGCAGCTCGCCCTCGAGGTCGAGGAGCCTCGCGGCCTCCTCCTTCTCGAGCCGCTGCAGCGGCACGCCGGTCATCTTGCTCACCACCTCGGCGACCACGTCCTCGTCGACGACACCGTCCACCTCCATCGACTTGGCCCGCCACTCGCGCTGGATGTCCTCCTTCTTCTTGCGCAGCTGCTCGGCCTTGTCCCGCAGCTCCGCGGCCCGCTCGTAGTCCGCCGCCTTGACGGCCTCGTCCTTCTCGATCGAGAGCCGCTCGATGTCGGCCTCGATGTCCGCCAGGTCCGGCGGCTTGGTCATGCTCTTGATCCGCACCCGCGCGCCCGCCTCGTCGATCACGTCGATCGACTTGTCGGGCTGCACGCGCCCCGTGATGTACCGCCCCGACAGCTCGACCGAGGCGCGGATCGCGTCGTCGGTGATCTGCACGCGGTGGTGCGCCTCGTACTTGTCGCGCAGGCCCTTCAGGATCTCGATCGTCTGCTCGTTGCTCGGCGGATCGACCGGGATGGACTGGAAGCGCCGCGCCAGCGCCGCGTCCTTCTCGATGTACTTGCGGTACTCGTCGAAGGTCGTCGCGCCGATGCACTGGATCTCGCCGCGGGCCAGCGCCGGCTTGAGCACGTTCGACGCGTCGATCGCGCCCTCCGCCCCGCCGGCCCCCACCAGGGTGTGCAATTCGTCGATGAAGAGGATGACGTTCTTGGCCCGGCGGACCTCGTTCATCACCGCCTTGATGCGCTCCTCGAATTGGCCGCGGTACTTGGTGCCGGCGACCATCATCGCCAGGTCGAGCACCACCAGGCGCCGGTCGTGCAGGATCTCGGGCACCTCGCCGCCGATGATCCGCTGCGCCAGGCCCTCGACGATCGCCGTCTTGCCCACGCCGGCCTCGCCCAGCAGCACCGGGTTGTTCTTGGTGCGCCGGCAGAGCACCTGCACCACGCGCTCGATCTCGCGCTCGCGCCCGATCACCGGGTCGAGCTCGCCCTCCTTGGCCAGCTCGGTCAGGTCGCGACCGAAGCTGTCGAGCGCCGGGGTCTGGCTCCGCTTCTTGGCCCCGCGCCCCTCCGTCGCCCCGCCGCCGGCGCCCCCGCCCGACAGCGCGCCCTCGGCCGACTCGCTCTCGCTCCCGGCGCCGAGCAGATTCAGCACCTCCTCGCGCACCTCCTCGAGCTTCAGACCAAGGTTCATCAGCACCTGGGCCGCCACCCCGTCATGCTCGCGCAGCAGGCCGAGCAGGAGGTGCTCCGTCCCCACGTAGTTGTGGTTCAGGTTCCGGGCTTCCTCGATCGCGTACTCGATCACCTTCTTTGCGCGCGGAGTCTGGGGGAGTTTCCCCATCGTGACCATCTCCGGCCCGGCCTTCACGAGCTTCTCCACCTCGAGGCGGACCTTGCGCAGGTCCACGTCCAGGTTCTTCAGCACGTTCGCACCGACGCCGGAGCCCTCCTTGACGAGCCCGAGCAGGATGTGCTCGGTCCCGATGTACTCGTGATTGAACCGCTGCGCCTCTTGATTGGCCAGGGCCATCACCTTGCGGGCACGGTCGGTGAATCGTTCAAACATGGATGAACTCCTCCGGAGGCCAACCGCGGCCTCCGCTCCTTCTTTACGTACCAACGCACCCTCTCGGACGATGTTTCCCCGCCGATCGGCACGCTCCGGCGCCCGCCGCGGCGCGGTGCGGGCCCACGGCATTCATCGGCAGCGACGACTATGCCAGTCGCCCATTCTTCCGCCTTCGGCCTTCACAGCGTTAGATCGGCGTTGATCCAGTGATTGCACCTGGTGGAGTGCGGCAGGCCCGCCCACCCGAACGCCGGTTTGGCAGCCCGCGCCCGCGGCGCGCGCACCCGCTCTCCGCGCCGAACCGACCCCGCGGCCGCCAGCTCGCACCCGCCCGGCGCGGGCACACGGCGACCCCTGCGCTAAACCCTGTCACCGCAAGAAGTTGAGCCGATGCTCCCCGCGCCCGTCAGTCCGGCGCCTGCGCGGACCACGCCAGCTCGGGGTCGGCCACGATCCCGATCGGGATCACCTTCTCCGCCACCGCCCCGGAGACGTCGTCCCGGATGATGACTTTCAGTTCGTACCGGCCGACGGTCAGCGTTGGCGGGAGCTGGATGTCCGCGAGAAGGTAGAAATCCCGCTGCCGATTCCGCGAGGTCTCGACGACCTTCTCCGCCGGCCGCCGCCAGGCCAGCCCGCCGTCCGCGGCGTGGTAGAGCTGCAGCTCCTCCGACACCTCGACCGACCACTGGTCCTCGGGCACCAGCCCGCCAAGCCGCTCCGTATCCACCGGCCGGTGCTCGAAGCCGTCCAGCTCGGCATACACCAGAGCCCGGATCGCCCGACCCGCCAGGAATTCCGTCTTCCCGAACGGCTCATACTTTCCGAACCCGCGCACCCGGGTGCACAGCTCGGCCCGTGGGATCCTCAGGCCGATGTTCTGTGTGAGGCGCCCGGCAAGCTCCTGGAGGACCTCCGCCCGCTCCAGCTCGGTGCCTTCCCCGGGCGAGAGGAGCGTCCCGAGCATCTGGGCGACCGCCTCGGCCGACTCACGCTCCGCCGGGCTCAGCTTCCCCCCCGCCGGGGTGTCCGGCGCGATCGCCCCGAGCGGATCCCGCCCCTGCGCCGCGGCCAGCGCGATCAATCCGACGGCGGTCCGGAACGGCTCCGAGGTCGCGTCAAGTTCCTGCCCGAGCGCGTCGTGCAGCTCGGCGTACAGCGCGTCCACCCGTGCGGCCGGGTCCGGCGGCGCGGCGCCGACCGGCTCGCTTGCCGTCTCCGCCGGAGCAGACGCTCCCTCGGGCCCGCCCACAGCCGGCGCAGCCGCACCTCCGCTCTCCATCAATTGCGACAGCGACACGTCGGCGGCCGCTTCGACCGCCGGCCCGCTCGTCT
>DASRXL010000078.1:0-18332 GCA_035654175.1 Phycisphaerales bacterium
GTGCTGCTCGTCGACGAGCGCCCCGAAGAAGTGACGGACTTCAAGCGCAACACCGACAAGAGCGTCGAGGTCGTGGCCAGCACCTTCGACGAGCAGTCCGGCCGCCACGTCGCCGTCGCCGAGATGGTGATCGAGAAGGCCCGGCGCATGGTCGAGTTCGGCGAGGACGTCGTCATCCTGCTCGACTCGATCACCCGCCTCGCCCGCGCCTACAACGCCGAGATGCCGCACTCGGGCAAGATCATGACCGGCGGCCTGGACTCCAACGCCCTGCAGCGCCCGAAGAAGTTCTTCGGCGCGGCCCGCGCCATCGAGGGCGGCGGCTCGCTCACCATCATCGGCACCGCGCTCGTGGACACCGGGTCCAAGATGGACGAGGTCATCTTCGAGGAGTTCAAGGGCACCGGCAACAGCGAGCTGCACCTCGACCGCCGCCTCGTCGAGAAGCGCATCTGGCCCGCGATCGACGTCGCCGCCTCCGGCACGCGGCGCGAGGAGCTCCTCATGGATCCCAAGGAGCTCGAGCTGGTCTACCGCCTCCGCAAGGTGCTCAGCGACATGAACGTCGTCGAGGCCATGGAGCTGCTCAAGAGCCGCCTGAAGAAGGTGAAGACCAACGCCGAGTTCCTGATGACCATGGCCCTCGGCTGATCGGCCGCCGGGCGTGCGGCGCGGGAGCGATCGGAGCGGCGGATGCGCCGGGCTTCGGCGGCCTCCGCCGGGCCTGAGCCGCGTCATGCGGCCCCGACGAGCGCGCGTGCGAACTCCCGCCCTCTCGCGCCGGTACACTCCCGGCCGGGTCGGCCCGACCCGCGCGGGAGGGCTGCGCAGGTGCGCATGACCAGAGAACTGAGCCTGACGCTCCTGACCTGCGCCGCCTCCGCATGGGCGCTGGTCATGGTCGTGGGCGGGGCCTGGCTCCTGCTCGACGGCTCGGGGCGCTGGCCCATCCTCGCCCCGGAGCCCCGCACCGGCGCGGGGCTGCTCTCGATCACGGCCGGCGAATTCCTCTTTATGTATCTTGTGGCCGACCGATGGTTTCCTCGTGCCGCGAGATCCATCACGTGGCCGCTCGAGATCGCGGCGAGCCTGGTGCTCGTCGCCGGAACCACCTGGGGCCTCTTCGCCATGGCGCGGGCCATGCTCGCCGGCGGGACCTGAGACATGCGCAGACTTCGTTCGACTGCCGGAATCCGCCCCCTCACCCTCCTGCTCGCCGGCGCGATCTCCGCGCCCGCCGCGGGGCAGGCCGTCGAGCCCGACGAATACGCGTCGCGGGCCGTGGCGCGGGTCGCCTTCCTGGACCTGCGCGCCCGCCCCATGCCGACTCCCGACGACTACATGATCGCCGAGCGGCTCCTCGACACCGCCGCGGCGTTCCAGCCCAGCGACGCGGAGCTCCTGCGCATGCAGATCCGTGCCGCGTGGGCGGCGGGCGATTCGGACCGGGTGGACGAGCTCACCCGGCGGCTCGTGCTGCTGGACCCGGCCGACACGGTCGCGCAGCTCCGGCTCGCCTCGTCCAGGGTGCGCCGCCTGCAGACGACCGACGAGCGGCTCCGCGCCTACGACCGGCTGCTCGGCCCTGAAGGCCGCGCCATCGACCCGTCCGTCCGCAGCCGGCTCGCTCTGGACGCGGCGCTGCTCTGCCGCGAAGGCGGCGACATCGCCGGCTTCGCCGAGCGGCTCACGCAGGCGACGCAGCTCGACGGCACGAACAAGGAGGCGGCGGCGCTGACGTGGTCATTCTTCGGGCCGCTGGTGGAATCGCGCCCCGAGCGGCTGGAGCTGCTGCTCAACCTGCTGAACGCGGACCCGACCGATCCGCTCGTCCATCGGCAGGTCGCGACCGAGCTCGCGATGGGCGGCGCGTTCGTGCAGGCCCGCCGCTTCCACGGCCTGGCAGTCAGCCTGTACACGGCGCTGAGCCCGCAGCTCGACGAGCGTGTCGCGGCGGAGGCGTCGGTGATCCGCTGGCAGGTCGAGGGCCCGAAGGCGGTCGTGGAGTCGCTCAACAGGGAGCTGCTCGGGATGCGCCAAGCCGCCGCGATGCAGATCATGCAGTGGGAGCAGGCGCGCATGCCGACAGACTCGCTCCCCAAGCCCGAGACGATCATGCTCGCGCCGCTCTACAACCAGATCCGGCTCGTCGCGGCCATCATGGCCGGGGACCGCGAGACGATCGGGGCGACCCTCGCCGACATGGGCGCCGTGCTCGAGGACATGGTCAAGCAGGCCGCCCGGGTCGCCGAGCTGGCCACGCCCGAGGAGCGGGCGCAGCGGGCCGCGGAGATCTGGGGCGCCATCTCGCAGCAGCTCATCGCCGTGGCCTGGGCCGACGCCAGCACCGAGGCCCTGACCGAGTGGGCGGAGCGCTCGGAGGCCAACTTCGGCGCGGACGCGGACATGACGCGGATGCTCAAGGCCTGGGCCGAGCTGCGTCTGGGAGATCCGGCCGTGGCGGAGCAGATCTTCCGCGCCCTCCCCGAGTCGAGCACCCTGAACCGCGTGGGCCTGGCTCTCACGCTCGAAAGGCTCGGGCGCACGGAGGAGGCCGCGGAGGTGCTGCGCCGGCTCGCGATCGACGCGCCGCTCTCCCTGGCCGGCGTCTGGGCGCGCGAGCAATACACCCGCGCGACGCAGAAGGAGGCGCTCGCCTCCCCCGAGCAGGCCGAGCTCGTGCGCCTCGCCGGCTCGGTGCCGCAATGGGTCGACCGCATGGCGGTCGATCCGCGCACGTTCATGTCGCTCTCGGCGGAGCTGGTGGACACCTCGATCCCTTCCACAGGGCGGGCGGCCCTGCGGGTGCGCCTCACCAACCTCGCGCCGCGTCCGCTGGGGGTCGGCGGCGACCGCATCCTCAACAGCCGGCTCCTGCTCTCGCCCAAGCTCGAGCTCGGCACCGGCCAGCTCTTCGCGAAGGCGCTCCCCGAGGTGGCGGAGCTCGACCGGCGGCTGCGCCTCATGCCCGCCGAATCGCTGGAGGTGGTGCTCTGGCCCGATCCCGGCATGGTCGGCTGGATCGCGGAGGTCGGCGGCATCGACACCGTGCGCGAGCGCTGGCGCGTGCTGCAGGGGTACACGCTCGACGCCCAGGGCGTCCCCACGCCGGGCGTCCTGTGCTTCGAGACCGAGACGCAGCGCCTCACGCGCCCGCCGCTCGAGCTCGGGCGGGTCCCGGCGACCGAACTCGCCGACGCGCTGGACGCGGCGCCGGCGGCCGACCTGCCCGGCGTGGTCGCCGCCATCCGCGCGCGCGCCCTGCTCGAAGCCGGTCACCCGTATGTGCTCGCTGGCGACGATCTCAACCGGGTCGCGACGATCGCCGCCGACCGGTACACCCACATGCCCCCGGCGGCCCGGGCGACGATGCTCGCGGTTCTGCCGACGGCGCGCGCGGCTCCCGGCATGGAGCCCTTCGACGCGGCGGCCCTCGCCGAGGAGGACCCGCTCCTGGTCCCGCTGGCGCTCGCCACCCGCGTCGCGCAGGCCGACGACGCGGCGCTGGCTCCGTGGCTCGAGAGCGAAGCGGCCGAGATGCGGGTCTTCGCGTGTGCGCTGCGCACGCGACTGTCCTCTCCCCAGGACACCTATTCCCGGCTCGGCGCCGCCGCGCTCGGCGCGGCGTCGGCCGGTGAGAGCAGGTGAGCAGCGGCGGCCGGAGATCGCCGGGGCCCCCGGCGCGCCGGCCCGGCGCGGAGAGCCCGCCGGCCACGCGCCGGCGCGTCGTCGGCGCGACGGTCGGCGTGCTGCTCCTGGCGGCGGCGGTGTGGGCGGTGGTCTCGCAGCGCGCGGTGCTCCGCGAGGCGGTCGAGGCCGTCGGTGACGCGCACCCGGCGCTGATCGCGGCCGCGTTTGTGCTCCCGATCGTCAGCCTGGTCACGACTTCGCTCACCTTCTGGCTGCTCTCGCACCGCTACGCCCGCGTGCCGGCGCTCGACATGCTGATGCTGATCGGCGCCGCGTGGCTGCTCAACCACCTCCCCTTGCGCCCGGGCATGGTGGGGCGCGTCGCCTTCCACAAGAAATACCACGGCATGGCCGTGGGCGACGCCCTGCGCGTCATGATCTCCGCAATGGCGCTCACCGGCGCCTCCCTCGGCATGCTGCTGCTCGTCGCGATCGGGATCTCGAGGTCGGAGCGGGCGTGGGCGCAGGCGCTTTTCCTCGCCGGCCCCGCGATCCTCGCGGCCCTCGGGGGCGCCGTGGCTCGCGCGCTCGGGCGCGCGTGGTGGCGCGAGCTCGCGGCGATGGCGCTGCGCAGCGTCGACATGCTCGCGTGGGTGGGCCGCTACGCGATCGTCTTCCACCTCGTCGGCCGCCCCCTCTCGCTCGACCACGTCGTGGCGATCGCCGCCGTGTGCCAGCTTGCGATGGTCGTGCCGATCACCGGGAACGGCCTGGGCCTGCGCGAATGGGCGGTGGGGCTCACGCTCGCCGCCGTCTCCGCGCCCGGGGCCCGGGAGGAGGCCGCGGCTATCGGGCTTGCCGCGGACCTCGTCAACCGGGCCGCCGAGACGCTCCTGGCCGTCCCGGTGGGCCTCCTGTGCTCCTACGGCCTCGCCAGGTCGGTGCGCCGGCGCTCCCCGCCGGGCGATCGGACGCATTCGCCTGACTCGGAGGGCCCGATCCGGCCGATCTCAACGGACGTACAGACTGTGTCCGGTCCATCCGCACCAGGTCAGGGGCACTGAGGCCCCGGCGCGCCAACCGCCCATGATCAACAAGATCGAACAGGACCACCAGCGCTTCCGGCAGATCGTGCGCGGCCGGATCAGGCGCGACCTCAAGAAGTTCCTCTCCCGAGGCGAGATCATCGGCAAGGAGGGCGGGCGCTACGTCTCCATCCCGCTCCACGACATCGACATCCCCAACTTCCGCTACGGCGACAACTCCAGCGGCGTGGGCATGGGCGAGGGCGAGGAGGGCCAGAGCGCCGGCCAGCCCGGCGGCTCCGGCCAGAACGCCGGCGGGGAGGAGGAAGGCCGCCACATCACCGAGGTCGATGTCTCCCTCGAGGAGCTCGCGGACATACTCGCCGAGGAGCTCCAGCTGCCGCGCATCAAGCCGCGCGGCGAGCACCGCATCACCACCATCCGCGACAAGTACTCGGGCATCCGCCCGGTGGGGCCCGCCTCGCTCCGCCACTTCAAGCGCAGCTACAAGGAGGCCCTGAAGCGCCAGCTCGCGATGGGCGACTACAACCCCGACGACCCGGTCATCATCCCCATCAAGGAGGACCTGCGCTACCGCTCGTGGACGCAGGTCAAGAAGCCGCAGTCCAATGCGGTGATCGTCTACATGATGGACGTGTCCGGCTCCATGGGCGCCGAGCAGAAGGAGCTCGTCCGCCTGGAGGCCTTCTGGATCGATACGTGGCTGCGCCGCAACTACGAGGGCGTCGAGAGCCGCTACATCGTGCACGACGTGCGCGCCGCCGAGGTGGACCGGCAGACCTTCTTCACCCTGCGCGAGGACGGCGGCACGCGCATCAGCTCGGCGTATCAGTGCTGCAAGGATCTTCTCGCCGAGCACTACGACCCCAGCGACTGGAACATCTACCTCTTCCATTTCTCCGACGGCGACAACTCCTCGGAGGCCGACAACCGCCTCTGCTGCAAGGTGGTCGACGAGCACCTCCTCCCCCAGAGCAACATGTTCGGCTACGTCCAGGTCGCCAGCGCCTACGGGAGCGGCAACTTCCTCAACGTGCTGCGCGAGGCGTTCCCCGACGGGCGGCGCGACGAGGAGGGGGAGCGGCTCCTGCTCTCGAAGGTCAACGGGCGCGAGGACATATTGGAGTCGCTGCGGACGCTGTTCAAGACGGGACGATGACGGAAGGCAACAAGGCAACAAGGCAACAAGGCAACAAGGCAGCAAGGCAGCGAGGCAGCAAGGCAAGAAAGCGGCAAGGCACGAGTTGAGGCGGCACGATCAGGGGTCGCGATGGCTTGCCTCCGATTTGCTGATTTGCTGATTTTCCGCTCTTCTGCTTTCCTACCCCCTTACCACCCGCCACGCCACCCCGACCCCCAGTGTCAACAGCGGCAGCCCGGCCACCAACCCCCAGCGCAGAGCCCGAAGCCGTCCCGGCTCGATTGGGCCGACCAGCGGCGTAGAGCGAGCGCCCGCGGACTGCGCGATCAGCTCGTCCTGCCCGGCGAGCCACAGCACCGCGGCCTCGAAGAGCTCGGCGTTCCCCGGCCAGGCAAGCGCCACGCGCCCGTCGGTCGCCTGATATCTCGCCGCGACGGGATCGAAGAACCAGCCGCTCGACCCGACGACCACGATCCGGCCTGTTCGCGCGATGCCGCCGGCGCGCTCGACGGCCGCGCCGACTGTCCAGGGCCCTTCGGTGTCGTCCACTCCCTCGTCGGGGCCGGGCCTTTCGGGCAGCAGGGGGCGCTGTTCTCGGGGGGTCTGCCACAGCCGTACCCACTGGGTCTCTCCCCACGCGTCCGCGCTGGCCTCCACCGTGAGCAGCGGGGTCACGGAGGCCACGGACCCGCCCGACCACTCGATCGGCACCGGGTACGAGAGCAGCGTCGGCAGGTTGCTCGTGGCCCCGAGGATGGCGTGCCCGCCGCCGCCGGGCACGACCTCGAACTCGGTCCGCAGCTCCTGCGCTCGCGCGCTCGCCTCACGCCGCAGCAGCATCACGCCGGTGCGCACGTCCACGCCGAGGGCGGCGAGCGGCGCGGCGACCGGGTCGGTCTCACCGTACGAGGGCAGCACCGAGGGGATGACGCTGAGCAGCACCGCGGCGCGGTCGTCGATCAATCTCTGCAGCGCCCGTCCGACCGCCGCGGCCCGTTCGGGCCCGGGGGCCTCGTCGGGCGATCTCGCGGCGCCCGAGGAGTCCGGCGCGAGCACCGCGTACACCCGTGGCCGGGCGCCGTCGGGGTCGAGCTCGCGCAGCTCGGGGGGCTCGGGCTCGTGGAGCGCCTGCCACTCGGCGAGATCGATCCCGCGCCGGGCCATGCGCTGACCGACGCCGGCGAAATACTCCGTGCTGTCGAGGATGCTCGCGCTCTCCCCGTGCGTCAGCACCACGATCGGCTTCGCCGCCGTCAGCACCGTCGAGACCGCGGACGCGAGCAGCTCCTCGGCCTGGAAGCGCACGTCGCCGGTGATCCGGGTGCCGTCGGAGGCGACGACATCCGGCTCGTACAGCGTGCCGATATCGATCCCCGCAACGCCTGTCCCGGGCGGGCCGATCACCAGCGCGATCTCCGAAGCCCCCAGGGCGGTGGCGATCCGCAGCACGTCCAGCCTCGGGAGCCGCGCGATGCCGTCGGCCGCCCGCGCGAGCTCGTCGCGGATCTCCGCGGCGGCCCGGCCGAGGCTCTCGGCGCCGGACCGGAGCCCCTCCGATCCGACCCCTGAGCCCCCGAGTGCTTCCAGCTCCTCCACGAGCGCATCGAGCTCCGTGGCGCGCTCGTTCACGGCCTGGCGCAGCGCGGCCTCGTGCCGCTCGAGCGGCGGGATCGGGAGCGCCGCGTCGGGCTCCGCGAGCGCGGCCCGCGCCGCCCGCGCGGCCTCCGACAGACGCGCCGACGCGGCCCGCATGAGCGACGCCCACTGCTCCAGGCCCGATCGCACCGCCGCCGACTGCTCGCCCTCCCCGAGCAGGTCGCGGAGCGCGAGCAAGCCCGGCGCGACTCGCTGCTCCAGCCCGGCGCCCGCCGCCTCCGTCTGTGCGGCGGCGGCCGCCACCGCCGCGATGTGCAGGTCGATGCCCTCGCGTTCACGCTCGATCAGCCGCCCGAGCAGCTCCCCGTACGCCGCCTGGCCCTCGGCCGAGCCCACGTCGATCTCCCCGGCGCGCACCCGCCCGCTGTGTTCGAAGAGCTCGAGCACGTCGCGCACCGCCCTCCGGGCCCAGGGCTCGAGCGACGCGGCGTCCGCCGCGACGAGGATCTCCACCTCCCCGAGCGCCGCCGCCTGCTCCAGCACGGCGAGCGTGCGGGGGGCGAGCCGCTGTTCGCCCGCGGACGTGACGTCGAGCCGCACGTTGTAGCGAGCGCCCACCGCCCCGACCACCGCCGCCGCGGCGAGCCCGAGCGCCAGCAGCAGCGCCGCGCCACCGGCGCCGGCCATCCGACGCCTCGCCGCGCTCATCGCCACCTCCGCGAGTCGAGGGCCGCGTGGGCGGCGAACAGGCACCACAGCGCCGCAACCAGGAAGAACGCGATGTGTGCGGTATCGATGATCCCGCGAGCGAAGTCCGACGCCCGCGCCGGGATCGAGAGCGCCTGGAGCGTGCGCCGCGCCCACTCCGGCATCGGGCCCGAGCCGCCGAGCGACGAGTCCGAAGCCCCGCGCGAGACCAGGAGCAGGCCGAGGATCGGCAGCAGGGTCGCGAGATACGCCAGCGTCTGGCTGCTCGTCATCGCGCTCACCGCCGTCCCGATCGCCAGATAGAGCGAGCCCTGGAGCACGAGGCTCACATAGCCGGCGCCGATCTGGCCAAGATCGGGCTTGGGGTCGGCGACCCACCAGAGCACCGCCGGGTACAGGAGCGTCGGCGCGACCATGAGCGCCAGGAAGAGCCACGCCCCGAGGTACTTGCCCGCGACCGCCCCTGCGTCCGACACGGGCGCGGTGAGCAGGGGCTCGATGGCCCCGGTCCGGTGCTCCTCGGCGAAGAGGCGCATCGAGACCGCAGGTGCCACCGGCATCAGCAGCCACGCGGAGACCGCGAAGAAGTCCCGTAGGCTGGCCGGCTGCCCCGGCACGAGCCCCACGCTGAACGCCGCTCCGGTCAGGAGCAGGAACAGGGCGATGACCACCCACCCGACGGGGGTCCGGAACATGGAGGCCAGCTCGCGCCGTCCGATCGCCCACACGCTGCTCATCGTGGCGAGGCCTCCTCGGGGGCGGTTCCCGTCCCTTCGGTGAGCTGGAGAAAGAGGTGCTCCAAGGACGGCTTATCCTCGTGCAACTCCCGCAGCGGCAGCATGATGCGCGCAGCGTGGCCAGAGATCGCCGGCCTCGGATCGCCAGCGCCCGGACCGGTCTCGACCGTCACCCGGCTCCACGCCGAGCCGTTCAGCGGGGCCGCGCGCACGTCTCGCACGCCCGCGATGCCCCGGAGCAGGCGGAGGTATTCGCCCGTATCCCCCTGCACCTCCGCGACGTACCGCCCTCCGCCAGCCGCCGCCCCCGCCAGCTCCGCCATCGGTCCGTCGGCCCGGATCTGGCCCGCGGCGATCACCAGCAGCCTGGTCGCCAGCCGCTCCACCTCGGGGAGAATGTGCGAGCTGACAACCATCGTCCGCCTCGCCGCCAGCTCGTTGACGAGCGAGCGCGTCTCGCGGATCTGCGAGGGATCGAGGCCGTTCGAGGGCTCGTCCAGCACCAGCACGGGCGGATCGTGGAGCAGAGCCGCGGCGAGGCCCACCCGCTGGCGGTAGCCCTTAGAGAGGTGGCCGATCCGTCGGCCGGCGACGTCGGTAATGCGGCAGCGGTCCATGGCAGCGCCCACGGCCCGGCGGCGCTCTGGTCTCGGGAGGCCGTAGAGCCTGGCCCGATAATCAAGGTAACCCCCGGGTGTCATTTCAGGGTAGAGCGGGGCGGATTCCGGCAGGTAGCCGATCCGCCGGCGGGCTTCGAGCGAATCGGTGCGTGTGTCGTGGCCGTCGATCTCGACGGAGCCCGCGTCGGGCGTCAGGTAACTCGTGAGGATCCGGATCGTGGTGCTCTTGCCGGCCCCGTTCGGCCCGAGAAGGCCGACGACCTCGCCCGGCTCGATGGCGAAGCTGATGCCTCTGACGGCGTGCACCCGCCCATACGTCTTCCGGATTTCTCGGACGAGAATCATGGATGCTTCACAGTACGAAGGTGCGCAGGTCCGATGTCAAAGCCATGTGAGCTGAGGCCGGGGCTCCGGCGGGGTGGCCGGGCCCGAGAGGCTAGAGTACCTCCAGAGAACGCGACGCGCGTTGCGGGAGATATGTCGCAGCCGAAGCCGAAACTGCTTATCGTCGGCGGTCCGGGCGTTCCGGCTGAAGAGCTCAGCCGGTGCTTGGGGGGTGAGTTCGACGTGCGCGTCGAGCAGCCCGACGCCGCCGCGGGCCGCCTGCACGACGAGTCGTTCGAGGCCGTCGTCGCGGGGGCGTCGGAATTCCCCGAGATGCGGGACCACCCCGCGGCGCTCCTCCTCAACACGATCGGGGAGGGGGTCTGTCTCGTGGACGTCGAGGCCCGGGAGCTGTGGGCGAACGCCCGCTACAAAGGCCTTCCGGCGGCGATCCTGGAGCGCGTGAGAAGGTGCTATCAGCAGGCGGCGAGCGAGCTCTCGTCGCCTGGTCGCGTTTTGGGGGGCGAGCTGCCGCCGGCGTCCAAGTTCGACCTGAGCGACCCGCGCGAGCAGGTGGCGTACGAGGTGTTCGTCCACCCCACACCCGAGGCGGGCCCTGCGCCGTCCGGCGACGGCGCCCCCGTCCGGCGCCTGGCGGTTGTGGTGCGCGACGTCTCCACCGAGCGGCGCCTCGCCCAGCGCATGTCCGCGATCGACCGGGCCGGGGCGGAGCTGGTCGGCCTCGAGGCGGAGGCGGTGCGGAAGAACAACTCGGCCGAGCGGCTGAAGGCGCTCGAGACCCGCATCGTCCGCATCGCCCACGAGCTGCTGAGCTTCGACCATTTCGTGATCCGCTTGATCGACGAGCGCTCGAAGCGGCTGGAGCCGGTGATCTCCGCCGGGCTGCCGCGCGAGGCGATCGACCTCGAGCTCTTCGCGGAGGAGGAGGGCAACGGCATCTCGGGCTACGTCGCCGCGACCGGCAGGAGCGTGATCTGCGCCGATGCGCAGACCGACGAGCGCTTCATGCCCGGGCTGGGGGAGGCGCGCAGCTCGCTGACCGTCCCGCTCCGGCTCCACGACAAGGTCATCGGGATCATGAACGTGGAGAGCGAGCGGCCCTCGGCGTTCAACGAGGAGGACCGTCAGTTCGGCGAGATTTTCGCCCGCTACATCGCCATCAGCCTGCACATGCTCGACCTCCTGGTGGTCGAGCGGAGCACGACGAACCTCAGCGTGAGCGGGCGCGTCGAGGGCGAGCTGCGCGACTGCCTGGAGGACATCCTCTCCGAAGCTGAGTGGCTCACCGGGGCCGCTTCCCGCGACCCCGAGACCGCGCGGCACATCGCGAGGATCAAGGCGGACGTCGAGAGCATCCGCGCCCGCGTGCGCAACATGGCCGCGGGGCCGCAGACGCTCCTCGGCGTGGAGCGGGCCCTCGCCGACCGCACCGAGGATCCGATCCTCAAGGGCAAGCGTGTGCTGGTGGCCGACGACGAGTCGAAGATCCGGCGCATCATCCGCGACGTGCTCCGGTCGCGCGGCTGCCTCGTGATCGCGAGCGAGAGCGGCGCCGACGCGATCGAGAAGCTCGCCGGCGTCAAGCCCGACGAGCGCTTCGACATCATCATCTCCGACATCAAAATGCCGGACCGCAACGGCTACCAGGTCTTCGCCGCGGCCCGGGAGGCGATCCCGGGCGTCCCCGTCATCCTCATGACCGGCTTCGGCTACGACCCGCACCACTCGATCGTCCGGGCGAGCCAGGAGGGGCTGCAGAGCGTGCTTTTCAAGCCCTTCCAGATCGAGCGGCTCATCGAGGAGATCCGCAAGGCGCTGGCGCCGAAGTAGGCGCCGAGGTGGTTCCTATCGAGTCTCAGAGGTCTCGTGGGACCTATGCCCCAGCTCAGGCCTTTCGTCGCGCCACCACCGTGCGGGGCAGGCCCTCGAAGTCTTTAAGCACCGTCACGGCCTCGAGCATCGGGCTCGCCTCGGCGAGCGCGCGGGCGTCATTCGCGCGGCTTGCGGCGACCTCGACCAGGATCAGCCCGCCCGGACGCAGGGAGCGGGGGCCCTCGGTCAGCAGCGGACGCACGAAGGCGAGGCCGTCCGGTCCGCCGCGCAGGGCGAGCTCGGGCTCGTACTCCTTGACGTTCGCCTGCACGCCGGTCTCCGGATCGCTCGACTCCCACTCGTCGTCCGGGATATAGGGCGGGTTGCTTACGAGGTAGTGGAGCGATCCCCTGCCCTTCGTGGCCGGATGCGCGTCGAGCGGCGCGAGCAGGTCGCCGGCGAGCAGGTCCACCCGCTCGGCCACCTTGTGCCGCGCGGCGTTGAGGCCGGCGACCTCCAGGGCGTCGGGCGAGACGTCCGTCACCACCACGCGCGCCCCCGGCATGTGCTTCGCCAGCGCGACCGCCACACACCCCGAGCCTGTGCAGATATCGGCGATGACCACGCCCTCGCCGAACCGCCCCTCACTCTCCCCGCCGAACCCGGGCGTCGCCCGCGCGTGCTGGAGCACGTGCTCCACGATCGTCCCCGTCGCCGGGCGGGGGATCAGCACCCGCCGGTCCACGTGGAACGGCATGCTGAAGAACCACGCCTCGCCCACGAGATACTGCACCGGCTCATCCTTGAGCGCCCGTGCGACCAGGTCCCGCAACTGCTGCCGCTCCAGCGGCGCCGCCGGCCGATCCGGGTCCATATAGAGCTTCAGCCGCTCGCACCCCAGCACGTGCGCGACCAGCATCTCCGCGCAGAGCTGCGGCGAGTCGAGCCCCGCCTTCGCGAAGGCCTCCTTCATCCACGCGAGGAGCTTGCGCGTGGTCCATGTCTGGCCGCCTTGGGCCGGGCGGGTGGTCATGCGCGAAGTCTATCGGCCCCTCGACGCCTGACGTGAGGGCCTTGCGAACGTCAGGGTGGGTTGTACGTTGGGACCCTGACCTTCGCAGAGCCTCAGGTCAGGCGTCCATCATCTCCCACTGATAGCCCAGCCTTTCGAGCGCCCCGCCTGCCTCCTCCCGGATCCACCGGCAGAAGTCCTCGCTCGCCCACCGTCGCCAATCGCCCGCCTCGCCCTTGCGATAGAGGCTGCCGCGATCCTCGCGCCCGAATCCCGCCGCGGTCCCGCTCTCTCGGGCCGGCGGCGCGGCGAGATGCGGGTCGACTCCCAGGAACTCGTAGATCCTGCGGCACTGTCCCGGGAGGTCGGCGTGCAGGTCTTCGTACCGCACGCTCAGCAGCGTCGGCGTGTCCACAGTCGCCCCGTGCTCCACGTCGGCCAGCACCCGCCAAGCCCAGAATCGAGCCGACTCGCGCACCCAGGCCTCGTCACCGAGCAAGCCCGGGTGTTCCGGCCCCATGCGATCTGGATGCACTCGAAACTCCCGTTGATGCCGCATGAACGGTGCCCGCACCTTCTCCGGGAAGTGGTGCGCCTCGCCCGCGCGCAGATGGTGGAACGTGTAGCTCACCACGACGTCCCGGCCGTCTCGATAGACGTAGATCGTCTTCGCCCCGCGCACGAGCTCCCGCAGCGGGCGGGGCGACCGATCCCCGACGAGCCGCACCCCCGGCCGGCCCGCCGCGAGCGTGGCGAGGCACTCCCGCACCAGCCGCTCGACGCCCGCTTGCGCGAGCCGGCTGACCGGCTCGCGGCTGCCGAGCTGCCAGGGATAGCGCGTGAACTCGTCCAGCGCCGCGAAGAAGTGCTGGAAATGAAACTCGCCCTCGCACCGGATCTGCGGGTGCAGGTTCAGCAGGTTGCCGACCCAGTTCGTTCCGGATTTGCCGAAGCCGCAGAGAAAGAACGGTTCAGGAACCGGCGCTTTCCTCTCCCGCAGTAATGCCATGCCGGCCAGCGTACCCGCAGGCCCATCTTGCCGCCTCGCTGCCCCCCTGCCTCGCTGCCTCGCTGTCTCGCTGCCTCGCTGTCTTTCTCAACACCCCGCATTCCACAGGTTGAGGAACGCCAGCACGTCCTGCGTATTGATCGTGCCGTCGCCGTTGATGTCCGCCCGCGGGTCGTCCGCGTTCCACGCGTTGAGGAACGACAGCACGTCCAGCGTGTTCACCGCCCCGTCGCCGTTGAAGTCAGCGGTGCAGGCCGGCGGGACGGCGTAGAACACGCGGATCGACACGTCGCCGCTGTAGCCGATCGCGAGGTCGAGCCAGCCGTCGCCGTTGATGTCGCCGAAGGCGTGCGTGTTTGCGACCGTGCTCGAGTCGTACGTCCACGAGGGCGGCACATCGAGCGTGCCGTCGCGGTTGAGGTAGATGTGGGTGCGCCCGTCGGAGAAGTTCGTCTCGCTGTAGTCGGGGTCGCCGTCACCGTCCACGTCGGCGAAGCGGACCTCCTGCTGCCCGTAGAACGGCGCGTCGGATTCCCACACCAGGGCGAGCGACCCGGCGTCGTTGCCGTACAGCCGGCTCGGCTCGTCATGGCCCACGGCGAGGTCGGGCCAGCCGTTGCCGTCCACGTCGGCGAACGCGACGCCCTTGTCGGTGCCGTCGTCCCCCGTGGTCCAGGCGGGGGCTGTCTCCAGCGTGCCAGAGCCGTCATTGCGGTAGATTCCCGTCTCGAAGTTCACCCACTTCGCGACCGCCACGTCCGGCCAGCCGTCCCCGTCGTAATCCGCCGACGCTAAACCGTTCTGGATCGACTCCTCCGCGCTGTGCCAGCTCGTCGTCGTGTCCAGCACGCCCGCCTGGTTCCGCCACATGTACATCGCGCGGTACGGGTTCGGACTCACGCCCTGGTTGGTCGTGAAGACATCCAGGTCCCCGTCCTTGTCGATATCCACCAGCAGCCCGCTTGTCGCCCACCCCGCCTCCGGCGGCACGCCGAACCAGCCCGCTGTCTCCGACGGGCCGGTCGCCGAGCCGAAGTAGATCCGCGGCTGGCTGTAGCTCCCGCCGCCGCTGACCGCGAAGTAATCCAGATGTCCGTCGAGGTCCACGTCCCCGATCTGCACGTCGCCCGTGTGCGTCTGGTCGCTGGAGATCCACGAGGGCGAGGCTTCCAGCCCGCCGCCCGTGTTGAAGAAGATCATGTCGTGCCAGTCGTCGTAGGGCGGGAAGCTGTCGCTGTGGAAGCAGCCAACGACCAGGTCGTTCCGACCGTCGCCGTTCATGTCCGCGATCTGCAGGCCGCCAACCTGCCGTCGCAGCGCGAGCTCCCAGTCCGGGGTCGTGCCGTAGGGGACGTCGTCGGCGCGGCTCGGGCCCGAGCCGCCGGCGGGCGACACGCGCAGCGGCACGCGCACATGGCCGCTGTCCGAGACCTCGAAGGCGGGCTGCTGGTCGGCGGGCTGGGCCGCGGCAGCGCCCGAGATGGCCGCGAGGACGAGGACGGGAACGGCGCGGTCGGCATGGCAACGCATCGGCAGCACTCCTGGATCCGGATCTGGCTTGATCCTACCGGCTCGGTGCGGGCGCGCACAGAGGAATGAGCCCGATGGCCAGAGGGAGTCCGATATCGCGGTGCTCGCCCGGTGGAAGCGGCGGGTTTCCGGTGGTCTTCCTCGCGTTCTGCGGGCTCAGCGGTCCTGCGGCGCGAGCGGGCGCGGCGCGACGCCCGCGGAGGTGATCTCGACCGGCCGGATCGTGCCGTCGGGGTTGAACCACATCTCGTCGATGCACACCTGGCGGTGGTGGGGGTCGTCGTCGCCGCGCGGGCGGCGGTGGTAGACGATGTACCAGGTGTCGGAGCCGGGCACGGGGATGACCGAGTGGTGACCCGCACCGGTGGCGACATCGGGGTCCTGCTGGAGGATCTTGCCGATGCGCTCGAACGGGCCCGTGGGCGAGTCGCCGATCGCGTAGGCGACAGAGTAGTCGGGGCCGCCCCAGCCGCCCTCGGACCACATGAGGTAGTAGCGGTCGCGCCCCTCGATCGGGCGCTTGAAGACGAAGGGCCCCTCCACGTAGTGCTCGGGCGTGATCTCCTTGAAAGTCTCGCCATCGTCGAAAGGCTCGAGGCTCAGGAGGTCGGGGGCGAGCTTGACGACGTTGCAGTGCCGCCAGCCGCCGTAGTACATGTAGTGCTGCCCGTCGTCGTCGCGGAAGACGAACTGGTCGATCGGCTGGGCGCCGTTGTGAAACTTGTCGATCAGCGGCCTGCCCAGGGCGTCGCGGTAGGGGCCCTCGGGCGAATCGGCGACGGCGACCCCGATGCCGCCGACCTCGTCGCCGGACTGGATGTCATTGGCGGCGAAGAAGAGATAGTACTTGTCGTTGGCGTGGATTGCCGACGGCGCCCAGAGGGCGTACTCCCCCCAGGAGATGTCCGCCAGTTCGAGCACGCGGGGGTGCTTGGTCCAGTGGACGAGGTCGGGGGAGCTGAAGGCGTCGAGGGAGGTCTGCTTGAGGTATTGGGGATTGATGGCGAGCTTCTGGCGATCGGAAAGCTCGGCGGGAGCGTCCGCCGGGCGCGGACCCGCCCCGGCGGGCTCCCAGTCGTCGGACCAAGTCGGGTAGATCCAGTACGCGCCATCGTAGACGACCGCCTCGGGGTCGGCGTACCAGCCCGGGAAGATCGGGTTTCCTGAGGGATTGTGCACGGCGAGGCCGGAGTGGGCGCCCTGCGCACAGGCGAGGGATACAGCACAGGGCCAAGCGAGAACTCGCGCGGTTCGCATGAGGCAACGGTATGCCCTCCCGACCGTTGGTCGACGCCTGACGTGAGGCTCTGCGAACGTCAGGGTGGAAGGGCAGGACCCTGACCTTCGCAAGGCCTCTGGTCAGGCGTCCATGGAGTCGCGACCGTCGGTCGAGGCTGGACGTGAGGCTCTGCGAACGTCAGGGTGGATCCAGATCGCCGCCCCCTCGTCCAAGTGCGCCGCGATGTAGTCGACCACATCGCGAAAGTGATCAGCGTCTCGGATGCGGACGGGATGACATCGCTGTCCCCATACTCGTCCCGGTAAATCGTGCCGAACCGCGTGGGACGCGGCCTGCTTCGCCCGACCGATGAACGGCCGGACATCTATCGGCCCGGCGCGCACCAGCGCATGCACGTGAACTCGTGCCACCGCGATGATCCTCGGAGGTTTGCCAAGCGCGAGGAGCTTCCGGGCCAGCACCTCGGCGATCTTGGGCCGGAGCGCCTCCGGGATCTCGACCTCGTCCGGGCACCGCGCTCGCGCATATCGGTGCAGTCGAGCGTGTTCGCCCGGCGGCGGTGGGTTCTTATAATCGCCCGTCGAGTGGATGCGATGGTCATGATCGCGGAACCCGCGAGGATCGCCCGGTATCCAATGGCCGAGCGTCGACCACACCACATGAGCCCAATCGGACCACTCCTGCCACATCGGCCCAGTGTAAGGGCGGAACCCTGACCT
The DNA here is from genome assembly GCA_035654175.1 of Phycisphaerales bacterium. GTDB lineage: Bacteria > Planctomycetota > Phycisphaerae > Phycisphaerales > UBA1924 > PNC22. The sequence goes on from DASRXL010000078.1 coordinate 17,146, forward strand.
TCGCAAAGCCTCAGGTCAGGCGTCCATGAGTTCGCGACCGTCGGTCGACGCCTGACGTGAGGCTCTGCGAACGTCAGGGTGGAAGGGCAGGACCCTGACCTTCGCAAAGCCTCAGGTCAGGCGTCCATGGAGTCGCGACCGTCGGTCGAGGCTTGACGTGAGGCTCTGCGAACGTCAGAGTAAAAGTGCAGCACCCTGACCTTCGCCGAGCCTCAGGTCAGGCGTCGATCAGGTCTGCAGCACCCCCGTCCGGAACTCCCTCGAGTAGTCCCAGCCCTCCGTCGCTCCCAGCGCCGCGATCAGCTCCTCCCGCGTCCGGTGCGGCTCGATGATCCGGTCCACCCAGCCTCGGGCGGCCCCGTGGCGGATGTCCTGCTGCTCGTTGTAGCTCGCACGCACCGCGTCCAGGATCTGCCTGTGCGTCTCGGGGTCGATCTTTTCCCCCTTCCGCTCGCGGCTCTTCTCCTCGATCATGGCGAGCGTGCCGCTGGCCTGGGCCGCGCCCATCACCGCGCACTTGGCGCTCGGCCACGCGAAGCTCATCGTCTGCTCGAACGCCCGCCCGCACATCGCGTAGTTGCCCGCCCCGTAGCTGCCGCCCATGATCACGACGAGCTTGGGCACCACGCAATTGCTCATCGCGTTCACGAGCTTGGCCCCGGCGCGGATGATCCCGCCCTGCTCCGAGTCTCGCCCCACCATGAAGCCCGTCGTGTCGTGCAGGAACACCAGCGGGATCTTCCGCTGATTGCAGTCCATGATGAACCGCGCCGCCTTGTCGGCCGAGTCGTCGTAGATGACGCGGGGCATGTTGGTGGACTTCGAGGGGCCGGCCTTGCCGCCGGGCATCTGGCGAGTCGAGAGCTTGCACTGGTTTGCGACGATGCCGGCCGGCCGCCCGCCGATGCGGGCGTAGCCGCAGACGAGCGACTGGCCGTACTCGGCCTTGTACTCGTCGAAGTCCGGTCCGAGCGACTCGTGGCCGTCGGCGTTGGGCACGGCGCGGGCGTCCACGATGCAGGCGATGATGTCCTTGACGTCGTACTGCTGACCGGGCTTGTCGGTGAAGATGGTGTAGATGTCCGTGGGCGGACGGAAGCCTGAGGAAGGGACGGAGCGACGGAGCGACGGGGCGACGGAGGGCTCGGCTGGCAGCGACCTCTGGGATTCTCCCTCCAGCGCTCCCT
>DASRXL010000079.1:0-36634 GCA_035654175.1 Phycisphaerales bacterium
CCGGGTTCCCGCGGGCGGCGGTGATCCGGCGCACCGGCGATGAGATCGCCGTGCTCGCCGAAACGGGCGAGACCGGGCGCGACTCCGAGCCGTTCTCCCGGACCCTGCTCGACGCCGCGGCTGGGGGTCAGGTGGCGAGGCTGAGCCACGATGCGCCGGTGATGCACGGCGAATCGATCGCCCGCCTGGGGATCCAGGCGGCGCTCTGCTCGCCGATCTTCGTCGGGAGCGCGATCGACGCGTACCTGTATCTCGAGGACAAGCGGAAGAGCGCGGACGTGCGCCCCGACGCGGCGGCGTTCTGCCAGGCGCTCTGCCGGATCGGCGGGCTGGCGCTCGCCAACCGGCGCCGCGCGGCGCTCGAGCGCATCAACGCCGACATCATGCGCGACGTCGGGGCCGCGGCCGAGGCGCAGCGCCTGCTCATGCCCCGGCCCGACGGCGTCTGCGCCGGGCTGCGCTACAGCGTCCGCATGCGTCCGGGCCGGTTCGTCGCCGGGGATCTCTTCAACATCCTGCCCCTCGAGGGCGGGCGCGTGGGGGTGTATCTGGGCGACGTGGCGGGCAAGGGCGTGGGGGCCGCGATCCTGATGGCCGCGATGCAGACGATGCTCAACTCCGCGCTGCGGTCGACCTCCGGGCCGGCCGAGGCGCTGCACCACGTGGGCATCGACATCGCGCCGATGCTGCCCGGCGGGCGGTTCATCTCACTGTGGGTCGCGCTCATCGAGGCCGACGGGCTGGTGCGATTCGTGGATGCCGGGCACGGCCACTGGCTGCTGCGCGACCAGCCCGGGAGCGAGCCGCGCCGGGCCGTCGCGGTCGGGGGCATGCCCGTAGGGGTGGATCCGGACGCGCGATATCGCGAGGAGACGATCCGCCTCGAGCCGGGCGGGCGCATCATCCTGCTCTCGGACGGCGTGCTGGAGCAGCGCTCGCGCGAGGGGGAGGAGTTCGGCCTCGGGCGCACGATCACCACGCTCCTGGACTGCGCGACCACCCGCGACGACGTCGAGCAGCTCTTCGGCGCGGTCGCGCGCCATGCGCCCAGCGAGTCGCTCGACGACGACGTGACGATCGCGAGCATAGAACGGATGAAGGCTGAAGGGTGAGATTCGCCCTGCGCGCGGTGCGCATGGTGCTCTGGGCCGTCACCGTCCGCCCGGCGGCAGGCCGATATCCTCGTTCCAGAGCTCGGGCTTGGCGGCGATGAAGCGCTCCATCAGCGCGGCGCACCGGGGGTCGTCCAGCACCACCACCTCGATACCCGCGTCGCGCAGCCAATCCTCCCGCCCGAGGAAGGTGCGGTGCTCGCCGATCACCACCCGGCGGATCCGGTGCAGCACCGCCGTGCCCGCGCACATCGCGCAGGGCGAGAGCGTCGTCGCCATCGTGAGGGTGTGCCAGTCACGCCGCCGTCCTGCCGCTCGGACGCAGGACATCTCCCCGTGCGCCGTCGGGTCGCCCGCCTGCACGCGCATGTTGTGCCCCGCGCCGACGACCGCGCCCTCCGGCGTCATCAGCGCGGCGCCGATGGGGATCCCCCCTTCGCGAAATGACTTCTCCGCCTGCGCGAGGGCCGCCTCCATCGCCCGCAAGTCCAGCTTTGCGCGATCCGGCATGGCTTTCTCCGCTCCCCCGCCGGGCGCGGCTCGTCGCGAGCCCGTCCAGCCCCGGGGGCCGCACGCAGAGAATAGAACGATCCGCGGGGCGGTGGCCGGTGAAGCCGCCCCCGCGCCGGCACGGGGCCCGCGCGTTCCCGCGGCTCGGTCCGGCTCACGCCGCGTCGGGCAACACGATCCGGGAAACGCCGCGGCGTTCGAGCTTGGCCATGATCCCGGTCCGGTCTTCCGGCGTGACAAGCACCACGTGGTCCGGCGTCAGGTCATCGAGCGTGATGGCGGGCACTTTCCCGATTGCGCGGGGATCGTCGTCGATCACCGCGACCCGCAGCCCCGCCTCCGCGGCGGCGCGGAGCGCCTCGCGGCCGTTGCGGCCGAAGCCGTACACGACGAGCGCCTGTCCCGGCGAGAGCATCCCGCGGGCGCGCTCGACGAGCTCGCGCCACCGGTGCGGACCGTTGGCCAGACGCTCCGCCGCCCGGCGACCGAACGGGTAGCCATCGAGCATCGCGCGCGTCCGGTCGGTCCACGCCGGCATCCGCGCCGCCCAGCTGGGCGGTCCCACGAACTCGCTCCGCGCGAGCGCCCAGCGCAGCGTTCCGACCAGTGTCGGCAGGTCCTCCTCGCAGAGCTCGCCCACGCAGGCCATCGCGGCGGCGAGGTCCGCGTGCGATCCCGCGGCGACAGCCCGCGCGGCGGCCCGCACGTGCCAGCGGCGCGTGCACCTGTCGCGCTCGACCCCGCCCCGGGCGTGGCGCGCGATCACCTCCAGCCCGACCCGCCACATGCGGTCGAGCCCGTCGCTCAGAGAGCCCGCGCGCAGCCGGTACTGGAAGAGGGGGTCTTCGACCGGGGCTGCCCATCGCGCGCCGGCCCGGCACAGGCGGAGGAAAAGCTCCCAGTCTTCGTGCACCGGCAGCGCCTCCTCGAAGCCTCGGCCGCCGAGGAGGGTGCGGGCGGTGTCGCTGCGCAGCACCACGCCGCCGACGGCGAGCCGGTTCACCTCGATGAGCCGCTCGTGGGCCGTGTCCCCGGCGAGCACGGGCGCACGCCAGCCCAGGCTGTCCAGCCCGGGCCCGACAAATTCGTAGCTGCACGCGACGGCGTCCGCGTCGTCGAGGGCTGCGAGCATGCGCCGCGCATGCGTCGGCGCGACCACGTCGTCGGCGTCCAGGAAGCACACACAGGGGGAGTCGAGAGCGGCCCACCCGGTGTTGCGAGCCGCGGCGAGACCGCCGTTCTCGCGCGAGACGAGACGCACCCGCTTTCCAAGGAGCGCGCCGGCGACGTGCCGCGTGCCGTCGGTGGATCCGTCGTCCACGATGACGGCGGCGACGCTCCGCTCCGTCTGCCTGAGCACGCTCCCGACGGTCTGGTCCAGCGTGGCTTCGGCGTTGTAGGCGGGGATGACATATGTCAGCTTCGGCATCGCCCGGCTCCCTTCAGGTTTCGAGGATCGCGGCGGCGTCCGCGTCCGGTTGCACCTCCCACGGGCGGCGGAGGCACGGCGCGAGGTCGCTCGCGCGCACGGGCCCGCTCTCGGGGATGCGCACGGCGCCGATGTTCGTGTGCGCGCCCGCGCGAAGCTTCTCGAACGGCCAGGCCTCGAAGAGCCATTGCGCCCCGTGCTGCTTCCAATCCACCGCCAGGCCATGCGCCCGCTCGTACCGCTCCGCCGCGGCGGGCAGGTCGATGTCGTGCAGCACCACCCAGGCGCCGGGCGCGAGCGCCGGCGCCAGGGCGAGCACGTCGGCCGCGGGCATAGGGTGCCGATGGTCGGCGTCGATGAACGCCAGGCTCACGCCCGCTCCGCGGAGCTCGCGCGCGGCGTCGGACGCGGTGCTGCGCACGCGCCGCGCGATCAGGCGCGAGAGCTCGCGGGGGGCCGCGTCGATCGCGGAGCCCGCGGCCCGCGACCGGTCGAAGAAGCAGCCGGGGTGCAGGTCGTACGTCCGGACGCAGCCCGGCTCCCGCCGTCCGATCTCGTGCATCGCGCAGGCGAGCACCAGCGCGGAAGTTCCCGCCGCCGTGCCGATCTCGATCACCGCCTCCGGCTCCACCCCGTGGACCATGTCGCGCAGCACCATGGCGTCGAGGACGCCGACCGATCCGACCGCCCAGGCCGGAGGCCGGTAGGCGGCGAGAACCCGGTCGGCGAAGTCCGGCTCGGGCGCCAGCCCGAACCTGCGCCGCACGGCCGCGTGCGCATCGGCGTGTGCCCCGAGCGTGTGCCGCCACACCGCGTCACGATCGGGGGCGGTCGCGGTCGTCATGCGGCCCTCGAGTCCCGTTCGCCGTGCGTGCGTTGCGCCCGCGCCAGCGAGCCGCCGATCATCTCCAGCACCTTCCCCGCGAATACCTCGACCGTGCAGCGTTCCCGCACGCGCGCCGCCATCGCGGCGGACGCGGCCGCGCGGCGCTCCGGCGCGCCGACGAAGCCGGCCACCAACGTCTCGAGCTCGTCGGCCGAGCGGAACGTCAGCCCGCTCAGGTCCCCGAAGAGCCACCAGGGGTGCAGACCCTCGCTCAGGGGGTGATCCGCCTGCGAATACGCGGCCGCTCTCGCCGGCGAGATCCACACGGTCTCGGGGAAGTCCATGCCCAGCCCGCGCATCTGGGCCGCGACGGCGGTCAGGGCCGGGGCCTCGGCGGTCCGGAAGCCGATCCGCTCGCCCTCCACGATGCGGGCGGAGGCGGGGGCGCCAAGCAGCGCCTCGCGCGTGGCCCACCCGGTGCACTCCGAGAGCGCGTCGGTGGTGAGCCGTCCGAGGGGAAGACCGCCGGAGAGCGAGCACTCCATCACCCGCTGGTGCACCAGCGTGGTCACGGAGCCGTGGAGATGCACGCACGCCGCCTGATAGCACGCGCGGAGCTCCTCGCCGTGCGCCAGCTCGCCGCCGGCGAAGGGCGAGAGGGTCGGGTGGGATTCCCACCCCCTCCCGTAGACGCGCAGCCGCCAGCCGCGGCGTTGGCAGACCCGGGCCGCCCACTCGAGCATCTGGTGGCGGAGCACGCGGTCGGCGAGGGGAAGGGCGTAGTGCCTCAAGATGTACGTCGCGCCCCCGCCGAGGCCGCGCCGGGCGATGACTCCGTCGACCGCCCCGCTGAGGCGGCGGTAGAGCGATGCGCCGACCGGGTCGGCCGCCTCCGCCTCCACGAGCGGACGCAGCTCGTCGAGCAGGCTCCCGCTCTCCCCGCCGCCGGCTTCACGCCTCGACCGCTCGTGGAACTGCGCCGGCGTCTCGCTCTGGTGGGAGACGTACGCCACCTCGCATGCGAACCGCCCGAGCAGCGACGCATCGGCGCGTCCGGGGTGGAACTTGCGCTCGCTCGCGACGACCGGGAAGTGCAGCGTCCTGTCGCGAGGGAATCCCCGTTGCTCCCGCACCTCCTTGTGGACGTGCCCGGCGACGAAGTCCAGCTCGCCCCAGACCCGCTCCTGGAAGTGGTGCGGCATGGCGTCCTGCACCCAGCACAGCCACGGCACGCCGGCCGGGTAGGGAAGCCCGTTGTCGCCGCGGAAGCTGTTGATGAGCGCGATCAGGTCGGGCTGGAAGCGGTCGATGATCTCGGCGTGGCCCACGGTCGACGGCCGGCCGCCGGGTTTCTCCATCCAGACGAGCGCATCGCACCCCAGCCGCCTGAACGCCCCGGCCCAGTCCTCCGCCGCGTGCTTGATGTACGTGGAATAGCGGGAGGTGGGCACGAGCACGCGCAGCGGCTTGCCGCCGCCGAGCGCTTCGGCGTACCGCCCGGCCCACCAGGCGGCGTCACGCCCGCGGTAGGCGGCCTCCACCCGGGTCTGCACCCGCCTGAACGCCTCGGCCTGGGAGGCGCGGGCCCGGGCGATCATCGTCTCCAAACTCGGGACCGCGCGGGTGCGCGTCACCGGCAGCGGAACGACCGACCCGAGCACCACCTCGTCGAGACGCCCCAACGCATCGTTCAGCCAGCGCTGGGAGGCATCCGCACCCACGAACACGCGGACGCGGGGGTCCACCAGTTGCTCGCGCAGGTCGAGCGCCGAGAGGCCGTCGAGGAGCTCGAGCGGGTCGGCCTGCACGATGGTGATCGGGGGCGCAAATCCGATGCGGTTCCGCCCGAGCTTCCGCCAGGCGGCGTCGAAGAGCCAGGGGGGATCGAGGCCCTCGATGATGAACGGGCGCGGGAACATCTCCGCCGCACCCATGTGCTGCTCGACGAAGCGCGCCGCGGCGCCGCGCTGGTCGGTGATGAAGTGGGTCCAGTGGGGCGCGCCGGCCCAGCGCATGCGGCGGACGAGATTCCCGTCGGCGCACCGGAAGCAGTCGTCGAGATCGCCGCGCTCGCGCCATGCCGCGAATTGTTCCGACAGATCCACGCCGCGGACGCGCAGCGCCCGTAGATTCCCGAGTGCCGTCGCCGCCCTCTCCCTGGAGCCGACGCGATCGTCGGGGAGGCGCGACACCGCCTCGCGCAGCGCGCGGACGTCCGGGGTCGCCTGGGCCGCCTCCGGGAGCGCGTCGAGCGCCTCGGATGCGAGGGTCCGAAGCCCGAGCTGCGCAATATTTGCCGCGAACAGGAATTGCAGCGCCGGGTCGCCGGGCGCCTGCCCGAGCGCCCTTGCGGCGATCGCGACGAACTCGCGCGGCCGGCCGCACCGGCCGAGCCCGAGCAACTCCGCCCGGCTTATGGACTTGCGGCCTTGTTCGGTCTCGCGCGCGCTCATGCCGACCCGTGCTATCGGTCGATCCGAGCCGGCCCGCGCACAGTTCCGGCGCCGGTCGCCGACCGCCGCGGGGGCCACGGGGGACGGCGTCTTTGGGATCCCGGGGCCTCATTGGTCCGATACAGAGCGGACGCACGGAGGCGGCCACCATGTCCCCTGCTCCCGGCCCGAAACGCAAGATTCTGTCGCACAAGGATTTACTTTGCGTGCGCGCCGCCGAGCGGACCGCCGGCCGCCGGCTCGTCCATTGCCACGGCTGCTTCGACATCGTCCACCCCGGTCACATCCGGCATCTCCGCTTCGCCCGATCGATGGGGGACCGTCTGCTCGTGACGATCACCGGCGACGGCGGCGTCTCCAAGGGGGACGGCCGCCCGCTGATTCCCCAGGAGCTGCGCGCGGAGAACCTCGCCGAGCTGGATTGTGTGGACTACGTCTACATCGAGCTCCGGCCGACGGCGGCGGAGCTTCTCGGCGAGCTCAAGCCCGACGTCTATGTCAAAGGGCGAGAGTACGAGTTCAACGCCGACCCGCGCTTCCAGGCCGAGCGCGAGGCCGTGGAGCGCGCGGGCGGGAGGGTGGTGTTCTCCTCCGGCGACGTGGTGTTCAGCTCCACCGCGCTGATCAGCGCGCTGGAGGCGCACGCGGACCCCTTCCACCACCGCCTCACCCAGCTCCTCGGGCGCCCGGACATGCACGCCGAGAGGCTCATGGAGATTCTCGCGGCGGTGCGGGGTCAGCGCGTGGTCGTTGTGGGCGAGGCAATCCGCGACACGTACATCTTCTGCGACCGCCCGGATGTCGCTCACGAGAGCCCGGTCCTCACGCTCCGCCCGGCGGATCGGCGCGCCTTCGACGGGGGCGCGGCGGTCATCGCGCGGCACGCGGCCGCGTTCGGCGCCCGCCCGGTGCTCGTGACGCCGCTCGCTGCCGACGCGGAGGCGGAGGCATTCCGTCAGCGCATGGGCGCGGACGGCATCGAGGTGGTCTCCGTGCCGGGGGCCGCGCGGATGCCGGAGAAGCAGCGCTTCCTGGTCGGCTCGCAGAAGCTCATGAAGCTCGACCTCATCGAGCCGCTGGTGCTCGACACGGCGGGCCAGCACGCGCTCGTCCGGGCGGCGCTCCAGGCGGCGGGCGCCGGCGTCGATTGCGCCGTCATCGCCGACTTCGGCCTCGGGATGTTCACGCCCGGGCTCGTGGCGAGGCTCTGCTCGGCGCTGCGCCCGCGGGCGCGGGTCATGGCCGGCGACGTCAGCGGCCGGCGCCACGGGCTGCGCGCCATGCGCTCGCTCGATCTCCTCTGCCCCAGCGAGGACGAGGTCCGCACCGCCTACGGCCTTCATGCCGACGCCCTGCCCAGCGTCGCGTGGCGACTTCTCGAGGAGACCCGCGCGAAGGCGGCGATCGTCACCATGGGCGCCGAGGGCCTCGTCGCGTTCGAGCCGCTGGCGGAGGAGCCGGACGCCGGCAGCGGCGACCCCTTCCGGTCGCGCGTCCGCGGCGAGCACGTGCCGGCGCTCGCCCCCCACGCCATCGATCCGCTCGGCTGTGGCGACGCGATGCTGACCGTCGCGGCGCTCTGCCTTGGAGCGGGCGCCGGCCTGGTGCCCGCGTCCTTCCTCGGCTCCGTGGCCGCGGCGGCGCACGCCCAGCGCCTCGGCAACCCGACGCTCGAACCCTCGGACCTGCGCCGGTCAGTCCTCCGCATCGCCGGGGCTCACCTGGCGTACGCGGGCGCCGAGATCAAGCCACTTCAGTCGAGGCAGGCCTCATGATCTCCTTCGTTATCCCCACGAGGAACCGCCCCGAGCGCCTGAGCGCGACGCTCGACGCGCTGGGCAAGCTGACGCTCGGGCGATCGGCCGAGGTCATTCTCGCCGACAACGCGTCCGACGAGCCGGTCTGCGCCCCCGGCGCCATCGCGAGCGGTGCACCCGTCCGCGTCGTGCGCCTCCACGTCAACCTCGGCGCTGCGGCTCGGAACGCCGCCGTGGACGCGGCCTCGCCCGCGGCGTCGTGGGTCATCATGCTCGACGACGACTCGTACCCCGTTGAGCGGCACGAGCCGTTCGGGGCGTTCCTCGATCGGCTCGACCGTCAGCCCCGCGAGGTCGCGGCGGTGATGGCCGACATCCACCTCCCCGCCGAGCGGAGGCGGGAGTCCGGCGGGCTCCCAGAGGTCTTCATCGGGTGCGGGGCGGCGATCCGCCGGGATGCCTTCGCGGCGGCGGGGGGGTACGACCCGGCGTTCGGCTATTACGCCGAGGAGTACGACCTGGCCGCGAAGCTCCTCCTGCGGGGCGCCCGGATCGTCTTCGACCCGGCGTTTGTCGTGCATCACCACAAGGCGGCGGCCGGGCGCGACGTGGATCTCATTCTCGAGCGCCTCGTCCGCAACAACTGCTGGGTGATGCAGCGCTACGCCCCCGACGATCTCCGTCGGCGCATGCTCCGCGAGCAGCGCCGGCGATACCGCCAGATCGCGGACAAGGAGCGGGCGCTGGCCGGCTTCGGGCGCGGGCTCGTGGAGCTTCGCCATACGCTGAGGGCGCAGCCCCGCACGGTCATGCCCCGGCCCGTGTGGCACCGTTTCACCGGCCTCGCCCACGCGCGGGCGGCGCTCGCTCAGGCGTGGCAGCACCGCCCCTTCGGCTCCGCCGCGACGATCGAGCCGGGGAAGAACAGCTGGGCGGTCGAGCAAGCGCTCTCGGAGCTCTGCGCCGAGAACGGCATCGAGCTCACCGCTCCCGACCGTGCGGACGCCCTGGTCATCGCGACGCTCAGCCCCGGCCCCATGCTCGACGCGGCGGAGCGATGGGCCAGAGCCGGCCGGCATGTCGTCCTGCCCTGGATCGCCGCCCGCCCGCACGCCACCGGCGGGATCTGCCGCGTCGTCGCCGCCTGATGCCGTGGGCGCACCACTTCTCATCTCCCTCCCCCACGGGCTGAACGCCAGCGGCGTCACGACGTGGGCCGTGCGCCTGGTGAATGCGCTCGCGCGCGCGGGCCGGGTCTGCGGCCTGATCGTCCACAACGAACCGGCCGACCAGCGGGCGCTAGCGCTCGACCTCGACCCGCGGGTCGAGGTCGTCGATGCGCGCGCCCTGCCCCCGCTCGATGGCTGCGCCGGCGACCTGACCGGGCATCTCCCCGTCTACCGCTCGTCGGTCGCCGCTCTCGCCGCGCGCGCGGGCGGCCCCGTGGTGTGCAGCCCCAACCTGCTGGGGGATTCCTACGGGATCTTCGCCGAGCTCTCGCGCGAGATGCCGGAGTTGCTCAGGGTCGTCGCCGTCCACCACGCCGATCTGGCGTACAACGATCTGGTCTGCGCCCATTACGCGGACCTTGTTTCGGAGTTCGTCGGCGTGAGCGAGAGGATCGCACGCCGGCTGCGGGACGCGATGCCCGGCCGGGCCGCCGACGTCCGGAGCATTCCCTACGGCGTCGAGGTTCCCCGGGAGATCCGGCCCCGCGAGCCCCTGGCCGGCAGGCCGCTGCGCCTGCTCTACACGGGGCGGATGGATAACGAGCAGAAGCGCGTCGCAGCCCTGATCGAGATGTCGGATTTGCTCCTGGCCGGCGGGATCGCCCATGAGCTGGCGCTGGTGGGTGACGGGCCCGCGGGCGCGGAGGTCGACGCCCTGTGCGCGAACCGCGCGCAGGTGCGTCGATTCCCGGCGACGGGGGCGCGTGGCATCGGCGCTGCTCTCGACGCCGCCGACTTCTTCGTGCTCGCGTCGCGGTACGAAGGCCTGAGCGTCTCGATGCTCGAGGCGCTCGCGCATGGGTGCGTGCCGGTGGTGACGCCCAGCGCCTCGGGCACCGGGCAGCTCGTCCGCGACGGCCTGACCGGCTTCCTCGCGTCGGCCGGGGCCGACGCCGACGCGCGGTGCGCCGGCGAAGCGATCGCCGCGGCCGTCCGGCGGGGGGCCGACGCCGGCGATCGGCGGCTCGGTGAGGTGCGCAGGCGGGGGCATGCGCTCGTCCGCGCCGAGTTCTCGGCGGAGCTCTGCGCCGAGCGCTACGGGGAATTGATCGACCGCGCGGCCGCGTCGGCGGCGAGGCCGTGGCCCGCGGGGCGGGCGGCGGCGTTCACCGGGGCCGGCGGGGGAGGCTCGGCGACCGTTCCCGCCGATGCGCCCGCGCGTCTCGCCGCTCTGGCGGCGGAGCTCGCGGGCGCGCGCGTCGCGGTGTACGGCACGGGGAGGCACACCCTCGAGCTGCGCGAGAGCTTTGTGCGCGCTCCGGTCGAGATCGTCGCCTTCGTCGACGACGATCCGGCCCGGTGCGGGAAGTCGCTCTGGGGCATCCCCATCGTGCCGCCCGATCGCGTCGCGGCGGCGGGCGCGACGGAGGTCGTGCTCAGCTCCTGGCTGCATCAGCGCGCGCTCTGGTCGCGCCGGGCGCGGCTTGAGGCGCTGGGTGTGCGTGTGCACAGGATGTACCCGGAAGAGGAGCTCCCGAGCGAGGCCGCGGGCGCGCCGGGGGCGGAGCCCGCGCCGGCGGATCGGCGTCCGCACAGCCCGCCCGCATGAGCCGGCCGCCTCCGCGCCCTCACCTGTCGCCCCGCGCCGCATCCAGCAATCCCCGTCTCCACTCCCAGCGCTTGAGCAGGAGGTGCTGCTGGTAGAGGGCGGCGATCATGGTTCTGCCCGCGGCGCACGATGGCTCCGGCGCCGCGTCGGCGGGCAGGCCGGCGAGCCCGAGGAATGTCGCCCGGATCCGCTCGGCCAGCGGCCGCTCGCGCTCGACGAACTCGCGCGAGTACGCGATCTCCTGCTCGCTCCTGATCTCCCGCCCGAACATCGCCGCCGCGCAGTCCGGCGATTCGGCGGCGAAGCCCCACGCGGCGAACCCGAGCTTGTATTCGCGCCCGAGGTAGTCGTGCGGCTCCATCCGGTGATCGTGGTGCGCCACGGCCGCCGGGCAATACCGGATGGGCGATCCGAACCGCTGCGCCATCCGGAACGCGAACTCGTTGTCCTCGTAGCCGTAGGTCGCCGGATAGACCCGGAAGCCGCCGATCTCCCGCGCCACGGGCAGGGGCGCCGAGAAGTTCAGCCCCCAGCAGTGCCGGAAGCCCCAGTCGTGCTCCGGCCCCGCCTCGCCCGCCGCGAGCGCCGACTCCATCCGGTCGTAGAAGAAGATCATCGACGTCTCGCGGATGAGCCGGTCGAACAGGCGGTCGGGCTCGTGCACGACCCAGGGCGAGCTGCCGACCACCACCGCCGGCGGCCGCCCCGCAGCAGCGCCGCGGTGCGCCGCCGCGTGGCGCTCCAGCAGGTCCGGCTGAGGGAGCACGTCGTCGTTGAGCGAGACCATCAGCGAGCCGCGCGCCCTGGCGAGCAGCGCGTTCCGCACCGCCGCGAGCCCGACCCTCGGGCACCGCACGATGACGAGGCGCGATCGGTCCTCCTCGCCCCAAGCTTCGGCGAGCGCCGCCTCGACGCGCGACGCCTCGCACGGGTCCTCCAGCCCGCCATCGATCCCGACCAGCACCTCGCTGCGCCGGAGGGTCTGGCGCGCCAGCCGGCGCACGCACTCCGCGGCCTTTCGGGCCCGCCCGAACGTCGGGATGACGGCCGAGACCTCCATCGGGCGCAGCCTAGCCGCCCGGCGGATTGTGCGGATTCTCGCCCCGGACGCTAAGCCGCGCCGCGTGCGGGCCGATATCACGCCGGGACGCACCGCTGCATGGAGCCCGGCGTGAGTGGGGGTACAGGGAACATGACAGAGGCCGACCCGATTCAGCTGGAGCGCCGGCGGCACGAGCGCCGTCCGGTCGAGCGCGCGTGCAAGCTCATCCACCCTTCCAGCCTCCGCTACCTCGCGGCGCGGACGCGCGACCTGTCTTCCGGCGGCGCTCTGCTCGAGCTCCCGGCCGAGCGTCCGCTCGCCGTCGGCGACCGCGTCGACGTGCTGGTGGACTGGGATTCCCGCGGGCTCGTCTCCCGGGGTTCCACGGTCGGCGCGACCGTGGTGCGAGTGGGAGACTCCGGCCCCGAGCGCCAGAGCGTGGGCGTCGAGTTCGATCGTGAGCTCGGGGCAACCCTGGCCGCATGACGTGGGCGCCGGCGCACCGTGAAACCCGTCGCGCATGAGGTTCCGGCGGCGCGCTCCCTATAGTTCGCCAGGAGGCGTGCATGCTCTGGCAGCCATCGCTCAGCGATCATTACACCCGCATGCCCGCCGACGAGGCGGCGCACGAGATCTCGCAGCGCCGGGCGCAGCTCGGCGAGTCGCTGGTGATCCTCGGCCATCACTACCAGACCGACGAGGTCATCCGCCACGCCGACTTCACCGGCGACTCGCTCAAGCTCAGCCAGCTCGCCGCGCAGGTCGCGCGCACGCGCCCCGTCCGGCACGTCGTCTTCTGCGGCGTGCACTTCATGGCCGAGACGGCGGACATGCTCACGCCGGAGCACGTCGAGGTGATCCTGCCGGATCTCTCCGCCGGGTGCTCCATGGCCGACATGGCCGACTACGACGACACCCTCCAGGCGTGGGACGCGGTCCATGGCGCGCTCGCCGCGCAGGGGTGGTCCGGTCGCGTCGTGCCCGTCACGTATGTGAATTCCACCGCCGCCATCAAGGCGTTCGTCGGCCAGCACGGCGGCGCCTGCTGCACCAGCTCCAACGCCGATGCGGTCTTCGACTGGGCGATGCGCGGCGGGGAGTCCCCCGGCTCGGGCGACGACGTCAAGATCCTCTTCCTCCCCGACCAGCACCTCGGCAGGAACACCGCCGCGAAGTACGGCATCGACACCGCCGCGCACACGTGCGTGTACGACCCGCGGCTCACCAAGCGCGGCGAACCGCTCGGAGGAGCGACGCCCGAGCAGGTCCTCGCCTCGCGCGTGATTCTCTGGGCGGGCCACTGCTCCGTGCACAAGCTCTTCCGGCCGGAGCACTGCGCCGCCATCCGCAAGGAGAACGCCGAGCGCGCCCGCCACGGCTTGGAGCCGACGAGGATCCTCGTGCATCCGGAGTGCGCGAAGGAAGTGGTCGACCTGGCCGACGACTCCGGCTCCACCGAATACATCATCAACACCGTCCGCAATTCTCCGCCCGGCAGCAGCTGGGCGATCGGGACGGAGAACCACCTCGTCAACCGGCTGGCCGACGAGGGCGCGGCCCGGGGCGTGCACGTGCGCATCCTTTCCGATTGCCAGTGCCTCTGCACCACGATGTACCGGATCGACCAGCCGCACCTGCTGTGGGTGCTCGACAACCTCTGCGGCGTCGGGACCAAGGACAACGCCCCCAAGGCGGTCAATGTGATCCGGGTCCATCCCGAGGTCCGCGCGCTCGCCCTCCGAGCCCTGGACCGCATGCTCTCGCTCGGCTCGGCCCGGCCGACGCTGCCGGTCGATTAGCCGGGGTCCGGATGCCAGCGCTCTCGGAGCGACGTCGCGGGAGGGGTCTCGGGGCGGGCGCGCCCGGCCCTACGCCCGCTGGGCGGCTTGGCCGTCCCGTGCCGCGGGGCTGTCGATCTGGAGCGGTCCGTCGAGCCGCTTGCCGAACCCGTCGGTATCGGGCCGGATCCCGGCCTTGGGCTCGGTCAGGGGCGATCCGATGTCCTCGGACACCGAAGATGGACCCTTCTCGATCCCGTCGCGCATCAAGCTCCCGGGCTTGAACTTCACGCTCCGCCGTTCGGGCACGCGCACCCGCTCCAGCGTGCGGGGATTCTGCGCGGTCCTCGCGGCGCGGGTCTTGATCTCGAAGACGCCGAACTCACGGAACTCGATGCGGTTGCCCTGCGCCAGCTCTTTGACGATCTCCTCCAGGAACTCCTGGAGAACCTTTCGCACCGCCGCGCGCTTCTCGCCCGTCCTGTCGGCGATGCGCTCGGAGAGCTCTTTCTTCGTGATGGTGCGCACGTCGGCTCTGTCCATCGCCCGCCCCCAGTTTCTCTCCTCGGCCAGCCACCCCACGGGCGGGGCCCGTCCGCGACGCCGGGTCGGACCATACTCCCACGAGAAGGGGCGAGCACACACCCGACCGAACGTAGACGGGCAGTGTCGCATACCGGGCAGCGCGGGTCAAGCCCTCAGCGCGAGGCTGTTGGGAACTCGTGGAATCGGGCGGCTGCGCAGCTCCACTCAGAACCGCAGCGTCAACCCCGCGTAGACGCCCGCCAAGCCGCCCTGCCACGCGAATTCTGTGGGGGCCTCGCCATCTTCGACGCCCAGCAGGAGCTGGCGATATCCGATCTGGGCGCCGATGTGCGGCGTCGGATTCCATTGAAACCCCACGAGGATGTCGCTCGACCACGACTCGGATTCCCCCGACGGCAAGCCGCCCAGGGTCGCGGTCACATCGATCGTGAAGTCCTCGAGCACTTCGAGCTCCCAACGCACCCCGGCGAAGGGGTGCGCGTGCATCGCGTCGCCACCCGCGGTGCCGGGGGTGCCAGTAGAATCCATGGGGAGCACCGCGGTGTCGAAGCTCACGTCCACCGCCCGGATCCCGGCCACCGCCAGCAGGGTGGACCGGGCCTTGACCCCTCCGGAGGTCATCTCCCCGGACTCGAACCCATGGAAGGCGTACGCCCCGGCCGCCGAGAACGTGGTCAGGTCGAGCGACGACCTCAGGGAGTCGCCGGCGGAAAAGGGGACGGCTCCGATCTGCCCCGCCTCGTCCGCGATCGCGCCGCGGTCGTCGGTGGCGAACGAAGCCCCCTCGACGCTGATCCGCCAGTCGCCCCGCTTGAGCTGCAGCTCGCCGAAGAGGCTCGGACGCGGGCTGTCGAGGTTGAGGTCCCCGACGGTGTACGTCTCTCCGTTGCCCGCGCCGGAGCTCCCGGGCAGGCGCACGTTGCCGTTCGGCGCGACGTACCACATCGCCGGCTCGAACTTGATCGTCCAGGCCTGTTGAGCCGACTCGATCGTGTGCGTCTCCTCGGCGAGCGGCTCGGAGGCCGCGGGCTGCGGCTCGGGGGGCTCCGCTGGGGTCTCCTCCTGGCCCAGCGCTCCGGAGGCGATCGCCGCACAAAGGAGGACCGCGTAGATCAGCGTGTGGTCGCGCAACTGGGTGCTCCTGCCTGTCCGCCGCGCGGCTCTGCGGCGGGCCGATCGCCGCCCCGCGCGGCGTGGTAGCGTACCGGAGGTGAATGAGCAACGCGACCAGCAGGGCGCCGGCGGGGTGGAGATCGCGCCGGGGGTGCGCCTGCCCCCCGCGGCGCTGCGATTCTCCTACGCCTCATCGTCCGGGCCGGGCGGGCAGAACGTCAACAAACGCGCGACCAAGGCGGTCCTCCGCGTCGCGCTCGACGACCTGCCGGTGGACGCCCGGGTCCGGGCCCGTCTTGAGCGGTTCGCGAAAGGCTGGCTCGCGGGAGACTCAGACGACGGGGCGGCGCCCGAGCTGGTCATCCACGCCGACGAGCACCGCTCCCAGCGCCGCAACCGCGAGGCTTGCCTCGAGCGGCTGCGCGAGCTGCTCGTCCGGGCGATGGCCCGCCCCAAGCCGCGCGTGGCGACCCGGCCGGGGCGCGGCGCCGTGGAGCGGCGGCTCCGGGCCAAGCGCGAGCAGGCAGAGAAAAAGGGCCGCAGGAGGCGGGACGGCCCCGCCGACTGACGCGCGTGCGCCGGGCGGCGTCGGCGACGGCCGGGCTCTGGCAATGCGGTGATTCAAGAAAGGGCGCGCGTACGCTCCGGGAGTTCGGCGCCCGACGCCGCAGGCGAAGGATTCGCCGTCGGTCCGGGGCGCGACCGGAGGTGTCGGTGCCGTCCAGCGATCGCCATCTGACGCTTGCGATCGAGGCGAGCAACCCGTCCGCCGCGAGCGGCGGCTCGGGCCCTGGCGTCGCGGCGGGGTTGGTGGGGTCGGGCGGCTCCTTGGAGGTGCTCGGCGTCGAGATGCTCCGATCCACGGCGCGCCACGACGACGACCTGATGCCGGCGATCGACCGGCTGTGGGCGAGGGTCGGTGCGCCGCGGAGCGCCATCCGGCGCGTCGCGGTCTCGATCGGGCCCGGCGGCTACACGGGTCTGCGCGTCGCGATCGTCGGGGCGAAGCTGATCGCCGAGGCGGTGGGAGCGATGTGTGTCGGCGTGCCGTCGGCGCTCGTGGTCGCGCGCCGAGCAGCGCCCGACACGCCCGCGCCCTTCGCCGTCGCCCTCGCGAGCAAGGCGGAGACGACGGTGGTGAGCGTGTTCAGGGAGAGAGGCGGTACGGGCTCCATTGCGCGCGAGATCGGCGCGAGCGAACTCGCGGACCTGAACGTCCGCGCGATCATCGCCGACAGGCACCTGCCCCTCCCGATCAGGGCTCGCTGCACCGCCGCGGGCGTGCGCATTGATGAGCCGGTCTTCGACCCGGTCGCCTGCTTGGAGGCGTCCGGTCTGGTCGCGCCGGTGGAGCCGGCTCGGCTGCTGCCGATCTACGGGCGCGAGCCCGAGGCGGTGCGCAAGTGGCGTGAAATGCATCCCGGGGGATGAGGTCCGGCCGCCCTGGATCGGTCCCAAAAAAGGCGTCGCCCTCGGACAGAGGGGGACAGGTTCCGTCCAAGGGCAACACCAATTGCCAGAGTGTACACCGCTCGGCGCCGTGACGCCACTGTTTCTTGCGCCGCCGGCTCGGGCCGGTGCGGCGCGCGGACTCGCGGCCCGGTCGCGGGCGCCTTGCCGCCGCAAGGGCGCGACGCCGCCCGAGTGCCCCGATAACGATCGGGGGGCGCTCCGGGTCGGGTTTTCCGGCCGTGCCGGTCTGGAACTCTGGTGAAGTTGGGGATGCATCGCGCCGATGGAGCCGCGTGGCCGGAGACGCGCGTCCGTCGCGCGTGGAACCACGGACGGTTTCGGCGGCCGGTTCGACACCTCCTGCGAGGGCATCGCCATGGCGGGCGAGATCAACCCATGGGCGGATAAGAAGATTTTCACAACCGGCGAGGCCGCGGAAGTCTGCAAGGTGAGCCAGCAGACGATCATCCGCTGCTTCGACGCGGGCCGGCTCGGCGGCTTCCGGGTGCCGGGCTCGAAGTTCCGGCGGATCCCGCGCGAGGAGCTGATCAAGTTCATGCGGGGCAACGGCATCCCGACCGACGCGCTCGAGGGGGCGACGCGCCGGGTGCTGGTGGTCGACGACGACGCCGCGATCCTCGAGCTGTTCGAGGACCTGCTGGGGCGCGACGGACGCTTCGAGGTGAAGACCGCGAGCACGGGATACGACGCGGGCCTCCTGACGGAGAGCTTCCGGCCGCACCTCATCGTGCTCGACTACATGCTCCCGGACATCAACGGGAACGTGGTGTGCGAGCGTGTGCGCCAGATGCCCCACACGAAGCACACGAAGGTGATCTGCGTGAGCGGCGTGGTGAACCAGGCCGAGGTCGACGACCTGCGCCGCGCGGGCGCGGACGACTTCGTCAAGAAGCCCTTCGACATCCGCGACATCGTGCGCCGGATGACGGACCTGCTCGGGATGAACGAGGACGCCACGCGGAACGGCGCGCCGTCGCTCCACTAGCGCCGCGTGGGATCTGCGGAGGGGCGATGGGCGGCAACCCGCGTGATCCCGGCGGCGCAGCTCACCAGGTGGAGCTGATCCTCCAGTCGGTGGACAGCCTGCCCACGCTGACCCCGGTGGCGACGCGCGTCCTCTCCATCGGCTCGAGCCGCGACGCCGACTTCCGCGAGCTCACGCGCCTCATCGAGGCCGACCCGGCGCTCACCAGCAAGATCATCGGCCTGTGCCGCCGGGCGGCGCTCGGCCTGGGCGACCGGATCACCACCGTGCGCCGCGCGCTCGTGATGCTCGGCTACGAGGCGGTTCGGGCGGCGGTGCTCAGCGTCAGCGTGTACGAGCTCATCTCCGGCGAGGCCCAGCAGCGGGACGACAGGCTCGCGTCGAGTCTCGGCCCCGGCGCCGAGGGCTCCGGCCGCGCGTTCGATCGGGTCGGATTCTGGATGTACTCGGTCGGCGTCGCCTCGGCCGCGGAGATCCTCGCGGCGGGCAACCGCAAGCTGCGCGTGCGCCCGGAAGAGGCGTTCGTCGCCGGCCTCGTGCACGGGCTGGGCAAGCCGATCTTCGACCTGCTGCTGCCCCGCGCCTATGGACGCGTGCTGGAGATCGCCGAACGGCGGAGGAGCGACATTGCCCCCATCGAGCGCGAGGTCTTCGGGATGGACCACCACGCGGCGGGCAGGCGGATCGCGGACCGATGGGGGCTTCCCGCGGCCCTCCGGGACGTGGTCTGGCTGTACGACCACCCCCTGAGCGCCCTGCCGCAGGGCGTCGCCGCGGAGTTCGTCCGGATCGTCGCCGTGGCGAGGGCGCTCTGTCGGGAGCTGCACGTGGGGGACTGCGCCGAGTTCGGGCCGGTCGAGCCCGCCGCGAGCGTGTGCGAGGCCGCGGGCCTGGAGCGGCGTTCGCTCGACGAGGCGATGCGCCGGCTTCACGAGGCCGTCTCCGAGCGCTGCAAGGTGCTGGGGCTGGACGAGAAGGCCCCGCCGGAGCTGCTGCTGCGCTCGATTACTGAGGCGAACCGGTCGCTCGCGAGGCTCAGCGGCGAGCTTGAGGAGCGGGCCAACGAGGGCCGGCGCGTCGCCGACGTGCTGGGCGCGATCGCCGAGTTCTGGCGGTCCGGCGGCGGGAGCGGCGATCCGTTCGCGTCGCTGGGAGCCATGGCGCGGAGCGCGGCCCGTTTGCTCGGCTCCGGCCGATGGGGGGCCGTGCTCGATCAGGCGGACGGGCGGGGGTGGCTGCTCTGCGTCTTCGACTCGCAAGGCACGCCGATCCGCACGCACGTCGCCGAGCCGCCCGCGAGGCTCGCCGCGCTTGACCTAGCGCACGCGGCGACGTGGTCGGACCGCTCGGGGGTGCGTTCGGCGCTCGCGGCGTGGGCGGGCGAGCAACTGGGGCTCGACAGCCAGACTCGGCCCCTGCGGGTCGTGGTGGGGTGCGAGGGCGACGGCGCGCCGGGGTGCGTGCTCCTGACCGACGCGCCGCTGCCCGACGAAACGCCCGACGAGCGGCACCTCGCCCCCCTTCGGGCGACGTGGTCGGCGGCCATGAGCGCCGCGGCCCATCGCGGCGCGACGGAGCGCCTCGCCGAGAGCCTGGCCGACTCGAACCGCGCCCTGGCGGCGGCCCAGGCCCGCCTGACCGAGACCGAGTCCATGGTGCGCCTGGGAGAGATGACCGCGGGCGCCGCGCACGAGATGAACAACCCGCTCACCGTCATCCGCGGCCGGGCCCAGCTGCTCGCCGACACGCTCCATAACGAGAGCGACCGGGCGACTGCGGCGAAGATCGCCGGCGCAGCCGCGGACCTGTCCGACCTGGTCACGACGCTGCACCGGGTCGCGGTGCCGGGCGAGCTGGAGGCGTCGCCGGCGCTCGTGCGCCGCGTGCTTGAGCGGGCGGCCGAGCTGGCCGGCGCCGGGCCCGGGGCCGTGGCCTTCGAGCTTCCCGAGGAGGGCCTCCTCGCCCATGTGGACTCCGAACGGCTGGCCAGGGCGCTCTCGGAGCTGATCCGTAACGCCCGAGATTGGGCGCCCGCGGGCATTGTCCGCGTTCGCATTGAAACCGAGGGCCCCGATGGCCGACTTCTGATCCGGGTCGAGGATGACGGGCCGGGCCTGTCACCCAAGGCCCAGCGCCACGCCTTCGACCCGTTCTTCAGCGAGCGGCCGGCGGGGCGCGGGAGAGGACTCGGCCTCCCCCTGGCCAAGCGCCTGGTGGAGCTGCACGGAGGGGCTCTGCGGCTGGAGCCGCGAGAGCCGCAGGGCACCGCCGCGATCGTCAGCCTCGAGCGCTGGCGCGCGGCGCAGGATCGAGAGGCAGGAAGGGCGGCATGAGCAGCGGATCTCACAACCAGCCCGGTCAGGGGGGGCGGCGCAAGCGTGCCCCGGTCGAGCGGGCGCCCGAGTCGCCCGCCGTGCCGCAGTCCGCGCCGGCCGGAGCGCCCGCCGAGCAGGCGCCGAGCGTCTGGCCGTCGGGCCAGGTCTCGCCGCGGATCCTCATCGTGAGCGCCTCGCGCGTGGAGCGGGAGTCGATCCTGGCGCGGCTGAGCGCCCGGGGCATGCAGGTGGATCAGGCGGCGACGCCCGCCGACGCGCTCGCGGCGGTGGCGACGGCGCGCTTCGACCTGGCGATGGTGCAGTGCTCGATCGCCGGCGGCCGGGGTCTCGAGCTGGTGCGGAACCTGCACGAGCTGGACGCGGCGCTGGGGGTCGTGATGCTCGCGCGGAAGGCCGACCTTGACGACGCGATCGGCGCCATGCGGGAGGGCGCGCTGGACTTCCTCGTGGGACGGATGGACGGGCCGGCGCTTGCGGGGCGCGTGGAGCACGCCGCGGGCAGGGCCCGCACCGCCCGCGTGCAGCAGCAGCGGGTTGACCGGCTCAAGCGCGTCTGCCGCGACGTGAGCGCCGCGCAGGAGGACATGACCGAGCACGTCGGCGCGTTCTGCGACGACCTCGCGACCGCGTACCAGGAATTGACCGAGCAGATGGCCCAGGTCGGGCTCGCGGCGGAGTTCAACAGCCTGATCCGCCAGGAGCTCGATCTCGAGAGCCTGCTCCGCACCGTGCTGGAGTTCGTCCTCGCCAAGGTGGGACCGACCAATGCGGCCGTGTTTCTGCCCTCGACGACCGGCGACTACACCCTCGGGGCGTACGTGAACTACGACTGCCCGCGCGACACCGCGGAGGTGCTGCTCGAGCACCTCGCCGGCGTCCTGCCCGAGCGATTCGAGGGCGAGCGCTCCGTCGTGCTCATGCGCTCGGAACGCGCGCTCGTCGAGCGCCTTGGGGATCACGCCGACTGGCTCGACGGCCACGCCGTCGCGTGCTTCTCCTGCCAGACGGAGGAGGAGTGCCTCGCCGTCGTGACGCTCTTCCGCGACAGGCGGACCGGCTTCGGCGACGATCATGTCGCGACGCTCGACACGATCGCGGAGCTCTTCGCCCAGCAGCTCGCCCGGGTGATCCACATCCACCACCGGCACCTGCCGAAGGAGAAGTGGGGGCTCAGCGACGAGGCCGACGACGCGGACGACTACGGCCTCGCCGCCTGAGCCGCGCTCCCGCACGCGGAGCGGCCGCGCGGCGCATCAGCGCCGCGCCGCGGCCCGCTCGCGCCTCACTCGCACCCGGCGGTCCATTGATTGAAGAAGCACAGGAAGTCCATGGTGTTCAGCGAGCCGCACCCGTCGCAGTCGGCGCGCTGGTCCCCGGCGCTCCATGCGTTGAGATACGCGAGCACGTCCCGCGTGTCCAGTGCGCCGTCGTGGTTGAAGTCCGCATAGCACGTGGTCAGCACGTGCGCCGCGCCCGACCCGGAGCCCGCGCCGTGGGCGCCCGGATCGCCGACCAGCGTCGTGTTGCCGGACACGGCGACGGAGCTGCCGAAGCTCACGCCGGCGTCGGCGGAGCTCCAGTCGCGCTGGATCCACTCGCCGCCTGTCTCTTGGAAGAAATAGGCCTTCCCAACGCTGCCGAACTCCTCCCGCGCCGGGGCGCCGACGACGGCCCACATCGCCGTCAGGTCGACCGCCGAGCCGAAGCCGTCGCCGGGCGCGCCGTCGTCGGCCGTCACCTTCGCGCTCTGCGACCACGCGCCGTTGAGATACGAGAACGCATACGCCGAGCCGGCTCCGTCGCCCGCCCCGTCATCGCCCGGGGCCCCGATGAGCGCCACGTCGCCCGAAGCGCCCACGGCGTAGCCGAACCGGTCGCCCGCCGCGCCGTCTCCGGCGCGGTGGATCGCCGTCACCACCCACGTGCCCTCGATCTTCTCGTACGCGTAGAGCGCCCCGGCGTCCCCCGCCGAATCATCGTTGCCCCACGCGCCGACGAGCACCCTTCCGTCCGAGGTCGCGACCGCGTGACCGAACTGCTCGCTCCCGTCGGCGGCTTGCGCCGACAGCTTCGCCGTCGCCACCCACCCGCCGCCGGTCTCCTCGAAGACATACGCGCCGTGCGAGCCGGGGCAGCCCGCGTCGTCGGACCATGCGCCGATCACCGCCACGCCCGCCGAGAGCGAGACCGACCAGCCGAAGCGGTCGCACTCGGCGCCGTCGGCGGGCAGGAGCTTGGCGGCGAGGGTCCAGGAGCCGGGGCCGTCGCGGGTGAAGACGTAGACCGAGCCGGACGATTGGCCGTTGTCGTCGTCGCCCGGCGCGCCCACGAGCAGCGTGTCGCAGCACATCGCCACCGACCGGCCGAACTCGTCGCCGTCGGCGCCGTCGGGGGCGAGGATCCTCGCCGAAGCGCCCCATGCGCCGCCGACAAACTCGTTCGCGAAGACAGCGCCGGCCGCGCGCCCGTCATCGTTCAGGTGGAACGGCGCGCCGGCGGCGACGCGGTTGCTCCACACCGCCGTGGACGCGCCGAACCCGTCGCCCGCGCCCAACCCGTCGGGGAGGATCATGGTGTCGTGCCGCCACTGCGCCGATGCGACCGAGGCCGCCACCACCAGGCCCATCGCTCCACCGAAACGGCTGCGTCGCATGAACCGCTCCTTTCGTATGTCCCACCGGGTGCGTGGAAGGGTGTCGCCGGGCACGGGCGCGGAGCCCCGCGGGGCCTCATCTGCCAGATGCTGCGGCATGCCGCTCGGTGCCTGAGTTCACTCTCATCCAGAGGCGGGATGAGCGCAGCATCATCCGGCAGCCTAACAACTCGGGGTTCCATCCGCAAGGGGGGGCGGTCCTACCATGACGCCGGAAATTCCCACGCCGCCGCAGGACCGACGGCCCGCCGCTCTCGTGAGCGGCGGCTTCCGCGTGCGCCCGTCCCGGCGACGTTTCGGACAACGCACCTATGGCGAACCGCCGCTCTCCCCCTCAAACGCGCCCCGATGGTTGCGCGTTCTACGCCGCCGTGCTTGAAGTGCTCAACGGCAGCGGCGTGCCCTTCCAGGTAGGCGGGTCGCACGCCACCGGCTTCTACATCGGCCTTCCGCCGAACACGAAGGACATCGATGTGTTCTGCCTCGCGCGCGACTATCCCAAGCTCATCCGCGCCGGCGTCGAGGCCGGCTACGTCGCCGAGGTGGAGGACGAGCGATGGATCGCCAAGCTCCGCAACGGCGAGGAGTTCTGCGACGTCATCTTCGGCTCGGCGAATCTCGTCACGCCCGTCACCGAGGCGTGGTTCACCGAGCGACACGAGGGCGAGATCTGCGGCGTGAACGTCCGGCTGGTCCCCCCGACAGAGCTGATCTGGTCCAAGGCCTTCATCATGGACCGGAACCGCTTCGACGGCAACATGATCGCGCAGGTCATTCTCAAGCAGCACGAGCGGATCGACTGGAACCGGCTGCTCGGCTACATGGAGCAGCACTGGGAGGTGCTGCTCTTCCACCTGCTCCGGTTTCGCTACGTGTATCCCTCGGAGCGGGACACCATCCCCGCGGCGGTCCTGGACGAGCTGCTGTCGCGCCTCGCCGATCAGCGCACCATGCCCCGGCCGCAGCGACGCGCATGCCGCGGGCGGCTGTTCTCCCGCGACGATTTCGACATCGACATCACCCGATGGGGATTCGCCGACGCCGTCGGCGATCACAAGCAGCCATGAGCGATCAGAACGCGCCGAACCCGCAGCCCCTCCCCCCTCCGGCCACCGAGCAGAGCTCCGGCTGCGCCGCCAGCCCGCCGGCGCCGCTCCGCGTCGCGGCGCTCGCCGACTACCACGCGACCCGCTCCACCGGCGGCACGCAGCGAGCGCTCTTCGCGGAGATCGGCGCAAATGCCGAGGTTCTCCTGCTCTGCGGCGACCTCACCAACACGGGGCTGCCCGAGGAGGCGGAGAATCTCGCGGCGGACCTTGCCGGGCTCCGCATCCCCATCGGCGCGGTGCTCGGCAACCACGACTGCCACGCCGGGCGCGTCGAGGAGGTCAAGGCCGTCCTGCGCCGGGCGAACGTCAGGTTCCTGGACGACGAGCCGCTCTGCGTGCACGGCGTGGGCTTCGCCGGCGTCAAGGGCTTCGGCGGCGGGTTCGCCGGCCACATGCTCGACCCCTTCGGCGAGGAGGCCACCAAGCGGTTCGTGGCCGAGGCCGTCAACGAGGCCCTCGCCCTCGAGCACGCTCTGCACCGGCTGGACACCGATCGCGCCGTCGTCGCGCTGCACTACTCGCCGATCGCGGAGACCGTGCGCGGCGAGCCGCTGGAGATCGCCCCCTTCCTCGGCTGCTCACGCCTGGCCGAGACCATCGACCGATTCCAGAACGTCCGCGCCGTCTTCCACGGCCACGCGCACCACGGCATGCCTGAGGGACGCACGCCCCGCGGCGTGCCCGTGTACAACTGCTCGATGGACCTCGTCGGCCGCGTCCAGGGCCGGCCCTACATGGTGCTCGGGGTATGACCCCGCCGGCCGGCGCCGTTCCCGTCCGAGCCCCGGAGGGCCGGCGCTGATGGGCGCGGCTCCCTGGCCCGAGGTCCGCGCCCCGACGGCCGACGAGGCCCTGCGGGCGCTGATCGCGTCAGATCTCATCCCCGCGAACGCCGCGTTCCACGGCGCGTGCCGCGGCTGGGCGAGCATCCGGTCCTCGTTCGACGTGTACGCCGACAGCGTGGCGCCCGGGCGGCGCCTGGCGATGGAGACGGCGCTGCTCGAGCAGTTCATCGAGCACACGTGGCTGCACCTGCTCCCCGGCGCCAAGCGGCACGCCGAGCTCGCCCGCCTGCGCTGGAACTCGTGGCGGACCAGCGGGACGATGTTCGTCGCGCGGCACTACGGGCTCCCGACCAGGTGCGTGGACTGGACGGCCGATCCGCTCAGCGCGCTGTTCTTCGCCTGCCGTCGCTTCCCCCGCGAAGACGGCGTGGTGTGGTGGATGAGCTCACAGGAGTTCCTCTCCGCGACCCGTTCGCGCGGCGCGCCGGACGGAGAGAAGGACCTCGCGCTCGACTTCGAGCGCCGGCTGGTCGCCTCGGAGGAGCACGACGCCTTCGTGCAGCTGTTCTTCCCGGAGTGGATGCCCAGAGCCCTCGCCCAGCGGGCCTTCGTCACGATGGCCGGTCGCCTCGGCGTGCGCCACGACGAGGCGATCTGGCGCCTGGGCGTGCGGAGCTGCGGGCGGGTGACGATCCCGAGCGCGATCAAGCGGGACGTCATGCACCGCCTCGACCAGATGGGCGTCAACGGCTACACGCTGGAGATGGGGGACTCCACCGTCGAGGTGCTGGCCAACGACATCGTAAAGGAGCTGGGAGCCTCCCCGGACTCCGGCGAGTGAGCACCGCCGGCCTCGCGTGCGGCGGCAAAACGAGCGCGGGCCCGAGCATTGCCCGGGCCCGCACGGCTCAACCCAGAGGGGGGACAGGTCTCCGGGTCGAACTCGCGGGGAGCGTAGCCCGGGGGATCGTCCGCGTTCAAGACCGCTCGCCCCTCTCCGGCGCGAGCGCCGGCGCCCCGGCAATTCTGCCGGGAGTTTTCCCAAAGAGCAGTCGGACGGGAGGATCCGGTATATTGCCGGAGACCGCCCCGGCGAATGTCGATAGCCGGATCGGGAAGGGGTCGGGCCATGGTGCAGGATCTGCTGGGCGGATACGCCGCGTGGTTCACGGTGCCGGCGGTCGTGGGCACGCTGTATTTCCTGGTGCAGCTGTTCCTGATGAACGCGGGCGGCGACCTGGACCTCGATTTCGACGCCGACGGCCTGCACGGCCACGACGCGACGGGCGAGATCCGCGTGCTGAGCATGCAGACGATCTCGGCGTTCCTCATGGGCGGCGGCTGGACCGGGCTGGCCGCATACCGGCTGCTGGACATGGACTTCGGACCGTCGTCGCTCATCTCCGTCGCGGGCGGGGCGGCGGCGGGGTGGCTGATGATCTCGATGAGCAAGCTGGTGCTGAAGCTCCAGTCGTCGGGCAATATCGAGCTGACCGACGCCGCGGGGCTGGTGGGGGAGGTCTACGTCCAGGTGCCCGGCTGCGGGCGCGGCAAGGGGCGGGTCAAGCTGGTCGTGCGCGACCGGCTTCGCGAGTTCGACGCGGTGCAGGAAGGCGACGTGCCGCTGCCGTCGGGGACGCGGGTGAGGGTGGAGCAGGCCGACGTCGCGGCGAACACGCTGCGGGTCGACCGGGCCGATTGAGCGGAGGGGAAGGGCCATGGCGGACTGCACGAGCATCGCGGGGGTGGGGCTGGGGCTGGTTCTGGGCACGGGGGGCGCGGGGGGCGCGGGAACGCCGATCGGGGTGATCGCGCTCGTGCTCGCCGTCATCGGGCTCTTTCTCACGTTCGCGGTGACGGCCTTCTGGCTGAGCCGCTTCAAGCGATGCCCCTCGAACCGCATCCTCGTGGTGTTCGGCAAGACGGGGCAGCAGTCGGCGCGGTGCTATCACGGCGGCGGGCGCATGGTGTGGCCGATCGTCCAGGACTACGCCTTCCTGAGCCTCGAGCCGCTGGTGATCGACATCCCGCTGGAGGGCGCCCTCTCGCTCAACAACATCCGGGTGAACGTGCCCGCGACGTTCACGGTCGGCATCTCGACCGACCCGGTGCTGATGAACAACGCGGCCGAGCGCCTGCTCGGCCTGCCGCCCCAGGCGATCCGCGAGCAGGCGCAGGACATCATCCTGGGACAGCTGCGTCTGGTGATCGCGACGCTCTCGATCGAGGAGATCAACACCGACCGCGAGAAGTTCATGGGCCTGATCAACGAGAACGTCGCCCAGGAGATCAACAAGGTCGGCCTGACGCTGATCAACGTGAACATCCGCGACATCACGGACGAGTCGGGCTACATCGTCGCCATCGGGCAGCGGGCCGCGGCGGAGGCGATCAACCGCGCGAAGGTGGAGGTCAGCCAGCAGGACCGCGAGGGGGCGATCGGCGAGGCCAAGGCGGTCCGCGAGCGGAACGTCCGCGTCGCCGAGGAGCGGGCGCTCTCCGACCAGGGCCAGAAGCAGGCCGAGCAGCAGAAGCGCGTCGCGATCGCGGCGTACGAGGCGCAGGCGATCATCGGCGAGGTGGAGAGCAAGCGCGACCTCGAGATCGCCAGCGCCGAGCGCGAGGCCGAGACCGTGGCGGCCCGGAAGAATGCCGAGCAGGAGCAGCGCATCCGCGTGGCCGAGGCCGAAGCCCGCGCCGTCGACGGCGAGAACACCTCCGCCGCGACCGTCGCCGAGAGCAACGCCAAGCTCGCCGAGATCCGGGCCGAGGCCAAGCGCCGCGCGGACGTGGCGTCCGCCAAAGCCCAGGAGGCGATCATGATCGCCGAGCGCGAGCAGGAGCTCGCCCGGCTCGCCAAAACCGAGCTTGCCCCCCAGGAGATCGAGAAGAAGCGCATCGAGATCGCCGCCGAGGCCGAGGCGGAGAAGAAGCGCCGCGAGGCCCGCGGCGAGGCGGACGCGATCCTGGCCCGCTACATGGCGGAGGCCGAGGGCATCCAGAAGGTGCTGGAGGCCAAGGCCGAGGGCTACCGGCAGCTCGTGGCCGCGTGCGCCGAGAACCCGCAGGTCGCGCCGACGCTGCTCCTCATCGAGCAGCTGCCCCAGCTCGTCGCCGAGCAGGTCAAGGCGGTGCAGAATCTCAAGATCGACAAGATCACGGTGTGGGACTCCGGGCGAGGCAATTCGCTGCTCGACGGCAAGGGCACGCGCGGCACGACCGCCGACTTCCTGAGCGGGCTGATCGGCTCGCTCCCGCCGGTGCACGAGCTGGCCAAGCAGGCGGGCATCGAGCTGCCCGGGGCGCTCGGCAAGATCCGCGACGGCGTGCAGAACGGGGACGTGATCGGGTGAGGGCGGAGCACCGCGGCAGAGGTCGTCTCTACGCATGCGCCCTCGCCGTCGACGCCTTCATCACTCCTCGAAGTACGCCTCCGGCTCCTCGGGCAGCTCCGCCAGCTCGCGCTCGCTCCATCCCACCGCCTCGGCGCTCGCGGCCTGCTCCGGCTCATCGGTCGAGACGGTCACCTCGTCACGCCGCCGGGCGCGCACCACCAGCCGGATCGGCACCTCGGCGTACGGCAGCTCCTCGCGGAAGCGGTTCATCAGGAACCGCTCGTAGTTGGGCGTGAAGAGGTCAGGCTTGTTGACGACCAGAGCGATCGTCGGCGGATTGGTGCGGACTTGCGCGACGTAGTACACGCGGACCTGGAGCCCCAAGCGGTTCGACGGGCCCCGGGTCTCAATAATTCCCCGCACCAGCCGGTTGAGCTTGCCCGTGGAGACGCGCTCGCTGGCCTGCCCGAAGAGCTCGAAGCACAGGTCGAGCACGCCCCGCAGGTTCAGCCCCGTCGCGGCGCTCATGATGGCGATGGGGGCGAAGGCGAGGCCCTTGAGCTCCTTGCGCAGGTAGTCCTCGTAGTCCTCGGCGCCGAGCGCGTAGCCCTTCGAGTTCTTGCGATCCGCGACGAGGTCCCACTTGTTGACGGCGATGACGACCGGCTTGTAGGCCTTCTGGGCGAGCATGGCGAGCTGCTCGTCCACCTGGCTGATCTCGGTGGTGGCGTCGAGGAGCAGGATGATGACGTCCGACCGCTCGATGGCGCGCTTGGCGCGGTCGAACGCGTACCACTCGATCGCGCCCTGGAAGCTCTTCTTCTTGCGCAGGCCCGCCGTGTCGATGAGCATCACGCTCCGGCCGTCGTACTCAATCATCACGTCCACCGCGTCGCGTGTGGTGCCCGCGATCTCCGAGACGATGACGCGCGGCTCGCCCGCCAGGGCGTTCACCAGCGAGCTCTTGCCCGCGTTGCGCTTGCCGATGATCGCGATCCGCAGGTCTGCGTGCGGACGCTCCGCCTCCGGCGTCTCGGGCAGCATCTCCCAGAGCGCGTCCAGGAAGTCGCGCCGGAAGTAGTTGCTCTTGGAGCTGACCATCAGCGGATCGCCGAACCCCAGGGCGCTCAGCTCGTGCGCGTGCGCCTCCCACTTCGGCCCGTCCACCTTCGTCGCGACGATGCGCACCTGCTGATTCGGGGGAGCGGCCGGGCTCTCGCGCGGCTGAAGCCCGCCGCTCCTCGGCGCTCGCGGCTGATGAACGCCGCCCCGCCCGGGGCCGAAGCGGCCCGTGCGGAGCATCTGCGCGATCTGCTCGTCGTCGCGGGTGATGCCCGCCTGCGCGTCCACCGCGAAGAGGATCACGTCGGCGGTCGCGACCGCGTTGGCGATCTGCTGCTCGATGTCCGCCCGCAGCGATCCGAGGTCCTCGCCCACCTCGTCGTAGCGCTCCCCCTCGGCGGTGTAGATCCCGTATCCCCCGGTGTCGGTCACCTCCGCGGGCTTCACGGGGCCGGCCCCGTCGGGGGATTCCAGTTCCACCACCACGGCGACCCGGTCGCGGGTCACGCCCGGCGTCGGGTCCACGATCGCGACTTTGTCGCGGGCGATGAGGTTCAGCAGCGAGCTCTTGCCGACATTGGGCCGGCCGACGATGGCGACGCGGGGGACGGGCATGGGGGATCGTAGGTACGGGCCGCGCCCTCCCCGCCCGGCGGATCGATTAGGCTTCGACAGCGTATGGAGCAAGCCGCCCCCGCCCCAGCTGGAATGCTCTCCGACGGCCAGGCCCGGCGCCTCGCCTGGCTTGTCGCCGCGCTCTGGCTCGCCATGCGCCTGCCCTGGATGGGGCGGTCGATCTGGTACGACGAGTGGCTGCGGACCAGGCAGTGGCTCACCGGGCACACGGCCGAGCTGGCGATCCTCCACGACGTGCACAACCCCCTCTACAACGCCTTCATGTACGTGTGGATCCGCGTGTTCGGCGACTCGCCCGAGGCGATCCGGACGCCGGGGGTGCTCGCCGGGGCGATCGCCACGTACGCGCTGGGCCGGTGGGCCTGGGGCGGGGTCAGCCGCGGAGCGGCGCTCGCGGCGTGCGCGATCGTCGCGGTCAGCCCGATGCACGTCCGCGCCTGTGTCGAGGCGAAGAACGTCTCGTTCGTCGTGGCCTTCTGCACCCTCGCGGCGGTCGCCGCCGCCCGCCTGGCAGAGCGGCCGGCATGGCGCCGGGCCGCGGCGCTCGGCGCGGCGGGCGCACTTGCGCTGTGGACATCCTTCCTCGGGTTCCTGGTCCTGCTGCCGCTGTGGGGGTGGCTCGTGGCGAGCGCTTTCCGGCGGGGCGATCGGCGCGCCGTGGCGGGCGCGATGGCGGCGCTCGGTCTGGCGGTGCTCCTCGCCGCCCCCATCCTTATCTACAAGGCCGAGCACGCCGAGGAGCTCGCGCGCAACTACCTGGAGCCGTTCAATCCGACGCAGGTCTGGGTCCTCGTGACCGTCTGGCTTTCGGGCCTCGTCGGCGCCGTCCCCGAGTTTCGCTACCAGATCGGCCTGTCCCTCCTGGTTGCGGCCGCCCTCGCGGCGCCCCTGGTGCTGGGGTGGCGGGCCGTGCGCCGGGCGCCTGGGGGCGGGGCAATCGTCGCGGCGTTTGCGGGCCCCATCGGCGTCATGGCGGTGGCCTCCGCTGTCCAGCTCGCGCGTCACGGGCCCGACCCCGAGCAGCACATCTACCAGGCCCGGAACCTGGCGATGGTGCTCCCCACCTTCGCGATGCTCGTCGGCGCGGGGCTGATGGCGATGCCGAAGGGGGCCGCGCGCCGCGCGCTCGGGCCGCTGCTCGTCGGGATCGGCGCGGCCGGCACGGTGATGATGTTCACCGTGCACCGCTACCGGGCCACGACGGGGCCCGCCGCTGCGCCCTGGCCGCGCCTTGTGGAGATGATGCGCCAGGATTCCGGGGGCGAGCCGCGGATCCTGGTGGCCCGGCAGAGCGCGTTCGAATCGGCCTACTACGACCCGGACCTCCAGTTCGTCCACACCGGGTACAAGCCGCTCGTCCCGCGCGAGGTGCTCGGGCTCGCGCGCGAGCGGGGGGTGCGCCACGTGTACGTCTTCGATCAACTGCAGTGGGGGCGCGCCATGGGCGACGAGTATTACCGCCTCTTGAAGACCCGCCTGCGCCTGCGCCCGATGTTTGAGAAGGGAGTCATCCGGTTGTGGAAGGTCGAGGCGACCAAGCTCCCCTGGGAGTAGACCCCGAGCGCCGCGGCGCGCGGCTCTTTCTAGACTGGGGCCGTGAGCGCTTCGCCTCGGATCCCGGTGATCGTTGGGCCGACCGCCGGCGGGAAAACCGCCCTCGCGGTCGAAGTCGCGCTCGAGTTCGAGCGGCGCGGGTGCGGACGCGGGGAGGTGATCTCCGCGGACGCCTTCCAGGTCTACCGCGCCATGGACATCGGGACCGGCAAGGCCACCGCGCACGAACGCCGCGGCGTCGTTCACCACTGCATCGACGTCCTGGAGCCGGATGATCCCGCGCCGTTCACCGTGGCGAGATGGCTCCAGCTCACCGAGGCCGCCGCGCGCCAGATCCGCGCGCGAGGGGGCGTCCCGATCATCGCGGGCGGCACGCACCTCTACGTCAAGAGCTTTCTCGAGGGCATGTTCGAAGGACCCGGCGCCGACGAGCGCGTGCGCGAGCAGCTCCGCAGCATGAGCCCCGCGGCCCGGCGCGAGGAGCTGGAGCGCGTGGACCCTGTCGCCGCCGCCAGAATCCATCCGAACGACGAGCGCCGCACGATCCGCGCCATCGAGGTCTACCGGCTCACCGGCACGCCCATGAGCGACCACCAAACCCAGTGGGACCGGGACCCGCGCCCCGACGCGGTCCTGGTGGGCCTCGATTGGGAGCCGGGCGCGATCAACCGCAGGATCAACGCCCGGGTGCGCGAGATGGTCGAGCGCGGCCTCGTCGAGGAAGTGCGCGCCCTGTGGCAGTCCGGCCGCCTCGGGCCCCAGGCGACCGAAGCGCTCGGGTACAAGCAGGTCGTGGCATGGCTGGACGCCGGAGCGGACGAGGCCGGTCTGACGGACACACTCGAGCAGATCAAAATCGAGACCCGCCGGTATGCAAAGAACCAGAGAACCTGGCTGCGTCGACTGCGTAAAATCACCGGAGCGGTCTGGCTCAGGCCCGCCGGGCAGTCTCTGGGGGAAATGACGCAAACTGTTGTCGCTGCTGCCCTTCTGGCGACTGAACGCCCGTAGGAACCGCCGGTTCACGCCGGGAGCGCCGGCGGACACCGACCCGCCCGCCCGCGCCTGCGGCCTCGCCGGATTGCCCTGGCCGGGCTTGACAGTCGCCCCTGAGGGCGGTTTCCTCCCCCGCCGCTGGAGCGGCAGCACGGGAGGGCCGAGGATCGGCTGTCGGGGAGGGGACGGAGGCGTATGGCCAAGAAGGCGAGCAAAAAGACGACGAAAAAGGCCGGCACATCGGGTGCAGGCACGGCCACGAAGGAGCCTTCGGCCCAGTCCGGCGGCAGGTCGCGCGCCGGCGGGCGGCGCCCTGGGACCGGGTACAAGGCAGGTTCGGCCGCGGGCAAACAACTGGTGATCGTGGAAAGCCCGTCCAAGGCCCGGACCATCAACAAGTATCTCGGCCCCGAGTACGTCGTGCTCGCCAGCGTCGGGCATGTGCGCGACCTCCCGTCCAAGGCGAAGAAGGGCGAGAAGAGCCCCGTGCCTGGGGTGAACCTCGAGAAGGATTTCGCCCCCACCTATGAGGTCGTCGAGGGCAAGGCGCAGCTGATCAAAGACCTGAAGCGTGCCGCCAAGGACGCCGTCGAGTCCGGCGGGGAGGTCTGGTTCGCAACCGACTTGGACCGGGAGGGCGAGGCGATCGCCTGGCACCTCGCGCAGGAGCTGGGCATCCCGAGCGGGCAGGCCAAGCGCGTCATCTTCCCCGCCATCACCAAGAGCGAGATCGAGCGGGCGTTCAGTCACCCCCACCCGATCGACGAGGACCGGGTGAACGCCCAGCAGGCCCGGCGCATCCTCGACCGCATTGTGGGCTACCAGGTCTCGCCGCTGCTCTGGAAAAAGGTGGCCCGCGGCCTGAGCGCCGGGCGCGTCCAGTCGGTGGCGGTGCGGCTGGTGGTGGAGCGCGAGCGGGAGATCCGCAAGTTCGTGCCCGATGAGTACTGGGATATCGACGCCGTCTTCGCGCTCGGCGCCGCCGAGGCCGCGAAGCTCGGGCTGGCGTGGCGGGCCCTCCTCGCCGAGCGCGACGAGAAGGGGAACCCACCGACGGTGAAGAGCCAGAACGCGTGGCTCGCCGAGCGCGGCGTGTTCCGGGCCTCGCTCGTCGAGATCGGCGGCGAGAAGCTGGAGCTTCGGGCCCCGAGCGCAAGCGCGGGCGATCGCCCGGCGGACCTCACCGAGCGCGTGCGCCGGATCGCCGAGGCGGCCGGGCTGAAGGACGTCAAGATCTCGACGCGCGAAGACCCCGCGGGCAAGGGCCCTGCGCGCTTCGTGCGAACGGTTTCCGGCGTCGTCGACCCAGGGACGCCGTACGCCGTCACCTCGATCGAGACCAAGCGCACGACCAGCCGCCCCGCGCCCCCCTACATCACCTCAACGCTCCAGCAGGCCGGATCAACGCGCCTGGGCTTCGCGGCGCAGCGCACGATGAGGGCCGCGCAGCAGCTCTACGAGGGCGTCGAGATCCCCGGCGAGGGCCCGGTCGGCCTCATCACCTACATGCGCACCGACTCCACGCACCTCTCGGCCGACGCGCTCATCATGGCCCGCGACTACATCCAGCGGACCTTCGGGGACAAGTACCTGCCCGAGAAGCCCAATTTCTTCGCCTCGAGCAACAAGGCGGCCCAGGAGGCGCATGAGGCGATCCGGCCGACGAGCCTGGACTACCCGCCGAACCGCGTGAAGAACGCGCTCAGCCCGGACCAGTTCCGGCTCTACCAGATCATCTGGGAGCGGTTCGTGGCCTGCCAGATGACGCCGGCGCAGTGGGACGCGACGACCGTGACAATTGTGGGAGGGAGCGGGGCCGCGAGACAGCGAGGCGGTGAGACAGGGGTGGGGCCTCTGACCTTCCGCGCGACCGGGCGCGTGCTGGTCTTCGACGGCTTCTACCGCGTCAGCGGCGTTCCCGCGTCGGCCGACGAGGCCACCATGCCGAAGCTCGCCGAGAGGCAGCAGGTCGCACCGGTGGCGATCGAGCCGAAGCAGAAATTCACCAGCCCACCCGCGCGATACACGGAAGCCTCGCTCATCAAGACGCTCGAGAGCGAGGGGATCGGGCGCCCCTCGACCTATGCCTCCATCATCGGAGTGATCCAGAACCGCAAGTACGTCGAGCTGATCAACCGCGCGTTCTACGCGACCGACCTGGGCGAGGTCGTCACCGACAAGCTGGTCGAGGCGTTCCCCGAGATCATGGACGTCGGGTACACGCGCGAGATGGAGTCGGAGCTCGACAAGGTGGAGGAGGAGCACCTCGACTGGATCGAGATGCTGCACCGCTTCTACGGCCCCTTCAAGGCCGATCTCGAGCGGGCCCACGACGAGCTCTCCCACGCCAAGGCGGAGGTCGTGCCCGCGCCCCCGGAGTTCAAGTGCGAGAAGTGCGGCGCCGGCCTGGTGTACCGCTTCGGCAAGAACGGGCGGTTCCTCTCCTGCTCCCGCTACCCCGATTGCGACTACGCCGCCCCGGTGGACCGCGAGGGCCGGCCCCGCACGGTCGACGTGGTGAACGTGCGCTGCCCCAAGACCGGCCGCCCGATGGCCCGGCGCACGGGCCGCTTCGGGCCCTTCCTCGCGACGATCCTCCCCGAGGGCGCGAAGCAGGACGAGGGCCTCATCCTCAACATCGACAAGAAGGGCTTCGTGACCGCCCCGTCGCAGCCGCCGGTCAAGACGGACATCCCGTGCGAGACCTGCGAGAAGGCGGGGCGCTCGGGCAAGCTGAACCTGCGCACGGGGGTTCGCGGCCCGTGGCTCGGGTGCGAGCTCTTCCCCAAATGCCGCGGACGCGGCAAGTGGGCGGCCCTCCCCGAGGAGAAGAAGGCCGAGCTCGAGGCCGCCCTCGCGCGCAACGACCGCGAGCACCCGATCCCGATCATCACCACGCTCGACGGCCGGCCGCTGACCGACAAGTCGGGCAAGCCGCTCAAGGAAGCGCCGACGATCGACCAGCTCGTGCTCGGCTCGATGGCGGACGCCGAACGGCTCATGCGGGGCGGAGTAGGGGCGGTGGCGTAGCGGCCCGGGCGACGCTCTCGCACCATGGATTGCCGACCACACAATCGGCGTTGCCTTCCCCGGTCCACCGATGGGTCTTGATCGCGCCCGGCGATGTCGTCACACTGTGCCCTGAGGCTCGCTCCGAGCCGGACGCACCCTTGCCGGAGGTCAGCCATGCGCTGTGTCCGCCGAGTCCACCGCCTCGCACTGCATGCATCCATCGCGCTCGCAGGGTCTGCGCAGACAGCCGCGGCCCAGTGCTCCTCCGACAAGCTGAGCTACCCGGGGTCGCAGAGCTTTCCACCCATTTTCGGAGGGGCGGTGGCGATCGGGGGCGACGTCGCGGCGGTCGGCGCCCCCCAGCACGCCGAGGGCGACGAGATTCGAGGCGGGGCCTTCGCGTTCAGGCGCGCAGCGCCTCACTCGTGGCCGTTCGAGCAGAAGCTCGTGGCGTCCGACGGCGCCGCGTTCGATTCGTTCGGCTCGTCAGTCGCCGCGGCCGCGGACGTGGTGATCGTCAGCGCACCCAGCGCGGACGCCGCCGGCACGGGTTCCGGTGCGGCGTATGTGTTCCGCTTCGATGGATCGGGCTGGTCGCAGGAGCAGAAGCTTGTGCCCGACGACGGCGCCCCCGGCGATGGATTCGGACGCCCCGCGCTGTCGGGCTCGGGCGACCTCGCGGTCGTGGCCGCCGCGGGCGCCGACCCCCAGGGGAGCAGCTCCGGCGCGGCGTACGTCTTCCGCTTCAGCGCGGGTCAGTGGGTGCAGGAGCAGAAGCTTGTGCCGAGTCTCGCCGCCGACGACATGTATTTCGGCTGGGGCGTCGCCACTGACGGGCAGCGCATCGCCGTGGGCGCCGCGGGGTACGACACCTTCTCCGGGGCCGTGTTCATCTTCGAGCACGCCGCCGGCGCGTGGGTCCAGACGCATGTGCTGCTCAGCCCCAGCCCGGAGCATTTCGAGGTCTTCGGGAGCGCACTGGCGCTCGACGGCGATCGCCTGCTCGTCGGGGCGCCCGGGGACAGCGGCGGCGGTCCGACGCAGGGCGGTGCCGCCTATGTCCTGGGGTTCGATCGAGGCAGCGGAGACTGGCTGGTGCAGGCCAAGCTCGAGCCCGCCGGCAGGCGGGAGCTCGATAACTACGGCTCGACGGTCGCCATCTCCGGCGACACTGCATTGCTCGGCAAGAATCCTCACGACCCGACCGCCGCGGCCCCGCCCGCCGTCTTTGTGAATGACGGCGCGTGGAGCCAGCGGGGCGAGCTCCGCAGCTCGTTCGGCTCGGCCGACGCCATCTACGGCGGGCCGGTCGCCTTGTCCGGGGGCGCGGCGATCGTGGGGAGCCGGCTCTCGT
>DASRXL010000080.1:0-11270 GCA_035654175.1 Phycisphaerales bacterium
CCCCCGCACCGCCGCGACCAGGTCGCCCAGGTTGTGCCCGGGCGCCACGTTCGCCGAGATCACTGCCTTGCGCTGCGAGTTCTCCCGCGCGATCAGATTGCTCGTCCGCTCTGGGCCGATATCGGCCACCTCACGCAGCCGCACCATCGCCCCGCCCTGCCCGCGCAGCAGGAGCTCGCCGACCTGCGCGAAGCGCTCCCGCTCCTCCGGGGCCAGCCTCACCACCATGTCGTACCGGCGCACGCCCTCGTTCACCACCGCCACCGTCTCGCCGTAGAGCGCCGCCTGCACCTGCCCCGCCGCCGCCGCGGGAGTGAGCCCCGCGGCCGCCAGGTCGCGCGAGCGATAGCGGATCGGCAGCGAGACCACCGTCACCTCGCGGTTGGCGGCGACGTCCACGGCGCCGGGAAGGCTCTCAAGCTCGCCCTCGATCTGCGCCGCGATCGCGCGCAGCCGGTCCAGGTCGTCGCCGAACACGTTAATCGCGACCGCCGCGGGCGTCCCCGAGAGGATGTGGCTCAGCCGGTGCTCGATCGGCTGGCCGACCATGGTGGTCACGCCCGGCACGTCGGCGAGGATCGCGTCGATCCGCTCGCGCACCGCCCGCTTCCCGAAGCCCGGCCGCACGGTGACCTCGATCTCCGAGCTGCTCACCGGCTCGGCGTGCTCGTCGCGCTCGGCGCGCCCCGTGCGCCGCGTCACGCTCTGCACGCCCTGGATCCCGGCCAGCCGCGTCTCGATCCCCCGGGCGAGACGGTCGCTCTCCCGGAGCGAGGTCCCGGGCGGCGCCATGAGGAACACGGTGAACGTGCCCTCGTTGAACTCGGGGAGGAAGCTCGTCCCGAACGTGCTCGCGAGCCCCAGCGTCGCCACCGTCGCCGCGCCCGCGCCCGCGAGCACCGTCCAGCGGCGCCGCAGCGAGCGCACCAGCAGCGGCTCGTACACCCGTTTCAG
The DNA here is from genome assembly GCA_035654175.1 of Phycisphaerales bacterium. Classification (GTDB taxonomy): domain Bacteria; phylum Planctomycetota; class Phycisphaerae; order Phycisphaerales; family UBA1924; genus PNC22. Next base: position 955 of record DASRXL010000080.1, read on the forward strand.
CCAGCGCACCAGGAAGCCGTCGCGTCCGCCGTGCTCCCCCCGCCCGCCGAGCCTGCCCCCGAGCAGGTGCTTGCACAGCGCGGGCGTGATCGTCAGCGCCACCGCCAGCGAAGCCAGAATGGACACGATGTACGTGAGCCCCAGCGGCCGGAAGAAACGCCCCTCGAGCCCCTGGAGGAACATCAGCGGCACGAACACGATCACGATGATCACCGTTGCGAACACCATCGACGAGCGGATCTCGTTGCTCGCGTCGAAGATCACCTCGGTGCGCGAGCGCCGGCTCCCCTCGGGCAGGGACTGGTTCTCCCTTAGCCGGCGGAAAACATTCTCCACGTCGATGATCGCGTCGTCCACCAGCACGCCCACCGCCACCGCGAGCCCGCCGAGCGTCATCACGTTGATCGTCAGCGACAGCGCGTCGAGCAGCAGCAGCGCCGCCGCAAGCGAGAGCGGCAGCGCCGTCAGCGTGATCACCGTCGTCCGCACGTTCAGCAGGAAGAGGATCAGGACCGCCGCCACGATGATCGTCGCGTCCCGCAGCACGTCCGTGACGTTGTGCACGCTCCGCTCGATGAACTCCGCCTGGCGGAACACATCCCGGTTCAGGACCACGCCCTCCGGCAGCGCCGGACCGAGCCGGTCCAGCAGGGCGTCGATCCGCTCGGTCATCGCGAGCGTGTTCGTCCCCGGCGACTTCTGGATCGAGAGCACCACCGCGGGCCTCCCGCCGTCCGCCGCCGTGCCACGGCGCGGCGCAGGGCCCATCGCGACGTCCGCCACCTGGCCGATCGTCACCGGCGCGCCCTCGGCGTACTTCACGATCGTGGACGCGATGTCCTCCACCCCGCGCACCCGCGCCGTCTGCCGGATCGGAACCTCCTGCCGGTCCACGCTCGCCAGATACCCCGCGCTCGCCGTGCTGTGCGCCCCCCGCGCCGCCTCGACGACGTCCAGCACCGTCAGCCCGTACAGCAGCAGCCGGTCCTGGCGCACGTTGATCTGGTACTCGGGCAGCTCGCCGCCGATCGCCACCACCTGCGCCACCCCCGGCACCGCCAGCAGCCGGTTGCGCAGGTCGAACTCCGCGTACGCCCGCAGGTCCAGCGGGCCCACCCGCCCATCGGGCGAGGAGAGCGCCAGCAGCATGATCTCGCCGGTGATCGACGTGATCGGCGTGATCTCCGCATGCGCGTTCTCGGGCAACTGGTCGCGCACCGCGCTCAGCCGCTCCGAGACGAGCTGCCGCGCCCGGTAGATCTCGCCCCCCCAGCCGAACTCCACCCACACCAGCGACAGGCCGATCACGCTGGCGCTCCGCACCCGGCGCACCCCCGGCAGCCCGTTCACCGCCGCCTCGACCGGGAACGTGACGTACTGCTCCACCTCGTCTGCCGCGAGCCCGCCCGCCTCGGTGAGCACCACCACGGTCGGCGCGTTCAGCTCCGGGAACACGTCCACCGCCATGCTCGGCAGGCGCGCGCCGGCGTACACCAGCAGCACCGCCCCCAGCAGCAGCACCACCGCCGAGTTCGTGAGCGAGAAGCCGATCAGCCGCCTGAGCATCGCGTTGCGTCCTTCGGCCGCGTCCGGCTCACTCGTCCCCGCCCTCGTGGAACGTCCCGTCCGAGTGGAAGTGCCCGCCCCGCTCCGCCGGGCCCGAGCTCGCGAGCATCAGTTGATACACCCCGTCGAGCACCACCTCGTCCCCCTCGCGCACCCCGCTCTTGACCACCACCCAACGCCCGTCGTCGATGCCCAAATCCGCCGTGAGCCGGATCACCCGGTCCGGGTCCTCGGGGTCGCGCCGGAAGATCAGCGCCGTCAGGCCGTCGCGCACGACCGCCTCCAGCGGGATCGCCAGCTCCTCCCTTCCCGCTCCCTCGGTGTCCACCTCCAGGAAGCCCGACACGCCCGCCCGCGCCCAGGGCGCGCCGTCCCGCGGCGTCAGCAGAAGATCGACCGTGCGATGATCCGGGTCCGCCGTCAGACCGATCGCCAGCTCGCCAGGCAGCGCCTCGGCGGGACCCAGCGAGCCGCCCGGCGGCGGCGCCACCCGCGCCGGCAGCCCGTCGCGCAGGCGCGGCAGGTCGCTCTGCAGCCCCCGCGCGCGGAAACGCACCATCGCAGGCCGCACCGTCGAGAGCACCGGCGATTTCTCCTCCACCCACCCGCCGTTGGTCGCGCCCAGCGTCTCCACCACCCCCGGCGCCGCCGCACACACCTCCACCACCGACGTCGTCCGCCAGCGCGGCTCGCCCGAGCTGTCCACCGCCGTGAGCTCCTCCAGCGGCACGCCCAGCAGCGTTGCCGCGCTCGCGAGCAGGAGGTCCCGGCGCGAGAGCGATGCCCGCAGCTCCGCGCCCGCCCGGTCGCGACGGGCCTCGAGCTCCGCCGTCTGCTCGCCCACCCCCGCCAGCTCCGCCCGCGCCCCCGTGAGCGACGCCTGCGCCTGCGCCCAGTCGCTCGCGCTCCCCCCTCCCGCGCCCCGGATCCGCTCGAGCTGCTCGACCCGCCCGCTCCAGAGCGCGACGCTCGCCTCCAGGCTCTCCCGGTGGCGAGCATGCGCCTCCAGCAGCGGGCGCGTGCTCGCCTGCTCGGCCTCCGCACTGCGGACCGAGGCCTCCGCCTCGGCGATCTCCCGCTGCAGACCCCTCCAGCCCGGAGAATCAAGCCGATACAGCGGCGTGCCCTCGCGCACTTCCGCGAACTGCTCGACCAGCAGCTCCACGCGCCCACCCAGGGGCGCGTGATACTCGCGGCGCGCGCTCGGCAAGAGCTCGAACCTGCCCGGCGAACGGAGTGTGCGCGCCACCGCCCGCCGCTCCACCCGCGCGAACGTGATCCCGAGGTTCTGCCGCACCGCCGCCGGGACATCGACCCGGTTCGTCGGCGCGGGCGCGCTCTCCGGCGCCCGGGCGCCGGGCGCGTCCGCATCGGGCCGCTCGCGGCAGGCCGGAAGAGCCGCCAGCACCGGCACGAGCGCGAGCGCGAAGATCCTGTTCATTCGTCCGGCCCTCCCGCCGGCCGCTCCGCCGCGCCGGGCGCCGGTTCCCGATCCTGGTCCTTCGCGGGGCCCACCAGTTCCTCGACACGAGCCGCGGCCAGGGCCTCGGCGAGCCGCGCCTCGATCAGCGCCGACTTGGTGTCGTACAGCCTCGTCATGCTCTCCAGCATCAGCAGCGCGTCCACCTCGCCCAGCTCCGCCACCCGCATCGCCTCCGCGTCCTGCGCCTCCACCAGCGGAACGACCTCCGCCTCCAGCGCCGCGCGCCGCGCCGCGGCCGCGTCGTGCGCCGCCACCGCCGCCGCCAGCTCGGCCGCGAGCCGCTCATACCCCGTCTCGAACGCCGCCCGCGCCATCTCGCGATCCGCCGTCGCCTCCGCGATCGCCCGCCGGTTGCGATTCCACAGCGGGATCGGAAGCGACACGCCGAGCGTCACCCGCGAGTCGCCGTCGTCCACGCCCCCGCCCGGCGCGATCGTGATGTCGGGATACTGCTCGCGCACCGCCAGCCGCAGCCCCTGCTCCGCCACCTCGTATTCCGCCCGCAGCGCCGCCAGCGTCGGGTTGCGCTCGATGAGCTCCGCATCGGCCGAGATCGGCGTCGGCGTGGCGGCGCCGAGCAGGGGAGCCGGCGTCAATTCCAAGGGCGCGCCCGGAGCCAGCCCCATCAGCGCGCGCAGCCCAAGCTCCAGCTCCCGCTCCCGCGCTTCGACCGCGCCCAGCTCTGCGCGGCGCATCGAGCCCTCGATCCAGAACAGCCGCGCCTCCATCCGGCTCAGCTCGCCGGCGTCCGCGAGCCCCCGCACGATGCCGCCGATCCGCTCCAGCCGCGACATCAGCTCGCGCGCCAGCTCCGCCCGCCGCCGCTCCGCCGACCACCCGAGCCAAGCACGGCGCACCGACCGCCGCGTGCCCCACTCGAGCTCCGCCACCCGCCGCAGCGCCGCGGCGTGCGCCGCGTCCGCCCGCGCCTCTTCCACCTCCAGCCGCCCCGAGATCGGCAGCGTGATCCCGATCGATGCCCCGACGACCCAGGGCTCCGCCACGCTCTCGATCACGCGTTCCGCGTCCACCCCCAGCCCGGGATCCGCCCACAGGCCGGCGTACGTCGCGCTCTCCCCCACGCCCTCGGCCCGCAGCCTCGCCATGCGCAGGTCGGGATTGAAGAAGAGCGACACCGCCTCGCCCTCCCGGAGCGACAGCCCGTCCGCCGGGTCGAACCCGCCCCGCGCCGCATCCCCCGGCTCGGCGAGCCGGCGCGCGAACACCGCGACCCCCTCGTCCGCCGGCGTGCGCGCAAGCCATGCCCCGCGGTGCGCCGCCAAGTCGAGCGGACACGCCGTGTATGTCTCACAGCCAGCGAGCGAGGCCAGCGCCGCCGCCGGCGCGAGCCCCATCCGGATCCAGGTCACGGGATGCTCCTCGGGAAGTCCGATGCCGCCGCGGCCGTCGCGCCCAATCGGCGCGAGCCGCACCAATGCCACAGCGCCCCGGGAGCCGCTCCCGGGCGCACGCGGGGCGCGGACGGACTAGATGAGGAGCCGGGTGGTGCGCAGCGCCGAGCCCGGCCACGGCGGCCGCTGCGCCGAGCGCGTGCTCGGGCGCGCCGCAGGCGCCTCCACGCCGGTGAATCCAAGCGCCGCCGGAGCGATCGCCGACGCCACCGCCTGCCGGCTCAGACCCTCGCCCGGGCGCCACTCGGTCGCGCGGGCCACCGGCGCCGAGACGTCGATGCACGGGCACTCGTCCTCATGCTCGGAGTGCGGCTCGACGGGCGCCGGACCGTGCCCGGAACTGCCGGAATGTGAGCAGCCCGGCGCGCCGAGCGCGGCGGTGGCTCCGAAGGCCGCCGCCCCGGTCGGGTCTGTGCACCCCGCGCCCCCTAGACACATCGCGCCCGACCGGCTCGAGCCGAGCACCGCCTGCGCCGCCACCAGCAGCAGCATGATCAGGTGTCTCAGGGCGGCGGGCATCCGGTTCTCCGGCGCCGCTCCGACGCGGCGCGTCCATCGGGGGGTCGCGGGGGAGTATACCCGCAGCGCCCAGCCGCCCTCACCCGCCGCGGGCGCGGCTCCCGCCGCCCCATCTGCTCGCGTCGTCAGGGAGGGGGCGCCGGGGCGAGGCGGCGCACCGGACGGGTGAGCACGTAGCCCTGCTGGGCGAATCCGCCGTACCAGCCGGTTCCGACAATGACTCGCCCGTCATCGGAGATGCCGACCGCCGTCTCCAGAAGCCAGAACGAGAGGTCGACGCGGAACTGCCGGCTCGCGACCTCCTGCAGCGATCGGGGCCCGGCGAGCTGGTCCCAGATCACCGCGCGGTCTTCGATGCCCGCCTCGCTCCGGCCGACGCCGAGCGCGCCCGACGGGATGACGTCGAGCACGATGCCGAATGTCTCCGCGTCGTCGAGCGGCCCGTATTTCACCAAGCTCTTGGCGCCGACGTCCCAGAAGGCGATCCCGTCGTCGCTGCTGTGATCCGTGCGCGGGGAGGTGCCGAAGATCCGGCCGCCGAGCTCGCAGAGTTCGGTCGCCAGCACGAGCCGCTCGTTCGCACTCTGCTCCCGCTCCTGCAGTTCAACCATCCCCGACTCGGCCGTCCAGACGAATCCAGTGGTCGACCCGAAGTCGTTCCGTCGCTGGCCCACGACGACGCGCCCATCTTCGGACACGTCGCTCGCCCGCGAGCTCTCGTCGCTCGGCGCAGCGCCCAGCCACACCACGCCAGTCTGCGCAGACCACAGGAACGCCTCGGGATTGCTGTGCGGCCCAAGACCCTCGCCGACCGCGAACTCACCCGACCCGGAGACCGCGTCCACAGAGCCGCCGATCCGCAGAGACTCCCGCACCCCGCCTCTCCACAGCGTGGCCGCCCCGAAGTAGGAGCCGCCGATCGTGGACCCGTCATGCGAGACGCACGCGTACGTCGCGCCCTCCGAATCGGCGGGGATGAGCACCGATCCGTCCGCGCTCGACCATACCGCCGCCTGCCAGCCCGAGCCGTTGTGCGCGCCGCCCACGATCCAGAGCCCGTCGCCGGAGATCGCCCTCGGTTCAACCGCCTGCCCCCCGAGCCGCGCGAGCCGCAGCACCGAGCCCGACGGAGTCTGGGCCAGGGCCGGAGCCGCGGCGACGGCGCACGCGACGAGCCCGAACCGCCGAAAGGGAAACTCAATTCTCGCGCTCATCGGCCCCTCCGTTCCAAGATCCCGCCGACCGGCGCACCCGCGATCTAGCACCCCGCGGTCCACGCGTTCAGAAACGCCAGCACGTCCAGCGTGTTGATATTGCCGTCGCCGTTGATGTCCGCCGCGGGATCGCGCGCGTTCCAGGCGTTGAGGAACGCGAGCACATCCAGCGTGTTCACGCTCCCGTCGCCGTTGAAGTCCGCCACGCAGGGCTCCGGCGGACACGGTCCCCACGCCGCCAGAGACCCCGCGACCGTGGTCCCCGCGACCCCGAAGTCGCCCGACACCAGCAGCACCGGCCCACCGTCCTCCTGCACCGTCGTCGACGTGAGCCCGATGCCGTCGAGCCCCGGGTCGAACGGGATCCACTGCGCTCCGTCCCACGCCGCGACTCCCTGTGAGGGCATCCCCGCGACCGTGGTGAAGCTCCCGACCGCCACCAGCCACGGTCCCTGCGCGGACTGATGCACGGACAGGCTGAACACCGCCCCATCCGCGATGCCGCCCCCGACCTGAACCCATGCCGCGCCGTCCCACTTCGCCACGCGCAGGGCCGAGTTCGTTCCCGAGGAGGTGAACTCGCCCGCGGCGTAGACGGCCGGGCCGGTGCCGTCGTCGAACAACTCGAGGTCCATCACCGCCAGATTGAACCCGTCGCCCAGCCGATGCCACGCCGCGCCGTCGAACCGCGCGACATGCTCGCCCGGCGCGAGGAAGGTCCCGCCGACATAGAGCGACGGAGTTCCGTCGTCCACCGAGAGCAGGTCCAGGACCGCCCCGTCCAGCCCGGCGTCCGGGATCCCTTCCCACACGCCCGTGTCTCCCATGCGGGCGATGCCCCGGAAGTCGGAACCCCCAGCAAGATAGAAGTGCCCGCCCATCCCGAGCGCTTCTCCACCCTGATATGTCAGCTGCTTCAGCGAAAGGATCTGGTTGTTGGCGCCCGGTGCTTTGGTCCACTCTTCGCCGTCCCACGCCGCGGCGTTCTCCACCGACACGCCGTCGGCCCGCTGGAAATCGCCGCCCGCGTAGAGCTTGGGCCCCGAGCCGTCGTCGTAGACCGTGAGCGCGTACACCCGCCGGCCGCTCCGGTCATCGATGCTGCCCACGCGATCCCAGACCGACCCGTTCCACCGCGCGACCCGCGGCGAGAACTGCCCGTCGGCGAAGCGGAACGCGCCGCCCGCGAACAGCGCCTCCCCGGCGCCGTCGTCGAACACCGCGAGGGCGTACACGTGGTCGTCTGTGCCGCTCCCGATAGAGGCCCACGCCGAGCCGTCCCAAGCCGCGATCCGCGACGCGAGAACCCCATCGATCGAGCTGAACGTCCCCCCCGCCGCGAGCTTCGGCCCGGAGCCGTCGTCGAACGCCGCCAGCGCACGGATATCCCCGGTGTTGATGCCCACGCCCGTCCCCACAGGGCTCCACGCCGCGCCGTCCCACGCGGCGATGCCCCGCGCCGGCTGGCCGTCGGCCGTGGCGAATGCGCCCGCGGCGTAGAGCCTGACGCCGGCGCCGTCGTCGTGCACCAGCAGGTCGAACACCTGCGCGTTCGCGCCCAGGCCGTCCCCCAGCGCCTCCCATTGCGTCCCCGTCCACCTGGCGACGCCCCACGATGCGCCGTTGTCCCCCGCCACGCTGAACCGGCCGCCCGCGTACAGCGCCGCCCCCGTCCCATCGTCGTACACCTCGAGGGCGTTGGCCGTCGCGCTCAGCCCGCCGCCCACGCACTCCCACGCCGATCCGGTCCACCGCACCACCCCGCGGCCCGGATTCCCGTCCACCGTCTGGAAGGCGCCCGCCGCATAGATCGCCTCGCCCGTCCCGTCGTCGAACACGGCCCAGTCGAGCACCTCGTCGTCCAACCCCTGCATCGCCAGCCACGCATCGCCGATACGCACGGTCGCGCCCTGCGAATACGCCCCCCATGCCCCGCCGAAGCCGCCGCCCACGTAGAGCTGGGCGCCCGAGCCGTCGTCGAAGGCCTCCACGCTCTCGATGCCGCCCCGGAAGAGCGTGCTGCCCAGATCCTGCCAGGCCAATCCGTCCAGCACCGCGAGCGCCGGGTCCGTGTCGCCCCCCGATTCGAACGCCGCGTAGAGGCGTTCGCCGTCGCCCAGGTCGATGCTCTTGAGCTCGCTCGCCGGGTTGCGCAGCCCGGGATAGCCGATCCAGCCCTCCTCGTCGAGCCGCGCGATATAGTGGAACTGCTGCGAAACCCCGGCGAAGAGCGCCGGCCCGATCGAGTCGGTGAACGGGGCGAGCGAGTGAACGGTGAGGTTCGCGAAGCCGCGCCCCGCCGCCGCCCAGTTCTCCCCCTCCCACTCGATCAGGTTCGGCGACGGCACGCGGGTGTTGCCCTGGAAGCCGCCGAGCGCCCACACGGTCGGCTCCCCGCCGCCCTCCGCGTGCTCCACGATCGAATACACCCGATCCTGCAGGCCGAAGTCCATCGCCGCCCACTGCACGCCGTCCCACCGGGAGATCTGGACATCGGCGCCGAGCCACCTCGCGTCGAACCGCCCGCCCGCGTAGAGCATCGGCGCGTCGCCGCCCGTCGCGTATAGAAGCGCGTACACCTCCGTCGTTCCGGCATCCTGGCCCGCCAGGCCCGTGCCGACGGCGAGCCACTCCGTCCCCGTCCATTCCAGAACGCCCTCGGTGATCTCGTCCGTGAGTCGCGCCTCGATCGCGCCTCCGACGAAGAGAGACTCGCCCTGCCCGAAGTCCCCGACCTCCAGCGCCATCACGTCGTCGTTGTTGCCGAGGCTCGGCAACGGCTGCGCCAGCGCGAGCCAGCCCGAGCCGCCCCACCTCGCCACGCCGCTGGTCAGGTGGCCGCGCGAAGCACCGAAGTTGCCGCCCGCGTACAGCGCAGGCCCGCCGCCGTCGTCGAAGACGGCCATGTCGCGCACCACGTAGTCGTTCGGGGAGCCGTTCCCCAGATCGTCGTTCAGAGCCTCCCACGCCACGCCGTTCCAGCGCGCAAACCCGTCCGCGGCCACCCCGCCCGCCCGCGAGAACCTGCCCCACGCGTAGAGCTGCGCACCGCCCCCGTCGTCGAACGCGCACAGCGCCAGGCACACGTTGGGCTCGCCGTTGTCGTCCGTGAGCCCCCCGGCGAGGCTCTCCCACGTGCTCCCGTCCCAGCGCACGATCGAGTTCATCGCGATCCCGTCGACCGTCTCGAACGCACCGGCGATGTAGAGCGCGTCCCCCCGCCCGTCGTCGAACACCTCGAGCGCGCGCACCGAGTGGCCGGGCTGATCGAGGTCGATCCCGCCCTCGCCGAGCGGCTCCCAGCGCCCGTTGCGCCACGCCGCGACCGCCCCGATCGGCGCCGCCCCCTGCGCCGTGGACGTGAAGTCTCCGCCGGCGAAGATCGCAGGGCCGTCGCCATCGTCGAACACCACGGCGTCCCGGATCTGCCCCTGAAGGTCGCTCGTGCCGAACCGTTGGAGCCAGGTCTCGCACCCCTGCGCCCCCGCCGATGCCGCCGCGCCGGCCGAAAGCACCCCAGCCGCGATCCACGTGAGCTTCATGGTGCCATCCTCCCGAGGCGGTGCGGCGAGCGAACCCCGGCGAGCAGTGCCGCGCCCCCGCGAGCGCCGACCGCCACCCGTCGTGCAATCCAGGCCCCTAAGCCGCGTGCCCAACCTGACCCAACCGGTAGGCGTTCCCTCGCCCGCCCGGGCTTCCAGAGAGCCCCGCCCCCCATACTCGTGCATCCGGGTGCGTATGTCAACGCACTTCCACGGACATCCCCCCGCCCCCGCCCGACCCAAAAACACAACCGCCGCAAGCCATCCGGCCCGCGGCGTGTGCGCTCAAGTGGAGGCGATGAGACTCGAACTCACGACCTCTTCCATGCCATGGAAGCGCTCTACCAAAACTGAGCTACGCCCCCGAAATGTCGCTGGGGGGGCGGGGGGTGGGGCCGCCCGGCAGCCTCCGATGGTAGGTGGGCGGGGGAGGCGGTCAAGGGACGGGGCGGCGGGCGAGGAGGGCGCTGGCCGCGGCTTGGACGTCGTCGGTGCGGATCTTGTCGATGCGGGAGCGGGAGGGGTGCTCGTCAGCGAGCTCGGTGGGGGCGAGGGCGTCCGGGCCGAGTGTCGAGGCGGC
>DASRXL010000081.1:0-9244 GCA_035654175.1 Phycisphaerales bacterium
GTGAGCATGTGGTCGAGGAAGCCGACGCCGGTCGAGACGCGGACGGCGCCCGCGCCGTCGAGGTTAAGCGTGAGGACGATCTCGGTTTCCCTGGTCTTGCGGGAGATGGAGGCGGTGCGGGTCATGCGGAGATTCCTTTGAACTCAGAGCATCCAGAGAACGCAGAGGACGCAGAGAAGAGCACAGAGTGCGCAGAGAGGGGATGACATGAACGCGAAGAGCGCGAAGGAGGCGAAGGGCGCGGAGTCATGCAGCTGATGAGCACCTCAAAGCTTCGCTCCGCGTTCTTCGTGCTCTTCGCGTTCCGGTCTTTCTCTGCGGCCTCTGCGTTCTTCTCTGCGCACTCTGCGTTCATCTGAGGACCTCCCGGAGCGCCCGGGTGAGGCTGTCGAAGTCGGCGGGGTCGCCGGGGCAGGTGATGCGGAGGCGGTCGGCAAGGGTGGAGCCGCGGGCGAAGCGGCGAACGTGGATGCCGCGGGCGGCGAGGACGTCGGCGAGGGCCCACGCCTCCGGGACGCGGGCGAGGACGAAGTTGCCTTGCGAATCCGCGGCGTCGGCGCCGAGCGAGCGCAGGAGGGCGGCAAGGTCGCGGCGCTCGCGCTTGGCCTGAGCGATGTACGCGTCGTTGCCGGAGTGATCGAGATCGAGTGCCGCACCGGCGAGGGCGAGGCCGACGGAGGAGGTCGGGTAGGGGTGACCCACGGCGCGGAGCCAGGAGATGATGTGGGCCGGTCCTATCGCGTAGCCGACGCGCAGGCCGGCGAGCCCCCAGGCCTTGCTGAAGGTGCGGGTCATGACGACGTTGGGCAGCCCGAGCAGCGCGGGCGTCGGGTCCTCGTCGGCGAACTCGACGTACGCGAGGTCGGCGACGACGACGCTGGCTGGGGCGCGCTCGGCGATGCGGACGATCTCGGCGGCGCGGGCGACGGCGCCGGTCGGGTTGTTGGGCGTGACGAGGAAGACCGCGCCCGTGCGCTCGTCGATCGCCCGCTCGATCTCGCCCGCCGGGAAGGGCCGGTCGAGCCAGGGGATCTCGATCGGCTTGGCGCCGGCGAGCCGGGCGTAGCGGGGGAGCATCTCGAAGGTGGGGTCGGTGAGGATCGCGCAGCGCCCGGGCTCGAGCGTGGCGCGGCAGAGGCGGTCGAGGGCGTCGTCGGCGCCGGCGGTGACGACGATGCCGGAAGGGTCGATGCCGAGCGTCGCACCGAGCTTGGCCTCCAACGCCGCGGGCCTGGCGTAGCGGCGGAGCGCGTCGGCGTCGATCGCGCGGAGGCGGTCGAGGAGGGCGTCGTCGGGGAGGCGGCCCTCGTTCGCGTCGAGCTTGAGGGGTCTGAGACACGACTTCCGAGATTCAAGATCTGAGATTTGAGATCTTGGATTTGGGCCTTGGGATTTGGAATCTCGAACGCCGGGTGGCGCGTAGGCCGTGAGGGCGGTGAGACGGGAGGCCGGGCGCGGTACCCGGGGATTCGTCATCACGGCACCACCTGCCCGATCGGGCTGATGACGATGTCGGCGCCGCCGGCGTCCTTGAGCAGCGGAATGAGGCTCGCGAGGCGGTCTCGCGGCACGGCCGCCTTGACGGCGAAGCCGCCGTCGCCGTGCAGGGGAGAGATGGTGGGGTGGCGCATGCACGGGAGCACGGCGACGACGGCGTCGAGCCGACCGGCGCTCACGTTGAGCTCGAGCATCACGCGGGCACGCGCGTCGAGCACGGAGCGGAGCACGAGGGCGAGGTCCTCGATGCGCTTGCGCTTCGCGGGGTGTTCCCAGGCGCGGCGGCCGGCGAAGAGTCGCGTCGAGGAGGTCATCAGCTCGTCCACGATGGTGAGGTCGTTGGCGCGGAGCGTCGCGCCGCTCGCGGCGACATCGACGATGCAGTCGGCGTCTTCAGGCGGGAAGACTTCGGTGGCCCCGTAGGAACGGACGAAGGTGGCGTCGAGGGCGCGGGCCCCGATCCAGCGCCGGGCGAGCCTCTCGAACTCCGCGGCGACCACGAGCCGGCGGCGGGGGAGCGCGCCGTCGACGAGAATCGACGCCGGCGCGGCGGCGACGATGCGGACGCGGTCGAGGCCGGTGTCGAGCACCTCGACCACGTCGGCGCCGAGCTCTGCGACCCAATCGGCGCCGGCGAAGCCGAGGTCGCGGGTCCCGGCGTCGAGCATCTCGACGATGTTCTGGGGCTTCAGGATCTTGGTCTCCACGCCCTCGAGCGAGACGCGGGGGCGGTACCCGCGCTCGCTGGCGGCGAGACGGATTCCCGCGCCCCCGAGCAGCGCGACCACGCCCTCGTACATGCGCCCCTTCGGGATGCCGAGGCGGAGGGTGTCGGCGCGGGACGGCGCCTCTGGGGCGGGGAGGCGGAGGGCGGGCTGGTGGCTTGACACGTGGCGGACTCCGTCGGGCGGTCTGGCTCTGAGCCGGTCCGGGCGGGGTCGCGTGCCGCAAAAGCAACACGACGCCGACCGGAGCCGGCGTCGTCGGATTTGGCCTCGCTACTCGCGTCGCTCTGGCCGCACCGTCACCGGCTCACGCTCGTGGCGTGGTGATGATGGCGGGGGTGATGGACGCGGGCGCACTGCATGGACGCGGCATTGTGGCCGGGCGCGGGGGCGGAGTCAAGGGGCGGGGCGCCGATCGCCCCGGCGGGCCGTCCGATAGGATGCCGCGGCGGGAGGATGCAGGATGAACGATGTGCCGGCGCTGAAGATCGAGGGGCTGAAGTACCGTTACCCGGACGGGACGGACTGGGTGGTGGACATCGCGTCGCTGGAGCTGGCCGACGGCGAGCAGGCGCTCCTGACGGGCCCGTCCGGGCGCGGCAAGAGCACGCTCCTGTACCTGGTCGCGGGCCTCATGGAGCCGAGCGGCGGGCGGGTGCTGGTGCACGGGCAGGACATGCATGCGCTGCGCGGGCACGCACGGGACGAGTTCCGCGGGCGCGCCGTGGGGATGATCTTTCAGACGTTCAACCTGCTGCAGGGGTTCAGCGCGGCGGAGAACGTGATGCTCGCGATGATGTTCAGCGACATCCCGCGGTCGGAGCACTCGAAGCGCGCGCACGAGCTGCTGGAACACCTCGGAGTGGAGCGGCCCGACGCGCCGCCGGAGCGGCTCTCGATCGGGCAGCAGCAGCGGGTGGCCGTGGCGCGGGCGGTCGCCTGCCGGCCCCGCCTGGTGCTGGCCGACGAGCCGACCGCGAGCCTGGACCCGGAGAACGCGGCGGGTGCGATGAACCTGATCCAGGCGGCCTGCCGCGAGAGCGGGGCGGCGCTCCTGTGCGTGAGCCACGATCCGGGGATGGCGGAGCGGTTTGGCAGGAGGGCGGAGTTGGGGGAGCTGATGGGCGGTTGAGGGCAGCGAGGCAGCGAGGCAGCGAGGCAGCGAGGCAGCGAAGTGGTTTTGCAAGTCGGGAGCGCTGCGGGTTGCACAGAATGCGGCGCAGGTATGCGAACTCACCCCCTCACCCCTCGTGGCCGCTCTCGTCATCTCCAAAGTCCGCCGGCTCGATGATCGCGCTCATCGATCCCTTGCAGGAGGCGATGAGCTTGTCCTTGCCGAAGGCGAGAATCTGGTCGCGCTTCAGCTCGGCGTGCTCCTTGTGCGTCGTCAGGCAGATCGCCCGGCCTTGGGTGTCCACGGATTTCGCGATCTGGAACGCCTTCTCCAGCGGATGGGCGAAGAGTGTCTGGACCATCGCCATGACGTACTCATAGCTGTGGTCGTTGTCGTCGAGGAGGACGACGTTCCACTGGCGGGGCTGGTCGGTCTTCGGCTTGTCCTTCGTGTCGGGTCTGACGCGGGGCGCCGGCTTCGCGGGTTTGCGCTTGGGGGGAGCGGGGGGTGGGGCGGGGGCTTCGCTCACGCGCGGATTGTATGGGCGGCTCAGGTCCGGGCCGGCGCGAACGCCGCCTCCGCCAGGTCGATCGCGCGCCCCAGGGCCGCGGCCTTGTTGACGGTTTCCATGTACTCGGGCTCGGCCTGCGAATCGGCGACGATCCCGCCGGCGGCCTGGATGTGGTAGGTCCAGGCGGCTCGGCCCTCAGAGGAGTGGGTCTGCTTGCCCCCATGCACGGCCGGGACAGCCGTGCCACCCGTCGGCACGACGATCGTGCGCAGGGCGAGGGCGATATCCATCTGGCCGTCGAGGGCGATGTAGCCCATGCCGCCGCCGTACGGGCCGCGGCGCACTGGCTCGAGCTCGTCGATGATCTGCATGGCGCGGATCTTGGGCGCGCCGGAGATGGTGCCGACGGGGAGCGTGGCCACGAGCGCGTCCCAGGCGTCGAGCCCCTCGCGCAGCACGCCGGTGACGGTCGAGGAGATGTGCATGACGTGGCTGTAGCGTTCGACCTCCATGATGGAGGGGAGCTCGACGGTGCCCGCGCGGGCGACCTTCCCCACGTCGTTGCGCCCGAGGTCGACGAGCATGACGTGCTCGGCGCACTCTTTCTGATCGGCGAGCAGCTCGCGCTCGAGGGCGAGGTCTTCTTCGGGCGTCGCGCCGCGCCGTCGGGTGCCGGCGAGCGGGCGGTTGGTGATCTGGAGCGTGGGGCTCGGGGATTGCGGCGAGCCCTCCGGCTCTCCGGAACCGCCAAGGAGGGCCGGTCTACCCGGCGACCTGCGCACGCGGCAGAGGATCTCCGGGCTGGAGGCGACCAGGATGCACCCCTCGCACTGCATGTAGACCATGTAGGGGCTGGGGTTGACGGCGCGGAGCGCGCGGTAGACGTCGAAGGGATCGGCGGGGCTCCGGCGCTCGAAGCGCTGGCCGATGACGACCTGGAAAATGTCGCCCGCCCGCACGTATTCGAGCGCCCGCTCGACCATGGCGGCGTGCTGGGCCCGGGTGGTATTGGAGGGCATCGGAGCGAGCGGCGGCTCGGCGCCGACGCGCCCCGACGGCAGCGGCTTGGAGTGGCGCTGGATCCGGTCGATGCGGGCCTCGAGCTTGGCGATCGCGCCCTCGTACGCCGCGCCGGCGTCGTCCGCCGGATCGACAAGGGCCAGCTGCACCACGTGGACGAGCTTGGCGACGTGGTCGAAGGCGACGACGCCGTCGTAGAGGGCGAAGTGCAGGTCGGCGAGGGCGCGGTCGTCGCGGGGCGCGCGGGCGAAGGAGAGCTTCTCCGGCTCGGCGTAGCGCACCGTGTCGTAGCTGGCGTATCCGAACCAGCCGCCGAGCGGGCAGCGGGGCAGCTCCTCGCGCTGCGAGCGGGCGGGCGGGTGCACGAGGCGGACGCGCCGCGTGAGGTGGCGCGGCGCGAGCAGGGGGTTGGCCGATTCGCCCTCGCTGCGCGTGCCGGCGTTGTGGTCGGTGACGCGCACGGCGTGCCCGTAGGCGACGACCTCGACGATCGGCTGGGCGCCGAGGATCGAGTAGCGTCCCTGGCGCTCGCCGCCCTCGACCGACTCGAGCAGGAACGAGGGGGCGGTGCGCTCGTCCGGCGCGACAAGGCGGCGGTAGCAGAGCACGGGCGTGAGCTGGTCGCTGAGCAGGCGCACGGCGATCGGCACGGCGAGCACGGCGTCGGGCGCTGCGCCCCCCCGCTCGCGGGCCACGAGCTCGAGGAATTGTGCCTTGCTCTGGCTCGGCATGCGGCCAGAGTGTACGCGGGGGGTACAGTGTGGCGATGCGATACGTCACCGCCATGCTGCTCGCCGCGCTGGTCACTCCCGCCACGGCCCAACAGGCGCAGCCCGGTTCCCCCGGCGACGGCGCGCAGGCGGAGGCGGATCTCGCGGTGCGCCTGGGGCGGCGCGCGGGGCAGGCGCTCGCGGCGCGCGGCGTGATCCCGGCGCTGGTGATCGTGCCCGACCCGGCGAGCTACGCGGAGGCGATCGCCCGCTGGACGCCGGCGGCGATCTTCCCTGTGCTCATCGACGACGGGTCGTGGGGAGCGGGGGAGAACGTCGCGCGCTTCGTGCGCGGCTTCCGGCCGGAGCGGGTGGTGCGGTGGAAGTCGGAGCAGGCGCCGACCGGCGCGGCGCTCCGCCCGCGCCGGGCGATCGAGGGGGCCCGCGACCTCGCGGACGGTGCGCTGGCGCGCTCCTGGGGCGTCGGGGAGGGCGAGCGCGACCGCGCGGGCGCGCTCATGGCCGTGTGGCTCACGGCCGGGCGGGAGCCGCCGGGGGTGATCGTGGCCGACGACCGCGACGCGGCCTGGACAGCGGCGCTGGCGCTGGCGGCGGGGCGTGGGGAGCCGATCATGTGGGCGCGGCTGCCCAAGCTGGCGGTGGACGCGCCGATGACGGCCGAGGAGATCGAGCCGTTCATCGGCCAGATCGAGCAATTCTGTGCCGAGACGAAGCTCCCGTGGAACGGGCTCGGCGACGCGATCGACGCGGTGACGATCTGCGCCGGCCTGCCCGGGCGCGTGCAGACCTCGCCCGAGGAGTTCATCGCCACCACAGACCTCATCGGACGGCGGGCGCAGGGCCGGTGGGCTTGGGCCGGACAGGTCTTCGGCTCCGAGCCCGACGCGGCGTACCGCGCCATGTGCACGCTGTTCCTGCGCCTGCGGACCGCCTGGCTGTTCGACGGCTACGGCTCCGCGGAGCCGTGGGGGCAGTGGGACTGCACCGCGGCGGGGAAGATCCTGACCGAGGCCGGGCTCTTCGCCACCGTGGACGACGAGCCGCGGAACACGCTGGGAGACTGGAAGCTGCGCGCGGAGCGGCCCGTGCGCGGCGACCTGATCATGGTCAACTCGAGCGGCAACCGCTCGTGGTTCGATCTCGGCAGCGGCCGGGCCCAGGCGGGGGACATCCCCATGCTCGACGCGCCGAGCGCGATGCACATGGTGCACTCATGGTCCGCGGTCGCGCCCGGACGGAGGGAGACGGTGGCGGGGCGATGGCTCGAGCGGGGCGTGTACGCGTATGTCGGCTCGGTCCACGAGCCGTTCCTGCAGGGGTTCGTGCCCACGCCCACCGTCGCGGCGAGGCTCATGAGCGGGGCCGCGCTGGGGGCCGCGGTGCGCGTGCCCGACCGGCCGATCTGGCGGATCGCCGTGCTCGCCGACCCGCTCCTGGCGCACGCGCCGGACGCGCCGCGCCTGGCGCCGGAGCCGCCGGTCGATGGGGCGGAGGACGTCGAGGAGAGCATGAAGTCCGCGGCGGGTGAGCAGGAGTACGCGAGGGCGGCCGCGGATCTGGCAATCCTCGGGCGCGACGGCGACGCGGCGCGGCTTTTCGCGGCGGTGCTGCGCGAGCGGCCGGAGGCGATCAAGCCCCAGTTGGCCAGGGCCGCGCTCTTCCCGCTCTTCAGGACGGGGATGGACGAGGAGTTCCTGCGTGCGTACGGCGCGCTCTCCGCCGAGGACGCGGCCGACGGCGCCGCGGTGGACGCGCTGTGGCACGTGGGCCGCCGGGTGGCGCGCGAGGGCGGCGACTACCGCGAGGCGGCGATCACGCTGATGACGGCGCACATCCGCGAGGACCAGCGCGCGGAGGACGCGAGGGAGCTGAGCGGGCTGGGGGCGGGGCGGCCGTGAGTCGGCGTGTGCGGGGCCCGCGCTACCGGCGCACCGAGCCGCTGGTGATCGCGCCGTCGCTCCCGATCTCGACCCACGCCGCGCCGTCCTCGGCCGTCATCCACCACCGCCGCCCCTGGCGGAGCTCGTTCCAGCGGATGTCGCCGGCGCGCGAGGGGCCGGTCGATTGGAGCACCAACCCGGGGTCCACGCGGGCGACGAAGTCCAGCGACGTGGCGTGGACGCTGCCGTGGTGGGGCAGCTCGAGCACGTGGGCGCGGAGCTCGGCGTCTGGGGTCATCAGCGCGGCCATGGCCTCGCGCTGGATATCGCCGCAGAACATCGCGACGCGCTCGCCGCCCTCGGTCGGCACGGCGAGGCGCGCGACGAGCGAGTGGTCGTTGTCCTCGGCGAATGAGGCCCCGGGCGGCGGGGAGAGGACCCGGAGGGCTGCGTCGCCGAGCGGGATCGCCCCGCCGGCCGCGAGCGCGCGCACCTCGACGGCGCGGGCGCGGAGGTGGTCCAGGCACGCCGCCGCGGCGCCCTGGGGATCACGCTCGGCGCGCGCGAGAAACTCGGGGGAGACCCACACCCGCCGGACGCCGAGCTGGTCCATCGCGTCGGGCAGGCCTGAGTAGTGGTCGAAGTTCGGGTGCGTGATGACGACATCGCGGACGCGCCAGGCGCCGAGCGCACGGACGGCGCGCGGGATGGTCCGCACGCCGATCGACGGGCTGAGCGAGCCGCAGTCCCACAGGAGCGACTCCCGGCCCCGGCGCACGAGGTGGCACGTGCCGTCGCCGACGTCCAGCGTGTCGATGCGGAGGGCCACATCCCGCGGGGTGCGCCCGGCGGCGTAGAGCTCGCCGGCGAGCCAGCCCGCGCAGAGGAGGGTCGCCGACCAGAGGCCGGGGCTGCGCGGCCGTCCGCGCGCGAGCCACCAGGCGATCAGGGCGGTGAGCGCGGCGGTGAGACCGGCCGAGAGCCGGGGCGCGTACAGGGTGGTGCCGGGCAGACCATCGAAGAGCTGCACGACGGCGGCCGTCCATGCGGCGATGTGCTCGAGCGCCCCGAAGGCCCACGCGCCGGACGCGGGAAGAACCATGCCGACGAGCAGCGCGCCGTACCCCGCCCAGAGCAGGACGGTGACGGCGGGCACGACGACCAGCGTGGACAGCACCGCGGCGGGGCTGACGACGCCGACGGATGCCGCGACGAGCGGGGTGGCGACGGCCCAGCAGAGGACGCTCGCGCTGACGAGGCGGGCGGCGCCGTCGCGCCACCAGCGCGGCTCGAAGGCGTCGGCCGGCTCGCGCCGGAACTCCAGACGCGGGGGAAACATGCGCCGGTGCACGGGCTCGCCGAGCCAGACGAGGGCCGCGGTGATGCCGAACGTGAGCTGGTAGCCGAGGGAGAAGAGGTCCATGGGCCGGAGCACGAGCACGCCGATGCCGACCCAGGCCAGGAGCGCGCGCCGGTCGTACCGCCGCCCGAGCGACTCGCTGGCGAGCCACGCGAGCACCACCGCCGCGGAGCGGAGGATCGGCGCCTGCACCGGCAGGATGGCGACATACAGGAGGACGAGCGCGGCGACGATGAGCGGCTCGAGGCGCCCCCGGTCGCCGGTGAGCCGGACGGCATAGAGGGCGGCGCCGGCCATCACCGCGAGGTGGAAGCCGCTGATGGCGAGGACGTGCGCGAGGCCCTGGCGGGCGAAGACCGTGCGGACATTGCGAGCCTCCGCGTCGCTGACCCCGAGGAGCAGCGCG
>DASRXL010000082.1:0-29674 GCA_035654175.1 Phycisphaerales bacterium
CCGCTGCACGTCGAAGTACACGGCGTCGCCGGCGCGGTAGGCGAAGCCCTTCTCCATGAGCCGCGCGATCATCGCGATCATGCCGGGCACGTTGGCCGTTGCGCGGGGCATGAGGCTCGGGTCCTTCTCGGCCTCGATGGCGAGCTTGAGGCCGAGCCTGCGGGCGTCCTCGACGAAGCGGCGGGTGTAGTACTCGGCGATGGCGCGGGGATCGCGCGGGTCGATCGAGTCCAGCTCGTGGGCTTTGCCGGACTTCTTGGCCTCGGCGAGCCGCCTCCCCGCGGCCTCCATCTTGTCCTCGCCGGCGCCGTCGGCCGCGTCGTCGTCGGTCATGTGGCCGACGTCGGTGATGTTCATCACGTGGGTGACCTGGCGTGGGCCTTTGTGGATCGAGCCGTCGGGCCGCTGCAGGTCGCACAGCGGGCTCTCGATCCAGCGGCGGAGCAGGTCCGCGGCGAGGAACGAGCGGAAGTTGCCGATGTGGGCGTCGTCGTAGACCGTCGGGCCGCAGGAGTAGAAGGTGACGCGCGCGGGGTCGGCGGGGACGAAGGGCTCGATGCGCCTGGTGAGGGTGTTGTAGAGGGTGAGGGGCATGCGGCCGGATCGTAGAGCGGGGGGGATGGCGAGAGACGGAGAGACGGAGAGTTGGGGGCAGCCTCCCTTGCCTTTACGAGCCCCGAGCGCAAGCCCGGGTCCGGGGTACCCCGCCCCTCCGGGGCGGCTCTGGCTCTCCAACTCCTTCTGGCCTCGCTGCGGCGCCCGCCGCAGATGAACGAGGCTTGGAGGGGAAGTAGCAATGGAGCCGCTCCGGAGGAGCGGGGTACCCCGAGATTGCGCTCGGGCCTGGTAGAGAGAGACAGGCCCGGTGCTACTTCGCGGCTGCGCGGTCGGCGGTTTCGTCGGCGCTTGCGGCGGGCTCTTCGGCGGGCTTGGGCTTGACGCGGACGCGGACCACGCGGGTGGGCTCGGCCTCGAGGACGGCGACCGAGAGGCCGTCGGCCTGGAACATCTCGCCGGCCTCGGGGATGCGACCGAGGCGGACGGTGACGAAGCCGGCGACGGTGTCGTAGTCCTCGTGCTCGGGGATCTCGAGCTTGATCTCTTCGAGCGCGTCGTTGGCGTCGTCGATGCGCATGCGGGCGTCGATCGTCGCCTCGCGTTCGGCCTCGTGGATCTCGATGACGGGCGTCTCGCGCTGAGCGTCCTCGTACTCGTCGTGGATCTCGCCGAAGATCTCCTCGACGATGTCCTCGAAGGTCACGAGGCCGGCGGTGCCGCCGTACTCGTCGATCACGATCGCGATGTGGACCTTCTGGCTGACCAGCTCGCCCATCAGCTCGCGGATGGTCTTGGTCTCGGGGACGAAGACGGCGGGGCGCAGGATCTCGCGCAGGCTGAAGGGTTCGTCCGGCGCGCAGGCGCTCATCCAACGGAGCAGGTCCTTCGCGTAGAGGATGCCGGCGATGTGGTCGAGGCTCTCCTCGTACACGGGCGTGCGGCTGTGGCCGCTGTCGCGCACGTAGGCCTTGATCTTCTCGAGGTCGTCGGTGTAGCCGAGGGCGTTGATCTCCGTGCGGGGCGTCATGATCTCCTCGACCGTGGTCGTGCGGAACTCGACGACCGCCTCGATCATGTCCTGCTCGGTCTCGTCGAACTGCCCCTCGGCGCGGCCTTCCTCGACGACGCTCAGCAGCTCGGCCTCGAGCACCTCCGCGTCGGTCTCCTCGTCCACGCGGGCGAGGCGGCGGACGATCTCGTCCACGAGGCGGACGAAGCCGTTCGCCGGGCGCATCACGACGTAGACGATGCGTATCACGCTCGAGAGGCGCAGGATCAGCTCCTCGCCGACGTGGTTGGCGAGGCTGCTGGGGAGCACGAAGCCGAAGATCCAGAGCAGCGCGGACGAGACGGTCAGGGCGATCGCGACGTGCGCCGCCGTCGGCGCCAGGAGCGGGCCGGCCGTCTCCGGCGTCGGGACCGCGATCCAGAACACCAGCACCGCCGCGAGCAGGAGGTTCGAGATGATCCGCGGCAGGCCGATGGCGACGCAGTGGCCCTCAACGTCTTGCAGGATGCGGGTGGCGCGGCGCTGGAGGCCGGCGTCGCCCGAGCTCTCGGCGAGGTCCGCGAGGCGGGTGCGGACCAGAGCCCTCAGCGACAGGTGGATCGACGCGAACAGCGCCGATGCCAGAAGGGCGGCCAAGGCCAGCAAGACTCCCGTGGAACCGCTCAAGCGCTGCCTCTCGCCCGCGAGCCGGCCGGGGCGACGCGCCCCTCGCGCTGCGGCATCCCTTGCGAGGGCGCGACCGCGAAGGTCGCGCCGATCCCGGCGGCTTCGAGCAGCCGGTCCTCCTCGGCGTGCATCCGCGCCGCGCCGGGCTCGTCGTGGTCGTCGTAGCCCAGGCAATGGAGCACGCCGTGGATTAGGTAGAGCAGGAGCTCGCGCTCGGCGGGGATTCCCCTGGCCCCGGCTTGACGGAGGGCCTCATCGACGCAGATGAGGAGGTCCACGTCGAGCGGGTCGTCTTCGGCCTCGCGCAGGTCGAAGGTCAGAACGTCGGTAGTCCCGGGCACTCCCGACCACCGTTCGTGGGCTTCGGCCATCTCGGCGTCGGCGACGATCCGGGCGCGGACTTCCCCTGCGCAGCCGAGCGGGGCCAGGGCGGCGCGGGCGCGCTCCGCCACCCACCGTCGCGTGCGGTCGTCTGTCAAGCCTCGATCATCGACGAGCTCGATCGAGAGTGTCGCGGCCCGGCCCCCAGGACTGGGAGGCTCCGCGGCTGTGGAACCTTCGTCAGCCATCTGCTCTTTCACCCCGGGCTTCGGGCTTGCCTCCCGCCCCCGGCCCGTTCGTGGATGCAGACACTGTACCTGATCCGCCGCCCCGATCAAACCCATGAATGCAAGGATTTTGTACGGATTCACCTCTGACGAAGGAGCGCCGCCACGCGGACCGTGGCCTCCACGGCGGCGCGAACGCGGGCGGCCTGCGCGGCGTCGGCCAGGCCGCCGTCCGGCCCGAAGCGCTTGTTCGCCTCGGTGAGGGCGACTTGGTCGGGCACGACGATCACCCCGATATTCCCGAGGATCGATCGCACCGTGACCAAGCCGCGCAGCCCGCCGAGGGCGCCCTCCGACGCCGCGAGCAGCCCGGCGACCTTGCCCTTGAAGCACTCCAGTGGCTTCTCGCCCTCGCGCGGGCGGCTGAGCCAATCGATCGTGTTCTTGAGGAGCGGGGTGATGGAGCTGTTGTACTCGGGGCAGCTCACGATGAAGCCGTCGTGCACCTTCCACAAGTCCTTGAGCTTGAGGCAGTTGGCTGGGAGGCCCTCGGCGGCCTCCAGGTCTTCATCCATGAGCGGGAGAGGGAAGTCGGCGAGTTCGAGGTGCGTGACGTCGGCCCCCGCGTCCCGAGCCATCGACGCCGCGACCGACGCAAGCTTGCGGTTCCATGACTCCTTGCGCGTGCTCCCGGCGAACACGATGAGACGGGGGTGGGGCATGATGGGGCTCCTCGCCGGCGGGGCGGGCAATAGTTGTTCCAACAGATATCAACAGTTTGATCGTATTCGGCGTGCGAAACAGGTGCAAGCACCGGAGTCTTTCGTCCGGTCTTGGGGGCGCGGACTGCCGGGGCCCTCTCTGAGCCGTGTGCGCCGGACCCGTTACGGGATTCGCGATTTCAGCGGGTGTATCGGCGCGTGTCGATCACGTCAAAGAGGAATGTCGCGAGCGGGACGCGGGATCGCTTGCACACGCCCTCGGGCCAGCGCTGCGCCCGCAGCGCGGCAAGCACGCGCTGCGGCAGCCGCCACGGCGGGCCGGCGGTGAGCAGACGCCGGCGCGAGCCGCGGAACCCGTAGCGCGTGACCTCGAACACGCCGAAGCTCTCGACGTGGGAGTATTCCAGGAAGGCTCGGGCCTCGGCGCGGGTGGGATAGAGGATGTAGCGGCGGAGGCGGTCGAGGAGGGCGGGGCGGAGCTCGGCGGCGGTGGCGGCGAGGGCGTCGGGGGTGTCGAGGTAGTCGGCGAGCCAGTCGTCGATGCCGCGCCAGACCTCGCGGAAGCGCCCGCGGAAGTTGCGCCGTTCCTCGGGCTCCGCTTCCGTCCGGGCGTGGACCCAGGCGCGGGCGTCGCGCTCGTAGCCGGCGACGGTGCCGTGCGGCGCGGTGGCGAACATCTCGAACACCGAATTGTTGCGGAGGATGCAGGACTGGAGCCAGTCCCAGGAGCGGGTGTCGCAGAAGAAGCCGTGGCGGGTCGAGCCGGGCGCATCGAGGGCGGGACGGTGCTGGAGGCCGAAGTAGAAGCCGTGCAGCTCCGGGCAGCCGGGCTCGCGCGCGGCCATGCGGTGGAGGTTGGTCTGGATGGAGCCCTTCCAGCCGACATCGACGACAGCGACACGGGCGGCGCTGAAGAAGCCGCGCTGGCGGAGGTAGTCGGTGAGCAGGGCGCGGAGCTCGTCGCGGCGCGCGGCGAACTGGCGCTGCACATCCGCGTCGGCGAGGAAGGCCATGAAGTATGGGTTGAGCCGCGGGCGGTAGATCGGGCGATCGGGGTCGACGACGCCGTGGCGTGCGGCGAGGGGGAGAAAGACCTCCTCCGGCAGGCTCAGGTTCTTCAGCAGCCGGCGGAGCGACTGCGCGGGGTACTGGCGCCAGATCCGCCCGATCTCCTCGATGCTGAGGCTCTCCATGCTGGCGATGAAGCTGAGCTTGCGGTTGACGGCGAGGTACGTGCCGCGGGGCTTGTGGGGGGCCACCCCGAGCTCCCTGGCGAGGCGGTGGTAGATCCGCATGAACATCCAGCCCTCGCGGCTGAGGAAATAGACGCGGTCGTAGCGGTCGGCGTGCTCGAGCACGTGGCGGGAGAAGGCGGCGTAGGCGGGGGCGAGGAGCAGGCCGAGCTGGTAGTGGGGGTTGCGGGCGTGGGCGGGATCGGTGCGGACGCGCCGCGGGTTGGCCTCGACGGCGTGGAGGGCCCGCTCGCCGCGCCAGAACGGGCTGGCCGCGGCGAGCTGCTCGAGCAGGCGGGCGCGGACCAGGTCGGCGCGCGAGGGCGACGGGGCGGCGGTCTCGCGCGCACTCGTGGCGCTCAGGGTGACGGGGTGGGTGCTCACCCGGTCTCTCCGGGCGGCTTCGGCCGGATGCCGATCAGTCTTCCGCAGGCCCGCGCCGGGAGGGCGATGCAGGCCGCGACGGTCCGCACTCCGCGGACGCCGAGCATGACGACGAGCGGGTCGGGCAGGCGGTCCGCGAGACCCACGGCGAGCTGGTCTTCCAGGCGCGGCTCCGGCAGGAGACGGCCGTCGGCATCGATGAAGTGGGAGGCGTGGCGGCGGGCGACTCCGTAGCGGCCGGACCGCCGGTAGACGGCCGCGGACGCCCGCCGGGCAAGCACTGGCCAGAGTCGATCCCGCACCACGGGCGAGTATAACCCGACGCTCGTCGAGCCTCGGGGGCGCGTGAGCCCGTGGGGCGCGGGCATGCGGTGGGGGCGGCCCCTACCATCGCGTCTGCGACCCCCCGACCGCGTTGCGCGAGGACCACGCCGTGCCGTACACCCTCAAGCCCGAGCAGGGCCTGACTGTTGAAGCCGAGAACACCGAGTACCTGTCCGGGCACATCGACACCGGCGACCGGTGGGTGCTGAACTTCGGCCCGCAGCACCCGGCGACGCACACAACGCTGCGCCTGGTGCTGGAGCTCGACGGCGAGCGGGTGGCCCGGTGCACGCCGCATATCGGCTACCTGCACTCGGGGTTCGAGAAGCTGGGGGAGCACCTCGACTACAACCAGTACGTCTCGATCGTGAGCCGGATGAACTACCTGTCTCCGATCTCCAACGACATCTGCTGGCACCACGCGGTGGAGAAGCTGCTGGGGATCGAGATCACGCCGCGGTGCAAGGTGATCCGCACGATCATGGCGGAGCTGGGGCGGATCCAGGATCACCTGCTGTGCGTGGGGGCGGCGGCGCTGGACCTTGGGGCGTTCACGGGCTTCCTCTACGCGTTCAACCCGCGCGAGCGGATCTACGACATCTGCGACTACATCTCGGGGCAGCGGTACCACCCTGACTGGACGCGCGTGGGCGGGGCGATGCAGGACCTGCCCGACGAGGAGCAGTTCAAGGGGATCGTCAAGCGGTTCCTGCACGAGGACATGCTCAAGGCGATCAAGGACCTCGAGAACCTGGTGCTGCGCAACCGCATCTTCATCGATCGCACCAGCGGCGTGGGGGTGCTGAGCAAGGAGGACGCGGTCCGCTGGTCGATCGCGGGCCCCTTGGCGCGTGCGAGCGGCGTGCGGCGCGACCTGCGCAAGGACTTCCCCTATCTCTGCTACGCGGAGAACTGGGACGGCCAGGGGGCCGAGGCGGTGAAGTTCAGCGTGCCGGTGGCGAGCGACGGCGATGTGTACGCGCGCTTCCAGGTACGGATGGAGGAGATCCGCCAGTCTGTGAAGATCATCGACCAGCTCATCGACAACATCCCGGGCGGCCCGATCAATGCCGGCGTCGATTCGAAGGTGGTCAAGCCGCCCAAGAGCGACGTCTACGGCTCGATCGAGGGGCTGATCCAGCACTTCGAGCTGATCATGACCAACCGCGGCTGGGAGGTGCCGGTCGCGGAGGTCTACGGGGCTAACGAGACCGCCAACGGCGAGCTGGGGTACTACGTGGTAGGCGACGGGTCGCCCCGGGCGTTCAGGGCGCGGACGAGGCCGCCGAGCTTCATCAACTACCAGGTGATGGCGAAGCTGCTCGAGGGACACATGCTGGCGGACACGGTGGCGGTGCTGGGGTCGCTGAACATCGTGGCGGCGGAGCTGGATCGGTGAGTGGATGAGCCGAAGGCCGACGCGGCGGACGCCATGCCTGCACAGCACAACGCGAGCTTCGCCGTGTCTCTCATCCGTCATCGCCATTCTGTCCGCCTTCCGAGGGCGAGCAGGCGCCAAGGTACCGCACCGTTGCTCAGGCTGAACCCCGCACGTTGAGCCCCGGGACCCGTGGTGGGTGGCGCTCGGCGGGCCGCGTGGGCGAGACGGCGCTCCGTCGCCTCCAAGAACGAGCCCCGCGGGCGGCGCGGCAATCCGGGCTCGGGCTTTGGCTCCACGCTCCGGCGGCCGATATCCTCCGTCATCCGGAGACCCCAGGAGGACGTCATGCCCATGCTCCGCCCGCTCGCTCCCATCGCCTTGCTCCTCGCCGTCGGCCTTGGCGGCTGCCACGCCTACGACATGCGGGCGACCAACACGACCAGCCAGGACGTGCGCATCAGCCTGCACAAGGGCAAGCGGCACAAGGAGATATCGACGGTGGTGCTCGCACCGGGAGCCAGCGTCGGGTGGTCCGGGCAGACGCAGCGGCCGGTGCTGCTGCGCGTCGGATCGGGGCCCGGAACGGGCGATTCGACCGAGGTGCTCGTGCCGCGCCGGGTGCACACGGATTTGGACATCGCGATGGACGCCGGGGCGCTGCAGGTCTTCAACGCGGAGACGGGCGAGCCGGTGGGGGTGTGCTGCATCGATGGGACGTGCCCGGAGTGCGAGGCGGCGCGGGCCGAGGCGGCAGCCGCGGAGCAAGAGGAAGACGAAGCCATACCCGCGGACCCGCAGCACGAGGACGCCAACGACAACGCGGACGGCGCGGACGACCAACCGGCGGTCGATCTGGTCGAGCCCGAGGACGACTGACGCGTCTCCTGCGAGAGTCGTGTCAGAAGGAGCGGCGCGGTTACACCGGGCCAACCTCGCACGCCTTACAGGAGTTGCACGAGCAGTTCCGTCCGCGTCGCGTCAGCGGCCGATCGACGCCGCGGCGACTTCGGTCGCGCGGAGGCGCTCGCCCTCGATATCGCGCCACACGATGAGGAGCCGGTCGCCGAGCCGCTCCATCTGTGGAAAGCCGCTCTGGCGCGAGCCCTCCATCGGAGCCACCTTCACCGGCTCTCCAACCACGCCGGCGGGGCCGACGCGCTGCGCGAGCAGCGCCCCCTTGTGGCGCTCGTCGCGCAGCCAGCAGACGACCGCCTCCTCGCCATCAAGCACGACGTCCACGCGCCCGAGCGGTACGGTGTCAGCGGCGGCCTTGTCCACCACGATCGCGTCGCCGAAGGTCTTGCCGCCATCGGTCGAGAACGCCGCCTTGATCGAGGGCGCGGGCGAGCCGGTATACCAGACGACGACCACGCGCTCGCCGTCCGCCGCGATCGCGGGGCCGTTGACGGGGCAGCCCGGCATCACCCAACCATCCTCGTGCACGGCGCCGATCCCGCCGAGCCCACCGCCGGCGATGGAGATGTCGCGGATCTCGCCGTGGGCGCGGTCGCGGTAGACGACGACCGGGCCGCTCGGCGTCGCCGCGGCGGCGGTGTTGCAGCAGTCGCACACGGAATCGTCCACGAGCTCGGAGGGCGCGATCGTCTCGCCGACGAGCGCGGTGCGCAGGGTCATTCTGCCCGTGTGGGCGTCGCTCTCGCCGTGCCCGCCGCTGATCTCACGCCCGTCGAGCCAGTATGCGCGCACGCCGTCCTCGTGCGCCACATAGCTGACGAACCCGTGCTCGCCCTTCACGTCGTCGTCGTTCAGTTGGCCGAGCTCCCGCCAGGTCTCGCCGCCGTCGGTGGAGCGGAGCGCGACGATGTCGTACGAGGCCCCGCCGCCGGAGCGCAGCCAGTGGGCGTACATCGCGCCGTCGCCGCCCTCGACGACGGCGGGCACATCGGCCCAGTTGGCGACCACGCCGGTGCGCTGCGCCGTCACCACGCGCGCTCCGCACCAGCCGGCGTCCGTCAGGCGCGACCAGCAGAGCCGGACGCCCTCGTCGCCCGGCTCGTGCCAGCTGAGGAGCAGGCCTTCCGATGCGGGGCTGAGCCGGTACGCCGCGGCACGCGCCGCCGCGGGGGGATCCAGGCTGAGGCGTGACCCCTCTGCGCCCTCGGGCTGGGGCGCGGCGGCCGACGCCGCCGCCATGCCGAACAGAACCGACGCGATCGTCGTCCTCGTCATGCCGGATGGTATGGGGCGGCCCCGGTCGACTCCCCAGGATCCCCGCTTGGGCGCCGCCGGCTTCCGGTCGACTCGGCCGGGGATCGGGCCGATGGTGTCCGCACACCGGGCCTGCCGGCGATACCCTTTGCCGATCACAGCGGAGAGACCAGCTATGCGACGCACCGAGACCCTCTGCCTTGCCGTGGCCCTGGCGACCCTCGCCGGGTGCACCTCGAATCTCCAGCCGCGGGGCCGGGGCGTGACCTCGCTCCTGGTCGTGAACAACACCGATCGGCCGATCCAGGTCACGTACTCGCAGAACCCTCTGAACACGCAGGTGACAGCCGTGCAGGTGGATCAGCAGGTCTACCCGGACGACTCGGTGCGATTCTCGGGCAAGAAGGGCGACCGGATCACGGTGACGGCGGGGGACGAAACGCCGCTGGTGGTCGAGTACGGCCGGCGCAGCCACGTGCTGAACGTGTCCGGCGCCGGGCCGGACGTGGCGTTCGACCTGCACCGCGGGTTCAACGAGTCCGAGGTGGAGTGAGGTGGTGGGGCCGGACGGCGCGTCGCGCAGCTCCGCACAGCCTGGGTGATCCTGACCTTCGCGGAGCCTCAGGTCGGGCGTCGAAGGGTGCGGGCGTCAGCTCCCGTCGACCATGCGCCAGAGTGAACCGAGCACCGACCCTTCGCCGGTGGCCGCGCCGCCGTGGCTCGGCGCATTGGCGAGGATGCGGTCGGCCAAGCGGGAGAAGGGCAGGCTCTGGAGCCAGACCGTGCCGTGGCCGCGTAGCGTGGCGAGGAAGAGGCCCTCGCCGCCGAAGAACATGCTCTTGAGGTTGCCGGCACGCTCGATGGCGTAGTCGATGCCCGGGGTAAAGGCGACGAGGCAGCCGGTATCCACACGCAGGGTCTGGCCGTCGAGGCGCTGCTCGATCACCGTGCCGCCGGCGTGGA
The DNA here is from genome assembly GCA_035654175.1 of Phycisphaerales bacterium. Taxonomy (GTDB): domain Bacteria; phylum Planctomycetota; class Phycisphaerae; order Phycisphaerales; family UBA1924; genus PNC22. Next base: position 9,957 of record DASRXL010000082.1, read on the forward strand.
GGAAGGCCATGCCGTCGCCCTGGAGGCGCTGGAGGATGAAGCCCTCGCCGCCGAAGAGGCCGGCGCCGAAGCGGCGGGTGAAGGCGATGCCCACCTTTGTGCCCTTGGCCGCGGCGAGGAACGAATCTTTCTGGCAGAGCAGCTCGCCGCCGAGCTGGGAGAGCTGGAGCGGGACGATCTTGCCGGGGTAGGGCGCGGCGAAGGCGACGCGGCTCTTGCCCCGGCCGTCGTTGGTGAAATGCGTGAGGAAGAGGGATTCGCGTGTGAGGACGCGCTTGCCGATGGCGAAGACCTTGCTCATCACGCCCTGGTCGGCCTGGGAGCCGTCGCCCATCCGCGCCTCGAAGCGGATGCCGTCCTCCATGTAGTTCATGCTGCCGGCCTCGGCGATCACGGTCTCGCCGGGGTCCAGCTCTACGAGCACCATCTGCATGTCGTCGCCGATCAGCTCGTAATCCACCTCGTGGGATCGCATCGCAAGCACCTCCGAGCATTCGCCCGTCCGCCGCCGGGGGCGGCACCCGTTCTTCGCGTTCGCCGCCCGCCGATTGCGGGTGCGGCGCGGAGCATATCGCGCGCGGGGAACTCGTTGGCGGCGCGCTGTGAGCTTTTGCCCACCCGTCGGGGCGGGTCGCGGGAGCGGGGTTCCGCCTGCGGCGTCTCGGCCCGTGCACCGTGCCCCCGGCCGGCCAAGGATCGATGACGGATGGCGCCCCGCGATGGTCGGCGGGGCCCCCCTCTTTGACAGTCACCTTCTTCGCACGCACGGGCCGGCGCCGCGGGCCCCCGGGATCACCTTCATGGACGAGCCTTCTCTTTCCGGATCGGCCCCCGAGCGCGGTGGCAGCAGCGGTGGGAGTGCAGCGGCGGAGCGGGCGCGTGGGGGCCGGCGGCCCTCGACGGGCGAGCACATCATGCGCAGGGGCATCCCGGCGGTCGTGCTGCTGCTGGTCCTGGGCGCGGTGGTGTGGTCCTGGCGCCATTGGCACGCGGGGCCGAAGCACGAGCCGGCCCCGCACCCGGCGGAGCCCGTCCCGGTGAGCGCGATCACGGTGCGGAAGGAGACCGTGCCGATGCTCCTGCGCTTCCTGGGGCAGACGGAGGCCTCGCAGGTGGTCGAGGTCAGGGCGCGGGTGGCGGGGTATCTCGAGGCGCGGTCGTTCACGGAGGGCGCGGAGGTCGAGGAGGGGCAGGAGCTCTTCCAGATCGATCCGCGCCCCTTCCAGGTGGAGCTCGCGCAGGCGAGGGCGGGCCTGGCCAGCGCGCAGGCGACGCTCGGGCGCGCGCTCCTCCAGGTCAGCCGCTTCGAAGAGGCGCAGGTCCAGGGCGCCGCGACCCAGCAGGAGCTGGAGGACTGGCAGACCCAGGCGCAGGTCGCGGAGGCTGAGGTGCAGAGGCACGAGGCGCAGATCGCGGCCGCGGAGCTGCAACTCGACTACGCGGGGATCGAGTCGCCGATCGCGGGGGTGATCGGCGAGGCGCTGCGCGACACGGGGAGCTACGTGGACGCGGGGCAGAACGGGCTGCTCGCGATCGTGCAGCAGCTCGATCCGATGTATGTCCTCTACTCGGTGACGGAGCAGGAGATTCTGCGCTTCCAGCGCCAAGTGTCCGAGGGCCAGGTCGTGTTCCCCGCCGTCGAGGAGCTGGAGCTGGAGATCACGCTCGCGGACGGATCGACCTACCCGCACCGTGGGCGCATCAACTTCATCGATGTGCAGGTGCACGAGACGACGGGGACGTCGATCGTTCGCGGCGAGGTGCCGAACCCCGACGGGCTGCTCAAGCCGGGGCAGTTCATCTATGCGACGGTGCTCGGTGCGCAGCGGGTGGGCGTGGTCCGGGTGCCGCAGGGCGCGGTCCTGCAATCGCCCGCGGGGCCGAGCGTGCTGGTGGTCGGCGACGACGGGATCGCCCGGTCGAAGCCCGTCGAGCTGGGCGACTGGTCGGGGACGGAGCAGTGGATCGTCGAGCGGGGCCTGGAGCCCGGAGATCGGGTGATCACCGACAGGCTGATGATGGTGCGCCCGGGCATGCCGGTGACGGTCGCACCGGCCGAGCCGGCGTCCACGGCCGGCGCGGGGGGCGGCGCGCCGGCGGAGGGAGCCGAGGGAGGCGCCGGGCGCGCCGGTGATCGGCCATGATCTCGCGGTTCTTCATCGATCGGCCGGTTTTCTCGATCGTGCTCTCGCTGCTGATCGTGATCGCGGGGCTGGTGGCGGCGTCGGTGCTCCCGATCGCGCGCTTCCCGGAGGTGACCCCGCCGGTGATCCGGATCAGCGCGAGCTATCCCGGGGCGGACGCCGAGACGGTGGCCGAGTCGGTGGCCGGCCCGATCGAGCAGCAGCTCAGCGGCATCCCGAACCTCGTCTACTTCAGCTCGCAGAACGGCAACGACGGGTCGTGCAACATCTCGGTGACGTTCGAGATCGGGACGGATCAGGATCTCGCGGCGGTGGAGGTGCAGAACCGGCTGTCGATCGCCGAGCCCCGCCTGCCGCAGGAAGTCACGCGCCAGGGCATCACGGTGGTGAAGGCCTCGACGAACATCCTCGGCGTGGTGAGCCTGCGATCGGAGGGCGGGCAGTACGACGACCTGTACCTGAGCAACTACGCGACGATCAACCTGCTCGACCGGCTGAAGCGCGTGCCCGGCGTGGGCGACGCCATGGTGTTCGGCAACAAGAACTACTCGATGCGGATCTGGCTGAACCCCGACCGGCTGGCGCTCAAGGGCATGACCGTGTCGGACGTGGCGGCGGCCCTGCGCGACCAGAACGCGGTCTTCCCGGCGGGCACGGTGGGGCAGCGCCCGACCGGGGGCGAGGTTGAGCTGACGCTCCCGGTGCTGACGCGCGGGCGGCTGAGCGAGGTGGAGGACTACGAGAACATCATCCTGCGCGCCACGCCGGATGGGGCGATGGTCCGGCTGAAGGACGTGGCGCGGGTGGAGCTGGGCGCGCAGAGCTACAACCTGGTGGGCCGGCTCAACGGCGCTCCCACGGCGATCATGCTCATCTACCTGCAGGTAGGAGCGAACGCGCTGGCGACCATGGAGGGCGTGCGGGCCGAGCTCGCGCTCGCGGAGCGGGACTTTCCCGCGGGCGTGCGGTGGGTGATCCCCTACGACACGACCACGTTCGTGAGCGAGTCGATCACCGAGGTGTTCAAGACGCTGCTCGAGGCGGTGGTGCTGGTGATCGTGGTGGTCTTTGTGTTCCTCCAGTCGTGGCGGGCGACGCTCATCCCCCTGCTGGCGGTGCCCGTCGCGATCGTGGGCGCGTTCGGGGGGATGCTGGCGCTCGGCTTCTCCATCAACACGCTGACGCTGTTCGGGCTGGTGCTCGCGATCGGCATCGTGGTGGACGACGCGATCATCGTGGTGGAGAACGTCGAGCGCATCATGCACGACGAGGGCCTCGCCCCGCGCGAAGCCACGGTCAAGGCGATGGAGCAGGTGACCGGCCCGGTCATCGCCGTCGTGCTGGTGCTCTCGGCGGTGTTCGTGCCGGTCGCGTTCCTGGGCGGGTTCACCGGCCAGATGTACAAGCAGTTCGCCGTCACGATCGCCGTCTCGGTGGGGATCTCGGGGCTCGTCGCCCTCACGCTCAGCCCCGCGCTGTGCCGGCTCATCCTGCGCCCCGGGCGCGGGAGGAAGAACATCCTCGCCCGCGGGTTCGACCGGGCGTTCGGCGGGGTCACCGACGCGTACGTCGGGGGAGTGCGCCTCGCGATCCGCGGGGCCGCGCTCACGCTGCTGGTGTTCGGGCTCATCTGCTTCGCGGCGTGGCGCATGAGCGGGATCGTGCCGGGGGGCTTTCTTCCCGAGGAGGACCAGGGCGTGCTGCTGGCGGCGGTGGTGCTGCCCGAAGGCTCGAGCCTCGACCAGACCCAGGCGGCGGTCGAGAAGGCCGAGGCCTTCTTCGGCGCGCAACCGGCCGTGGCGCACGTGACCGCGCTCGCCGGCTTCAACCTGCTCACGGGCGGCATGGCGAGCACGAACGCGGGGACGATGTTCGTGGCGCTCAAGCCCTTCCACGAGAGGCGGGGCCCCGGCGGGAGCGCGCAGGCGCTGGTGGCCGCCAGCCGCGAGCTGACCGGGAGTGTTCGCGAGGGGCTGGTGATCGCCTTCAACCCGCCGGCGATCCCGGGGCTGGGGACGCGCGCCGGGTTCACGATGGAGGTGCAGCAGCGCGGGGGCGGGACGATCGAGGAGCTGGCGGCGGTCGCGGACGAGCTCCTCGCCGGCGCGAGCGGCGACGCGCGTGTGACCGGTCTCAACGCCACCCTGCGCGTCAGCCTGCCGCAGGTGTACGTGGACCTCAACCGCGAGAAGACGCAGATGATGGGGGTGCGTCTGGCGGACGTGTTCGAGCCGATGCAGGCGTATTTCGGCTCGCTGTACGTGAACGACTTCAACCGCTTCGGTCGCATCTGGCGCGTGCAGGTGCAGGCGGAGCCGCAGTTCCGCAACACTCCGCAGGACGTCGAGCGGATCTACGTGCGCAACCGCGACGGAGAGATGGTGCCGCTCTCGGCGGTCGTGAACATCTCGTTCCGCGCCGGCCCGAACGTGGTGAGTCGGTACAACGGGTTCCCGGCGGTCGAGATCACCGGGGCTCCGGCGCCGGGCGTGAGCAGCGGGGAGGCGATCGGTGCGATGCGCGCGCTCGCGGCGGAGACGCTCCCGCCCGGCTACGGCATCGAGTGGAGCGGCGCGAGCTATCAGGAGATCAAGGTGGGCAACCAGGCGCCGGTGGTGCTCGCCTTCGGCCTGCTCGTCGTGTTCCTGGTGCTGGCGGCGCAGTACGAGCGGTGGTCGCTGCCGATCGCGGTGCTGCTGACCATCCCGATCGCGCTGCTCGGCGCGCTCCTGGGCGTGTATCTCCGGGGCTACACGCAGGACATCTACTTCCAGATCGGCCAGCTCGTGCTCGTGGGCCTGGCCGCGAAGAACGCGATCCTGATCGTCGAGTTCTGCGTGAGCCTGCGCGCCCAGGGGTGGGGCGTGGCCGAGGCGGCGATCGAGGCGGCGCGACTCCGCTTCCGCCCGATCGTGATGACCTCGCTCGCGTTCATCCTCGGCGTGGTGCCGCTGGCCCTGGCGACCGGCGCAGGGGCCGCGGGTCGCCGGAGCATCGGCACCGGCGTGATCGGCGGGATGCTCGCGGCGACGTTTCTGGCCACGTTCTTCGTGCCGCTGTTTTACGTCCTGATCCAGCGGGGCGCGGAGTTCGCCGGCCGGCGCGGGAGGCCCCGGGCCGGAGCGCCCGGCGGGACCCGCGCGGGCGCTCCGGGCTGAGCGTCGCCCGGCCGACAGGTCCTCCCCGGCGGGACGGGCGGGGCGATCCCCCGGCTCATACGCTTCTCCGTGGACGGGAATATTGCGCCCGGCCGGCGGCTTCACCCCTGTGCGATGTCCGGAACACGCGCTTATGCGGAGAGACGAGTTCGAGAAGCTCGCGCTCGGGCACCTCGACGCGGTGTACAGGCTGGCGCTGCGCCTCACGCGCGCACCGGAGCGCGCCGAGGACCTGGTGCAGGACACCTACGCGCGCGCCCTGCGTCCCCGCACGGTGGAGCAGTTCGACCCCGCTTCGGCCAGACCGGGGGCAACCCCCAGCGAGGGCATGCGCGCCTGGCTCTTCACGATCTGCCACAATCTCTTTTACTCCAGGATCAAGCGGGACGGCAGGGCGCCTGTGGCGGTCGGGGAGTTCTTCGGCAAGGCTTCGGACGGCGTGCCTCCGGACGAGCCGCCGCCGGCGTGGGGCCGGGCCGGGTTCGATTGGGAGCAGGTGGACGGGCGGCTGCGAATGGCCGTCGAGGAGCTGAAGGAGGAATACCGCGAAGTGCTGCTGATGTGGGGGGTAGACGGCCTGAAGTATCGTGAGATCGCGGAGATCCTGGGCGTGCCGATCGGGACGGTGATGAGCCGCCTGCATCGGGCGCGGAAGATGCTGGCGGATCGGCTGATGGAGGAGCCCGGAGCCGCGGACGACCTCGGGTTGCATGTTCGGGAGCGGGCGGCGCATGCCGCGACGCCGCGGGAGTCGGGAGCGTGATGCCTGCGTGTCGATGCCATCCCCACCCCGCTCACCCCGAAGGCTCAGGGGGCGGCGCGGAGCTGTCGGTCGGCGCCCTGCTCCGTCTCGCGGCCGACGACGAGCTCACGCCGGAGCAGTCGGCGCGGGTCGAGGCGCACCTCGCGGCTCATCCGGAGGACGCCGATCGGATCGCGTTCGAGCGGTCGCTGCGTTCGGCGTGCTCGCGGGCGTGCTGCCCGCAGTGCTGCGCCCCACCAGGCCTGCGCGAGCGGATCATGGTGAGGGGCCGATCGGCCCCCGACGAGCAGCCGACGGGTCGGTTGGGCCTGATGAGAGCCGCCGCGCGTGTCGCGGCGGCGGCGGCGCTGGTGCTGCTGGTCGCCGTCGCCGGCTACATGGTGGGCCGGGCGGATCCCCCGCGTGATCGCCTCGTGATCGAGCCGACGACCGGGCGGGCGCTCGCGGCGTCGGTCGCCGGGTTTGTCCGCCGGGAGCACAGCCGCTGCACCGAAAGCGGGCCGGCGATCGACAGCAAGTTCTATGTGACCGATCCGGCGGCGGTGCCGGCGGAATTCGCGGCGATCGTCGGCAAGGCCGTGGCGTTCCCAACGGTCGCGCAGGCCGAGGAGCGCGGGCTTGAGTTCGTCGACGCCGGGCTCTGCCACCCCCCGAGCGGCGAGGCGATGCACGTGCGGTTCCGGACCGCGGCCGGGCAGCCGGTGAGCCTTTGGGTGCAGCTCGACGACGGGAGCCTGGGCATCGAGGACGGGGTGACCTACACCATGGGCGCAGGGGAGAACTGCGTCCGGTTTTGGCGGGTCGACGGAGTCCGGTACATCCTGGTCTGTCCCGACGAGCAAGCGGCCCCGATCGCCACGCTGGCCCTCGCCATGCCCACGCCCGTGCGGTCGTTCTGAGCTGCCCGGGCCGAACCCGACTTGAATTCGGTGCGTCCCTATCGGTGGCCGCCGATACACTTGCGGTGGGGAGGATCACCATGCGGAACGACGCTGTCCGATATCCCGCGGCCCTGCTCATGCTGGCTGTGGCCGGGGCTTCCCCGAGCGTGCTTGCCCAGAACGCCATCGGGAACGGGCGTGCGCTCGAGCGGCCGCTCCAGACGATTCACCCCGGGGCTCCCGCTCCGCCCCGCAACTCGTTCTCGCAGGAGTTGCTGTTCCGGGAGGCGATCGTCTCGGGGCAGGCGCCTTCGGGGCTCTCGTTCAGGGGGAGCGGGGCGCTGCCGAGCCGCTTTGAGTTCAGGGGCGAGCTGGCCGAGGACGCGATCTTCTCCTACCGGCGGGACAGCCTCTATTCCGGCTTGGCGGGGCGCGGAATCCGTGGCACCGAGGCGCTCCAGTACCAGTTCGCGCTCACGACCGGTGGCGAGATCCCGAGCACCCTGGCGGGGCGGCTGTCATACGCCCGGGCAGGCGAGGCCGAGCGCGGGGACGACCCCTACCAGCCGGCCGGGCGCGACCTCAACCTGAACGATCAGAGCCTTCGGAGGCCGACAGATCCGGACTTCATCGTGCCGGCAATGGACGACGGCTCCTCGATGGTCCAGCCGGTGCGGTCGGTGTCGGCCTACGCGGCCAACCGCAGCCTGCAGCCCACGCTCGTGGGGGTGATGCAGAACCGGGTGACCCAGCAGAGCGCGGGGCAGACGGCTTCTCCGCTGACGGGCGTGCAGATCGTCCCGATCGACGCGCTCCGTGACCCAGGGCAGTCGATCGCGCCCAATCCGGACGGCACGCTGCCCGGAATCTCGATGGGGGGCGCGACGACGCCGACCGTCACCGCCTACGACGAGCTCCTCACCCGTCTGCGCGAGCTCACGCCGGAGGAGCCGGCGGGCGCCACGCCGCCGGGGGCTACCCCCGGCGTCATCACCCCGGGCGCGGCGCCGGCGGCGACGACGCCGGGCGCGGTCACGGCGCCGCGGCAGGTTCCCGCATGGGCGTCGGACATCGTGTCCGTGAGGGAGCTGCTGCGCGGGTTGCCGCCCTCCACGGCGCGCGCGCTGGGGATCGAGCCCGAGACGAATCTGTCGACCGAGGTGGAGCAGCCGGAGCTTTCGCGCGAGTTGGACGCGGACGCCCCCTTGAAGCTGGAGCCCGCGAAGGCGGCGGACGCGGCGACATTCCGGGCCGATGTGCTCCAGCGCATCCGAGAGGCGGGGGGCCTGACCGAGTCGCTGATCGCGACCAAGCAGCCGCACATCGACCGGTACGCGATCTACATGCAGGGCGCCGAGGACCTCCTGGCCCGGGAGCGGTACTTCGACGCCGAGGAGCGGTTCATCAGCGCGCTCACGGCCAGGCCCAACGACGTGAACGCCTCTGTCGGGCGGGCGCACGCGCAGCTCGGCGCGGGCCTCTTTCTCTCGGCCGGGCTGAATCTGCGCCAGCTCCTAGTCAACCACCCCGAGGTGGCGGGGATGCGGTACGGGGTCAGGCTGCTGCCCTCTCCGGCACGCCTGGACGAGATCGCCAAGCAGCTGCGCGCGGGGCTGGGAAGCCCGAACTCCGGGGCCGACAGCGGCCTGCTCCTGGCCTACATCGCGTTCCAGCGCAGCAAGCCCGAGGACATCCGGCAGGGGCTGGACGTCCTGGCGTCTCTCGGGGATGCGGCCGATCAGCGCCTAGCGACGATGCTTCGCGGCGTGTGGCTCGCGCAGGCTCCCACGGACGGCGCCGAGCCTCCGATGACACCGGATCGCGGCGCCGAGCCGCCCGCCTCTCCCGAGGCCTCGGACGAAGGCGGCGGGTGACCGCGTCCGGCGCATGGACATGACCTCAGCCGAAAGCCTCGATACCCCATCCACGTCCGGCCCCGCCCGTGCGGGGCTGACGCTGCGCGATTTCTTGACGGACGGATCCCTCGCGCGGCTGTGCTCGGAGCTGAGCCGGATCACGGGCGCGACGGTCGAGGTGCGGGACGAGCGGGATCGCCTGGTGACGGCCGACGCCAGGGGCTGGCGGATCGGCGGCGAGGAGGAGGGCTTGCCGCGGGAGCGCCGGGAGATCGTGCAGCCGCTGGTGGTCGGGGGCGCGACGATCGGGGCGATCGTGGCCGGCGGCGACGGCGCGCGGCGAGGGCTCTCCGGCCTGCTCCCGCTGATCACGCAAACGGCGGTGGAATGGTGCCACGGGTTCCTCGAGCTGCGTCACGCGATCGATGAGCTGGGCGTGCTGATCGAGCTCTCCTCGATGCTCGTGGGGGCGAGCGACGTCTCGCGGATGGTCGAGCAGGCGCTCGGCTCGGTGCTGCGCGTGCTCGGGCTCGACGCGGGATCGGTCGTCCTGCTGCGCGAGGACGCGGACGGGATCGTGTCCGACGACGAGCGCGACCTGCACCTGGCGAGCGCGCGGGGGCTCAGCCCCGCGTGGCTGGAGAGCCCGGAGAGCCTGAGCCAGCGGCGCATCTTCGATCGCATGGCCCTCGCGGGGGAGGTCGTCTCGATCGAGGACCTGCTCGCCGATTCGCGGGTGCGCATCCAGGAGCAGGTGCGGTCCGAGGGGCTGCGCGGCTTCATGTGCACGGGGCTGGTGTTCAGGGGGCGGCCGATCGGGGTGATCCGGGTGTACTCGCGCGCGCCCCGCGTCTTCAGCGAGCTGGACAAGCGGCTGCTGCGGTCGATCGCCCAGCAGGCCGCGGCGGCGGTGCAGCAGTCGCGGATGATCCGGCAGCGCGAGCGCGACCTCGAGATGGAGCGGCAGGTCCGCCTCGCGGCGGACGTGCAGAGGCGCATGCTGCCGCGGGCCCTGCCCAGCGATCCCCGCGTGGAGCTCGCGGCGCGGTACCAGCCGAGCTTCCAGCTCGGCGGCGACTTCTACGACCTCTTCGAGCTGGGGGGGCGGATCGCGATCGCGGTGGGGGACGTGGCGGGCAAGGGGGTTCCCGCGGCGATGCTGATGTCGCTCGTGCGTTCGAGCTTCCGGGCGCACGCCGAGCGGGCGCTGCCGCCCGCCGAGGTGCTGACGCTGGTGAACCGGGACCTCTGCCGCGATTCGTTGCCGAGCGAGTTTGCGACGATCTGGTACGGTCTGCTCGATCCGGCCACGGGCCGGCTGGAATTCGCGTGCGCCGGCCACGAGCCGCCGGTGGTGCTGCGGTCGAGCGGCAGGTGCGAGCAGCTGCCCATCGGCGGGCTGGTCGCGGGGATCGATCCGGGCGCCGTGTACGAGCCCGCGCATGTGACGCTGAGCCCCGGGGAGCTGCTGCTCGCCTTCACCGACGGGGTGCCGGACGTGATGAGCTTCGAGGGCCAACGGTTCGGCAAGCCGCGCCTGCGCCGGGTTCTGGAGTCGATCAGCGCGGAGGGGGAGAGGCCGAGCGCCAACGCGGCGATCGGGCGCGTGCTCCGCGAGCTGCGCCAGTTCGGCGGGCTGACGGTGCGCCAGGACGACACCACGCTGGTGGCCGTCGCCTACACGGCCGGCTGAGGCCCATCGGGTCCGCGCGCCCGCGGCATGCGGCGCGCGGCTCGTCCGGCGGGACCGTCGAACGCCTGCGCGTGATGGAGTTTTCATCGCGCTCCCCAGGGTGAGCCGGTATCTTGGCGTCGGCGGCTCGCGTCCCGAGCATCCGTCACGCAGCGCGTCGCCGCCACCGCGCGGAGGGTCACCGAGAGCCGGCCCGGTGTCGCGCACCCGCTGCCCACACGGAGCGCTCCGCATGACCGAGAAAGCCGAGCAGCAATTGACGAGACTGGCGTTTCCCGCTCCTGATGCGCAGCAGGAGGCGTGCTTGACGAAGACGGAGTACTTCGCGGCCGTCGCGATGCACAGCCTGCTGCTGACGGACAGAGGGATCTCCACAGATCGGCTGGTGATCGACGCGTACAACATCGCTCAAGCCATGGCGAGGCGGGCCGAGGCGCTTGCGGCCGGCCTGCACGCGTGAGCTTCCGCCGCCGCCGGGCGCACCGGTGAGTCAAGAGTGCTCGTGGGTGCTTTCCGGGGCGGTCCTACCCTTCCCCAAGTTCCGGCCACGGGGCCGAATGGCGGGAGGGCTGGCGATGAAGCTTGTGAAGCTGCTGATTGCGCTCGTGGTGCTGGTCGTGATCCTGGCGGGCGCGGGGCTGCTCGTGGGCTTCGTGATGGTGGACCGGCTGGCGGCCCGGGGGGTTGAGGCCGGGGGCAGCTACGCGCTCGGTGTTCCCACCGAGCTGGACTCGGCGGACGTCGGCGTCTTCAGCGGGACCGTCGAGCTGTCGGGGCTGCGGGTTGCGAACCCGGAGGGGTACGCCGCCCCGCAGTTCATGACGATGCGGAACGGCGGCGTGGCGGTCTCGATGGGATCTCTGAGGGGGGACGTCGTGGAGGTGCCGACGCTCACCCTATCCGACATCGATGTGTTTCTTGAACGGGCGGGCGGCAAGGCCAATTACCAGGTGATCATCGACAACCTGAAGCGGTTCGAGAGCGGGGAAACGCCCCCGCCGGAGAGCGAATCGGGGAAGCGGTTCATCATCCGCCGGGTGGAGATCAAGAACGTCGCGGCACACGTGTCGCTCCTGCCTCTCGGCGGGGAGATGGCGACGGCCGAGGTGATCGTGCCGCAGGTGGTGCTGACCGATGTCGGCGCGGACGAGCCGCTCAAGCTGGGCGAGGTCGTGAGAGTGGTGACGCAGGCGGTGCTGGCGACGATCGCGGCGAACGCGGGGGGTGTGCTCCCGGCGGATCTGGCGGGAGAGCTCCAAAGCCAGTTGGAGAAGCTCGGGGGCTTGCAGGCGCTGGGGGTCGATGTCGCCGCGGACTTCGGTGCCGGGCTGCAGGAGGTCGTCGGAAGCCTGGAGGGTGCGGCGGGGCGGGTTGGCGAGCTGCAAGAGCGGGCGGAAGGGCTGGAGGAGGAACTCAAGGGCGCCGGGGACCGCCTGCGGGGTCTGCTGGGCGGGGACGAGGAAGAGCAGAAGGACCCCGGCGGGGGCTGATCCGGTCGCGATGGCGGACAGGCTGAGGCGGCGGAGCCCGTCGCTAGAATCCCGCCCTCCTCGGGAGGGCGGCGGGAACTGGAGTGTCCCGTCCCGGAAGCGAGTTGCTGGGCCGCGGGAGGCCCGGTCCTGCGCGGAGAGGCCGATGGGCAAGCAGAAGTACGACGGCACGCCACGCCACATTCTTTGCGCCCGGATTCCGACTCCGCCGTTCGGGCGGTTCGAGGACAGGCACATCGTCTCGTACGAGGAGTACACGCGCACCGGCGGGTATGAGGGTCTGCGCAGGGCCTTGGCGATGAAGCCAGAGGACGTGACCGGCGAGGTGAAGAAGTCGATGCTGCGGGGGCGAGGGGGCGCGGGCTTTCCGTGCGGGCTGAAGTGGACATTCCTGCCCCCGGTGGGCGAGGGGAGGTCGCCGGGCGAGCCGGGGGCCGAGCGGTACCTCGCGGTGAACGCCGACGAGAGCGAGCCGGGGACCTTCAAGGACCGGCTCATCATGGACTACGACCCGCACATGCTGCTCGAGGGGATCGCGATCTGCTGCTACGCGTGCAGGCTGAGCCGGGCGTACATCTTCATCCGCGGCGAGTACCACCACCAGGCGGAGGTGCTCGAGGGAGCGCTGCGCGAGGCGTACGCGAACGGGATCTTCGGTGAGAAGGGGCTGATCAACTCGGGCGCGAATACGGGCGGTGCGCGGTTCCGGGTGGATTGCCACGTGCACCGAGGCGCCGGGGCGTACATCTGCGGCGAGGAGACGGGGCTGCTGGAGGCGATCGAGGGCAAGCGCGGCTGGCCGCGCATCAAGCCGCCGTTCCCCGCCGTGAAGGGGCTCTTCGGCAAGCCGACGATCATCAACAATGTCGAGACGCTGTCGCACCTGCCGTTCATCATGAGCGAGGGGGCGGAGGCGTTCATGGCGCAGGGGGTCGAGAGCAGCGGGGGCGGGCCGCCGAGCTACGGCACGAAGCTCATGGGCGTGAACGGCCACGTGGAGCGCCCGGGGTGTTACGAGTTCGAGCTCGGCATCCCGCTGCGCACGCTCGTCGAGTTCTGCGGCGGGGTGCGCGGGGGGAAGCGGTTCAAAGCCGCGATCCCGGGCGGCGTCTCGATGGGCATCCTGAGCACGGATCAGTACGAGGCGGAGCTCGATTTCGACATCGGGCGGAGGTACAACGTGCTCGGGCTGGGCACCGCGTGTCCGACTGTGTTCGACGAGGACACGGACATGGTGGCCGTGGCGCGCAACATCGCCCGGTTCTTCAAGCACGAGAGCTGCGGGCAGTGCACGCCCTGCCGCGAGGGCTCCGGCTGGCTCTACCAGCTCATGTGCCGCATCGAGGAGGGGGACGGGCGCACGAAGGATCTGGATCTCGCGCTCGAGATCGCGCAGAGCATGGGCACGATGCCGGGGACGACGATCTGCGGCCTCGCCGACGGGAACAACTGGGCGATCAAGACGATCATGAACAAGTTCCGCGGCGAGTTCGAATCGCGTGTGAAGCCCACGTTCGTCGCGATGAGCGTGAGCGTGGGCGGGAAATAACAGAGCGTGAAAGACACTTCATGCGCCGCTCACGGCGGTGCGGGGTTGTGGATACTCGGTGCAAAGTCCGGGGGTGCGCGCGCGAGAGCCTGTTGTGTTAGCGGGCATATACTTGCGCGCAACATGCTGAGAGCTTGCGAGATGCGGCAAGAGGGCGAGCTCGGCACGGAGAGAATTGCCTATGCACATCTGCGGAAGCCGGGGCGCGCGAACTCGATTCGCTTGAATTTTTTCTGGCGGAATAGCACAGATCGTCTAAACTCCGCGGCGCACACCGGCCGATACGACGTGCGGCTGGAGTGAGCAGAGAGATCCGGTGCGAGAGAGAGAGCACCGGAGAGAAGAGAGAGGGGACAACCCGGATGCGTGAGACGGCCCAGAGGCCGTCGCGAAAGATCGCGGCGGCTTTTCGTGCTTTTCGGGGCCGCCGAGAGCGACCGAGGGGAGAAGTGGTGAGCTTCGCCATCGGGAGCGCGGATCCGCGTCGTGGGGAGAGAGAGCTTTCGAGTCCGACGCAGGACGCCGCGTTCCCGATGGCGGGGCCACCGGAAACCGCCAAAGGGAGGATCCCGAAATGGCAACGCTGCGTTCAGCGAAACAGACGGGCAGGGAAGCGTCGGAAGGGCGAGCGGCCCCGCACGGGCGCGGGGCAGAGCCGGAGCGGAGCGGCTCGCGCGTCGAGGCGGGCGGGAGCGCTCATGGCGAGACAACGCGCGAGTGGCTGGTCGCGCGTGCGCGTCAGCGGATCGAGAGCGGCTTCTATGAAGATCCTCTCATTCTGGACGCGGTGATCTATCGCATCGCGCAATCGTCGCGTCAAAGTGGCCCGAAGGGGCGCGACTCGTCGGCAGTCTGAGGTACACTGTCCCCTGTGCCGGGCGCTGCGCCGTCCGGGCACGGAGGCCCCGCCGACCGCCGACGAGAGGCTATGCGACCGCTCGGGATCATCATCCTCATGTTCGTGAGCACTGTGCGCGCCGGCGAGGCGTCCGCGTGGCCCGCCGAGCGCGGCACGCTGGCGATCGCGAATCCGGCGCTGGCGGCGCCGGGCGCCGCCCCGATCTCCGAGGGGCTCCTGGACACCGACGGCTTCCCGCCCCGCTGGCTGAGCGGGAGCGCGTGGACGGGCGAGCTTGGGTGGACGCACATCCTCGCGGACGTCTTCATCTGGCTCTCGTACATGGCGATCCCGGTGATCATCGGGATGTACATGCTGCGCAGGCGTGACGTGCCGTTCCCGGCGGTGGGGTGGCTGTTCGTCGCGTTCATCTTCCTGTGCGGCACGGGGCACCTGATCGACGCGGTGATGTTCTGGTGGCCGGGGTACCGCGTGCTCGGCCTCGTCAAGGCCCTGACGGCGATCGTGTCGGTGGCGACGGTGGTGGCGCTGGTGCCGGTCCTCCCGCGGGCGCTCGCGCTGCCGGGGATGGCGCGCATGAACGCGCAGCTCGCGGCGGAGGTCGAGGCGCGGCGGAAGGCCGAGGAGGACCTGAAGCGCACGATCCAGGTGTGGAGCGAGGCCAACCGGGAGCTGGCGTTCCAGAAGTTCGCGCTCGACCAGGCGGCGCTGGTGGCGATCACCGACGCGCGCGGGCGGATCACCTACGTCAATCACAAGTTCTGCCAGATCAGCAAGTACACGCGCGAGGAGCTTCTCGGGCAGGACCACCGGCTCATCAACAGCGGGAGGCATCCGAGGTCGTTCTTCAGCGAGATGTACGCGACGATCTCGGGGGGCGACGTCTGGCACGGCGAGATCTGCAACCGAGCCAAGGACGGGACGCAGTACTGGGTGGACACGACGATCGTGCCGTTCCGCAACGTGGACGGCAAGGTGACGCGGTACATCGCGATCCGGACGGACATCACCGAGCGCAAGCGGGCCGAGGGGCAGCTGGAGCGGGCGCTCCTGTGGAAGGAGGACGCGCTCCAGCGCGAGCGCACGCTGCTGCGCGAGCTCGAGCACCGGGTGCGCAACAACCTCGCCGGTCTGCTGGGGCTCACCTCCATCTACGAGCGTTCCGGGCGGTCGGTCACGGACGTGGCCTCCGCGCTGCGGGGGAAGATTCGGGCGATGCTCCAGGTGCACGAGCTGATGTCGCCGGACCCCAGCGCCCCCATCCCGCTGGGCATGCTGGTGCGCAAGCTGAGCGAACAGTGCGCGGAGGCGGCGCGGCTGGCCTCCGTCTCGATGGGGGGGCCGGCGATCTCGCTCCGCCCCAAGCACGCCGGGGCGATGGCGATGATCGTGCAGGAGCTCTTCACCAATGGGGCCAAGTACGGGGCGCTCGGGGGCGCGGGCGGCTCGACGTCGATCGTCTGGGATCTCGAGCGCCGGGAGGGGCTGGACTGGCTCGAGCTCCGGTGGGAGGAGCGGACGCGCGAGCCGCCGATGCCGCCCAACGGGGAGGGGGTCGGGCTGCGGCTCATCCGCGGCCTCAGCGAGATGGAGCTGCGCGGCTCCGTCGAGTACTCGTTCGGTCAGGCGGGGTTCTGCTGCCTGATTCGCGCAAGGCTTGGGGGAGATGCAGCGCCGGACGGAGGGCCGGCCAGGAATACGGAGCCGAGAAATGAACATGTTCACGCCGTCGCGGAGACCCTCGTCCACACCCAAGCAGCCGCAGGCGCCTGAGCCCGGTCGGCTGCGGGTGCTCGTGGCTGACGACGAGCACCTGGTCGCGACCGAGATCGCGGCACAGCTGGAGTCGCTCGGGTACATCCCGATCGGGCCCGTGGGGAGCGGGCGCGACGCCCTGGCGCTGTGCCGGGTGGACCCGCCGGACCTTGCGCTGCTGGACATCCACATGCCCGACGGAGACGGGATCGCGACGGCCCGCTCGCTGCTGCAGGAGCTGGTGGTGCCGTCGGTGATCCTCTCGGCCTACTCGGACGTGGACTGCGTCCGGCGCGCGGAGGAGAGCGGGGTGTTCGGGTACCTGGTCAAGCCGGCGGACGGTGATCAGCTGCGCGCCGCGCTCGAGGTGGCGTGGGGCCGCTTCAAGAAGTACATGGTCAAGGCGACCGAGAACGACGAGCTGCGCCAGCGCCTCGCCGATCGCAAGGTGATCGAGCGGGCGAAGTGGATCCTGGTCAACCGCGCCGGGGTGGACGAATCGACGGCGATGCGCCTGCTGATCGAGCACTCGCGCCGGAAGGGCGAGCGGGTGATCGTCACCGCCAAGCGGGTGATCCAGACCGGGCAGGGCGTGGCGCAGACCACCGGGGCCAGCGAGAGCGAGGTCGGGGTGTAGGGTGCTGGGTCGAGCGTTTCCGGTATGCTCGCGAGTGTGAAGACGGAGGAGCCCGGCACGGTGCCCGCTGCGCGATGGGGCGGACGTTTGGAGCGGATGGCTCCGCGCCTGCCGCTGGCGCAGGCTGTGGTAGTGATTCTGGGGAGCACGGGCGCGGCGGTGGCGTACGGGTTGGTGCACGACCAGATCACGATCCGGGTGTGTCCGGAGTACTTCACAGTGACGCACCCGCGGATCACGGAGTCGCGGTCGCTGACGGTGATCGCGCTGGCGTGGGGTGTGGCGGCGACGTGGTGGGTGGGGGCGGCGCTGGGGCTCTTGCTCGCGGTCGCGGCGCGGATGGGGTCGGAGCCCCGAGTGCCCGCCGGTGCATTGGCGCGGCCGGTGATGACCTTGCTCACGGCGTGCGGCGCGCTCGCGCTGTGCGCGGGATTGGCGGGTTACCTTCTGGCGCGCGGTGGCGCGATCGCACTCACGGGAGAACTCGCGGCGAACATTCCTGAGGCGATGCACGCGCGGTGGATGGGGGCGTGGTGGACGCACATGGCGAGCTACGGGGTGGGCGGCGTCGGTGGGCTGGTGCTCGTGGGATGGGTGCTGCGGGCTCGATGGAGGCTGCGATAGTCACGGCTCCTCCGGATGCGGGTCGTCCGCCACCGGGCGGCGGTTTTTGACAAGGGGCGCGATCGAGCGTGAGCGGATCGAGGCGAGGTAGATGCCCGCGTGGCGCCCGTCCTCTTCGTGGGCCTGCCGGCTCGGCGACGGCGGGGCCGGTCGATCCGGCCGGCACGACCCGCGCGGGGATGGATTCAAGAATCGATGCCATCCGGCCTGCGACGAGCCGTTACAGAAGCGGCGAGAAGAGCTGGGCGACGTGGCTGGCGAGCTTCTGGTACATGGGGCGGCGGCGCCACGCCTCCGGGTCGACATAGGAGCAGCCGCCGATGTAGCACTGCTGGCGCTCGTGGATGGCGCGGGCGAGGTCGTTGTCGTAGGCGATGGTGGTGAGCTCGAAGTTGAGCCAGAGGCTCCGGGGGTCGATGTTGACGGTGCCGAAGAGCGTGATCTCGTCGTCCACCACGATGCTCTTGGTGTGCAGCAGGCCGGGGCAGAACTCGGCGATCCTGACGCCGGCATCGAGCAGGTCCTGGAAGAACGCGCGCCCGGCGTAGTGGGTGAGCGCGGTGTCGCTGCGCGCGGGGACGATGACGGTCACCGCCACGCCCCGGCGTGCGGCGGACTGGAGGGCGGTGAGGATCGCCTGGTCGGGGACGAAGTAGGGCGTCGTGACGGTCAGCGTGCGCTCGGCCGCGTAGATGGCCGAGAGGACGAGCGCCTGGATGAAGCCCGCGCTCTGGCCGGGGCCGGAGGGGACGATCTGGAGCGCCATCTCGCCGGCGGGCTCGGGCAGGACGCCCTCCAGCGAGCGGCGGAGCTCGCCGAGGTCCTCCGCGACCTCGGTTTCCCAGTCGCGGGCGACGAGGAGCGTGTACAGCTCGACGGCAGGGCCGCGGACGCGTGCGATCAGGTCCACCCACTCGCCGACGCCGGCGCCCGCCTTGAAGTGGGCGGGATCAACCATGTTCATGCCGCCGACGAAGGCGGTCTGCTCGTCGACCACGAAGAGCTTGCGGTGGTTGCGGTGGTCCACGCGCCGAAAGATCGGTGTGCGGCCGAAGGTGGCGGGGAGGGCCGCGGCGACCCGGATTCCAGCGCTGCGCATGGCGTCGCGGCGCTCCGCCGGGAAGAAGCGGCGGCTGCCGACGGCGTCGACGAGCACCCGGCACTCCACGCCGCGGGAGGCGGCCTCGATGAGGGCGCGCTCGACCCCGAGCACGCGTCCGGCGGAGTGCCAGATGAAGAACTCGCAGAGGATGGTGCGCTGCGCGGCGCCGATCGCGGCGGTCACCTCGTCGAGGAACTGCTCGGTGGATTCGAGGAGCTCGACAGAGTTGCCGCCGAGGGCGGGTATGCCGGTTGCCGCCTCGGTCTCTCGGGAGAGGCGCGCGTCCATAATGCTCAGCTCGCGCGGGATGTGGCGGGTGCGGGCGCGGAGGCGCTTGAGGTACTCGCGGTAGGCGGGATGCACGTACGCCTCGCGCTTCTCGCGCTTGCGCCCGATGCGGCTCTCGCCCACGAGCAGGTAGGCCGAGGCCCCGACGACCGGGAAGACGAGCACAAGAACGATCCAGGACGCGGCGACGCCGGTGGGGAGGCGGCGGAGGATGACGCGGATCAGCACCCCGAGCTGCACGAGGACTTGGATCAGGATGATGGCGATCGTCAGCCAGCCGGCGGAGATCATGTGGGGAGTTTAGATGGGGGGCGGTTGACGCGCGGCCCGATGTGCGGCCGGACGGGCGGTATATTGGGGGCGCGCCGGCGCGCTCGGCGGCGAAGAGGGCGCAGGAGGGATTGGCATGTCGGCCATCGCATTGGTGACGGCGTTGGGTTGTGCGGTGTGGGGCGGGGCGGCGGGCGGCTCGGCGCCCGAGCTCCGGGATCTCGCCTTTCTGGAGGGGGCCTGGCAGGTGGAGCAGGAGGGGATGTTCATGCGCGAGGTCTGGGATCCGGCGCGCGGGGACGCGATGGCGGGCCACTTCATGATTGTGCAAGAGGGGCACGCCGCCCTCTACGAGCTCTTCACTGTGGAGCGGCAGGAGGACGGCGGGCTGGTGCTGCGCCTGCGCCACTTCGGATGGGGTCTCGAGCCGTGGGCGAGCGAGGCCTCGGGGCCGCTCTCGCTGCCCCTGACCGAGGCCGCGGAAGGGCGCGCGGTGTTCGAGGACCCGGAGCGGGACTTTCCGCGCAGGGTGGTGTACAGCGTCGAAGGCGACAGGCTGACCGTGCGGCTCGAGCCGGCGGCGGGCTCGGAGCGGGAGGAGATCGTGACGGTGTTTGAGAGGGTGGAGTGAGGAGAGACAGCGAGACAG
>DASRXL010000083.1:0-17623 GCA_035654175.1 Phycisphaerales bacterium
GCCTCAGGTCAGGCGTCCGCCGACACTGGCCCGACATGGCCCGGCTTCGCTGCTTGGATCAGGACCGGCGCACGCCGAGCGGCTTCACCACCAGGCTCAGCACGCGCCGGCCACCGAGCGTGTCGGCCAGCACCGGCAACGTCTCGACGGCGGGCTGGACGCTCCGCGTGGTCCGTCCGCCGCTGGCCAGCGATCGCATCGCCGAAACCCCGCTCCGCAGCACCGCGTCCACCGGCAGCGTCACCGCCGTGAGCGAGGTCATCCGCTCGATCACGTGCAGGTCGTCCCGGGTCGCCGGCGAGAGGATCGTGTCGCGCTCGCACTCAAAGGCGTGGGCGTACGCCCGCGACGCCTGCTCGACCCGCGCGACCAGCTCCGGATCGTCGCGCACCTCGTCGCCCGCCCCGACGACCCGCGCGACCTCGCCGATCGCCGCCGCCAGCTCCTCAAGCTCGTCGGCGAGCAGCTCCCGCACCTCGATCAGCTTCTCGGCGGAGGCCTGCACGAGGATCGGCAACGCCACCGCGAATACCCGCCGTCCCAGCAGGCTCTCGGCCTTCTGCGAGACGCTCGCCGGCGCCGAGCGCATCACCACCAGCCCGCGCCGGGCGGCGAAGCGGTCGATCCCCGCGGCCAGCGGCAGGCTGATGCCGGGGTCCGGCCCCCCCTTGAGCAGGTCGCGGCTGACCGCATCGAGGTACTCGCGCTGCGTTTCGAAGAGGCCCGTGCGCGCCAGCGGCCGGAGCGGCGCGTACCGCTCGTCGTCCATCAGCTGCCGCCACGCCGTGTGCATGTCGTTGAACGCGTTGTCCCCGTTGAGCGCCGAGCCGATCGCGCCCCGCTCCCACAGCGGCATCGACCAGGCCCACGTCTCCATGAAGCGGAGGTACTCCGGCGACTCCGCCGCGGCCTGCTCGATGGCCTCACGGGTGCCGCGCGGCGCGGGCATGAATGTGAGCGCGCGCTCGGCGAGCAGCAGCGCCGCCATCGCCGGCGGTTCGCGGGTCGTCATGTGGTAGGGGCTGACCGCTGCGAGCATCGTGGATTCTAGGAAGATCCACTGCCGAAGCCAATCGCCGGACGCCCGGACGCAACGCTCCGGCGGCTTGCCGGGGCCTTCCCGGGTGCGTATTGTCACGGCCATTCCGCGGGCAAAGGCAGGGGTCCCGCGACGGAGAGGACTTCCATGCGAAACGTCGCTTCGTGGGGGCTTGCGCCGGGCATCGCTGCGCTCGGGCTGGGGGCCATGCTCGTGGGCGGGTGCGGCCAGATCGGCGGCGCGCCGACCGAGCAGCACCCCGGCGCAGCCGACGTCGAGCGCGGCCGCTACCTCGTCGCCGCGCTGGATTGCAACGCCTGCCACACGCCGCACGACCAGACGGGCCGGCCGATCGCCGGGCGCGAACTGACGGGCCACCCCGCGGGGGCGATCCTGCCGCAGTGGGACGCCTCGATGCTGGAGAAGGGCATCCTCGCCACGATGAACCCGACGCTGACGGCGTACGCCGGGCCGTTCGGCGTGAGCGTCGCAGCGAACCTGACGCCCGACCCGGAGACCGGCACCGGCAACCTGACCGCCGCCGCGCTGATCAAGAGCTGGCGCGAGGGCACGCGCTGGCAGACAGGCGAGCCGATCAAGCCGCCGATGCCCTGGTCGAGCTACGGCCAGCTCACCGACGAGGACATCCGCGCGATCCATGCGTACCTGATGAGCCTGGAGCCGAAGAAGCCGGAGCCGCTGGCGGGGTAAGCCTGTCGCCTTTACGAGCCCCGAGCGCAAGCTCGGGGTTCTTTCTTCGCGTCCTCCGCAATTGTCAGTATCTCACCGCGGCCGTTGTATCCGGGCGCCCTGGCGCATCGCACGGCGCAATCGGTACACTTGCCGGGAGGCACTCCGGTGAGATCGCAAGCGTTTGAAGAATGGCTCGCGGGCCTCGGCTACTGGGAATGCGAGCTCGTCGGGGTCTCCTTCGTGCTCCTGGCGTTTGCGCCCTGGGCGCTCTCGCGCCTGGTCATGCTGGTCGTCGACCCGCCCCGTCGAGTGTCGCGTCCCTATAACCCGTTCCTCGACCGGTACCTCCCGCTAATCCTCATGGCGATCGTGTTCGCGATCGTGTTCCCCATCCTTCTTCTCGGCGCTTTCACCGTGTGGAGCGACGCCTGGCCTCGCACCAGTCTCAGAGCAAAGACTTCGATCGGCGGACTGGCCCCTGCGGGCTGCGTAGCCATTCTGGCAATCGAGGTTCTCCTTGCACTGCCGTCACGGAAACTCCGCAGCGACGGGGATGCTCTGGAGCTCCCGCCGGAACTCGCGGAGCGGCTCGTCCAGCTTCGCGAGGAGCAGGCCCGGCGCGACAAACCTCCCCCGGACACGCCGGAGTAGGCTTGTCTGCCCATGCCAGCCTCCCTCCTCGCCACCAGCCTCGCCGGCATCTCTCTCCGCTCCCCCGTCATCCTCGCCGCGGGCACAGCCGGCACGCTCGACGAGATGGCCGACGTGCTCGATCTCTCGCGCGTCGGCGCGGTGGTCACCAAGTCGATCACCCGCCTCGCCCGCGAGGGCAACCCGACGTGGCGCATCCTCGAGTGCAAGGTCGGCATGCTCAATGCGATCGGCCTGGCAAACGTCGGCCTCGACGAGTTTGAGGCCCACATCGCCCCGCGCGTGGCGGGCGTTCCCACCACCGTCATCGGCTCCATCGCCGGCTTCTCAATCGACGACTACGTCCAGGTCGCCGCGGCCATGGACAACGTCGAGGCCATGCCCGCCGTCGAGCTGAACGTCAGCTGCCCCAACGTCCACGGCGGCCTGGAGTTCGGCTCCGACCCGGCGCTCCTGCGTCAGCTCGTCGCCGCCGTGCGCCCGGCCCTGCCGCACACGCGCCTGTTCGTGAAACTCAGCCCGGTCGCCGTCGCCTCGCCTCACGGCATCGCCGACTTTGCCCGCGCCGCGATCGATGCCGGCGCCCAGCCCGCGGGCCCCAACCAGCGCCCGGGCGCCGACGCCCTGTGCATCGCGAACACCATGCCCGCGATGGCGATCGATGTGCGCACGCGCCGCCCGCGACTGGCCAACATCACCGGCGGCCTCTCCGGGCCGGCGATCCATCCCATCGCCCTCAAGCTCGTCTACGACGCGTACCGCCTCGTCTGCCGCGACGCGGGCGTGCCCATCGTCGGCATCGGCGGCGTGCTCACGTGGGAGGACGCCGCGGAGTTCGTCCTCGCCGGCGCCACCGCGTTCGAGATCGGCACCGGGCTCTTCGCCGACCCGCGGATCCCGCTCCGGGTCGGCCGCGGCCTGGAGAAGTGGGTGCGGGCGCAGGGCGCAGCCGCTCTCGGCGAGCTTGTCGGGGCGATCAGCGCCGCCTGAGAGCGGGCGCGGTGCACGCAGGTAAGCTGCCGGCGTGGCCGATGATCCTCGCGACGACCAGGGGTTGCTCGACGGCGTGCGGCGGGGCGATGCCCGCGCGTTCGAGGCGCTCTATCTCCGCCACCGTGACTGGGCATTCCGCGTCGCCCGGCGATTCACACGAGACGATTCCCTCGCGATGGACGCGGCCCAGGAGACGTTCCTCTATCTGCTCCGGCGTGCCCCGACGCTGCGCCTCACTGCACGACTCACCACGTTTCTCTACCCCGTGGTCAAGCACAACGCGTTGGACGCTCTCGGGCGGGCCCGGCGCTTCGACTCCGCCGACGCGGATCTCGCCGCCGACCCGGACGCGCCCGCGCCCGATCCCGAGGGCCATGACAGCGAGCGGCTCGCCCTGCTCGGGGCCGCGCTCGCCCGCCTGACCGACGCCCAGCGCGAGGCCCTCCTCATGCACGCGTCTGACGGCATGACCCACGGCGAGATCGCCATTGCTCTCGACGTCCCCCTCGGCACCGTCAAAAGCCGCATCCACGCGGCGGTGACCACGCTGCGGGCGGATCCGAGGCTGGCGGGGTACTTCGATTGAACGCTGAGGGCGCAGAGGAGACGCAGAGAGCGCAGAGAGCGGCCTTTGGATGGAACCAACCCCACTCTGCGTCCTCTGCGCCCCCTCCGCGAACTCTGCGTTCAACCTCTTCTGATTTCGCGCGAACCAATCGGCGCTCTGGCCCCCTTCACCCATGGAGACTGTTCCATGCACGAAGACCCCAACATCCCCGACCGGCTTGCCCGCGACCTGCATCGGCTCGATTCGCCCGGCGACGCCCGCTGGCCGGCTGACGATCCGGTGCTCGGCGCGGCCCGGAGACAACTCAGAGGGCGATCCGCCCGGCGGCCGCTCCGGCTCGCGGCCTGGTCCGCGGGGCTCGCGGCCGCGGCGGGTCTAGCCATCTCCGCCATGGTCTGGCTCAACCCGCCGGCCCGGCACGTGTCGGCGCGTGGGCTGGTCGAGCGGGATGCCCCCGCCGTCGCGTCCGGCCCGGCGTCGCCCGTCACCATGCTCGACGCGTACCGGCTCGCCCTTCTCCTGGACCACGACGAGCCCGCTGCCGGCGCGTGGGACGCTAACGCCGACGGTGCGATCGACCGGCGCGACGTGGACACCCTCGCCGTGCGTGCGGTCAGCCTGGGGGAGACCGCGTCATGACCGCCACCCTGCACCAGATAGGGCGCCTGCTCGGCGCGCTGCTCGGCGGCGCGGCGCTCTCGCTCGCGGTGGCGCAGCCCGCGGCCGAACCGGGCACGCAACAGACAACCCCCGCCGGCCCCCGCTTCGGCTACGTGGATGTCTTCATCGACTCCGGCGCCACGCCGCTCGCTGTCTACCAGGTCGAGCTCCGCGCGACCGAGGGCGACATCCGCATCGTCGGCGTCGAGGGCGGCGATGCCGGCCCATTTGTGGAGCCCCCCCACTACGACCCCAAAGCCCTGCTCGACGGCGAGCGCATCGTGCTCGGCGACTTCAGCACGGACGCGGACCTGCCCGCCGGGCACACGCGCATCGCCCGCGTGCACCTCCGTATCGACGGTCCCGCCCCGACACTCGCCCTCACGCTGGACATCGCCGGCGACGCCGACGCGAACGCCATCAACGCCCAGACCTCCTACGAGGCGTCGTTCCAGACCCAGAACGGGAGCAATCCATGAAGCGGTGGTACCTTCTTCTCTCACTCATTCTTGTCGCCGGCGCGGTTCTGGTGCTTGCATCGATCGCCGCCTGCTCGTCGAACCAATCAGCTCGGAGCATGCCGAGCGGAGTGGGGCGCTGGGAGACTTCTGGCGCTGATTCGCCATCAACGCCGCCTCTGTTCGCCGCCGTTCCGCGTCGCGCGGGCGATGCTTACGACGAAGCTCCCGAAACTGATCTGCAATCCGTGCTCGATAGATCGCGCGGTGGAGGTGGGGGCCAGCCGCAGTTCGACTCGCTTCTGGCCGAGGCTGGATCGCTCCGGCAGCGCATGAGTTCCCTTGAGCTCGAGGATCGAATCGACGGTCTTGCGCGTCAGCACGAGGAGTATGCGGCAACGATGGAGAGCCTTCGCCGGCAGTTCGAACTGGCTCGGCAAATGGCCTCCATCCCTGGGGCCCTCCCTTCGCTCGATGAAGAGATCTGGATCATCCAGAAGCCCGCCAACTGGGATGCCGCGAAGCCCGAGGACGTGCCCGGCAGCGGCAGCCTCCTCTGTGGTTTCGAGCCCGACACGCCGGCGGATCAACTCATCCCCGTCCCGCTCAAGCACACCGACGTCCGCGCCCACATCGGCGGCCTCATCGCCTCCACCGTCGTCACGCAGCAGTTTCAGAACCCCTACGACGCGAAGATCGAGGCGGTCTACGTCTTCCCCCTGCCGCAGAACGCGGCGGTGAACGAGTTCGTGATGACGATCGGCGAGCGGCGGATCCGCGGCATCATCCGCGACCGGGCCGAGGCTGAGCAGCTCTACCAAGAGGCAAGGGCCGCGGGGCACGTGGCCAGCCTGCTCACCCAGGAGCGGCCGAACGTCTTCACGCAAAAGGTCGCGAACATCGAGCCCGGCAGGGCGATCGACGTCTCCATCACCTACTTCCACACGCTCCCGTACCGCGACGGCTCCTTCGAGTACGAATTCCCGATGGTCGTCGGGCCCCGCTTCAACCCGCCTGCGTCGGACGCCTTCGCGGCGGGCTCGGGCATCGGGGCCGCCCCGCGCGGGGCGCAGGGCGCCAGCGGTCAGGCCGTCGAGGTGCAGTACCTCGCGCCGAGCGAGCGCAGCGGGCACGACGTTTCGCTGGAGATCGAGATCGACGCGGGCGTGCCGCTCGGCGAGATCGCGTGCAAGAGCCACACCGTCGCTGTCCGCAACGACTCGCCGACGAGCGCGACCGTGCGCCTCCAGGCCGAGTCCACGATCCCGAACAAGGACTTCGTCCTGCGCTTCGCCGTCGCGAGCCAGCGGGTTGAGTCCGGCATGATCACGTGGGTCGATCCCGAGAGCGGTGTCGGCTACTTCGCCATGCTCGTGGTGCCGCCGGCGGAGCTCGCCAGCCTGCCGCGCCGGCCGATGGAGATGGTGTTCGTGGTGGACGCCTCCGGCAGCATGAACGGCGAGCCGATCGAGCAGGCCAAGGCGGCGGTGCGCCAGGGGCTGCGCATGCTCGAGCCCGGCGACACGTTCCAGCTCATCAACTTCTCCGAGAGCTCGTCGCAGCTCGGACCGCGACCCCTCGCCGCGAGCCCGGAGAGCACGCGCAAGGCCGAGCGGCACCTGGGCAGGCTCGTCGGGGCCGGCGGCACGATGATGATCAACGGCATCAAGGCCTCCCTCGACTTCCCGCACGACGGCGAGCGCACCCGCTTCGTGTGCTTCCTCACCGACGGCTTCATCGGCAACGAGGCCGAGATCCTCGGCGAGATGCGCAAGCGATTGAACGGCGCCCACGTCTTCAGCTTCGGAGTCGGCTCCGCGCCCAACCGGTACCTGATCGAGCGGATGGCGAAGCTCGGCGAGGGGGCCGTCGCGTACCTTTCCCTGGAAGACGACGGGGCCGAGGTGATGGAGCGGTTCTTCGAGCGCGCCGCCCACCCGGCGCTGACCGACCTCGCCATCGACTGGCCGGCGATCGAGGCCGCGGAGATCTACCCCGCGAGCCTGCCCGACGTCTACGTCGGCCGCCCGGTCGTCATCACCGGCCGCTTCGACCCGGCGAAGGCCGAAGGCCCTGTCCGTCTGAGCGGCGCCGCCGGCGAGCTCGACTTCGAGCTCGACGTCGCCACGACGACCCTCACCGACGATTCTCTCGCCCGCGGCCTGCGCGCCGTCTGGGCGCGCAACAAGATCGCCGCCCTCATGGACGAGGCCACCTACGAGCCCAACGCCACCCTCGCCAGCGACGTCAGGACCATCGCCCTCGAGCACAGCCTGATGTCCGCGTTCACGGCCTTCATCGCGGTGGACTCCTCCCGCGTCACCGAAGGCTCGATCGGCACCACGGTCGCCGTCCCGGTGAACGTGCCCGAGGGCGTCAAGTACGAGACGACGGTTCCTGGCGGAGGTTGAGCCCGCGTTTGCTGAAGCAGAACGCCCAAGCCGCGGAGGAGGCGCACAGGGCGCAGAGAAGAAGCGGAATGGAACGCGAAGACCGCTTCTGTATCATCCCACCATGAAGCGCCTCCTCCTCCTGGCCGCCATCGCCCTCACCGCCTGCGAGCGCGACATCTATACCGTCACCATGGAGGCGACCGACACCGGCTTCGACCGGCGCGTGGCCGTCGTGCGCGAGAGGTCGAACGGCGCGCAGGCGCCGCCACCGGACGAGCTCCTCGGCCCGATCGCCGCGCTCTACGGGCACGGCGAGCGGCCTTCCCGCGACGCCTTCGCCGCGAGCTTCGCCGACGCCACGCCCGCCGACATCGGCGGCCGGGGCGCGCTCGCCCGCGCCGAAACATCCATGGGCACGTCCTTGGTCTATATCGAGCGTTTCCGCGGCCAGGACGACCTCTCCTCACGGATCGCCCGCGTGCAGGAGGCCGCCGCCGCGATCGCCGACCTGTTTCTTGGTTGGCTCGATACCGTGTTCGAGACCGAGCCCGC
Organism: Phycisphaerales bacterium; assembly: GCA_035654175.1. GTDB lineage: Bacteria > Planctomycetota > Phycisphaerae > Phycisphaerales > UBA1924 > PNC22. The sequence continues at coordinate 8,008 of DASRXL010000083.1, forward strand.
GTATCCCGCCTTCCGCGAGACCCTCGCCGGAGGAGTGCTGGAGAGAGACCTCCGCAACATCGCGCTCACGGTCTGGTTCGAGCGCAACGGCGGACGCATGGCCGCCCCGGGACCGGCCGAACGCCTGGAGAACAATCTGTTTGTCCGGCTCACCGCCTACCTGCACGAGCACGGGTATGTGACCACCGATGACCTCGCCCGCGTGATGTCGATCGCCACCGACGACGACGCCGCGGCGGCCCTGCTCCGCGCCTGGCTGGCCCGCTCCATGGGTCTCGACGTTCAAGCCCCGCCGCCGTCGTTCGCGCCGATCGAGAGCGCTGCATCGGCCGGCGCATCATGGGGCGGCTATCTCCTTCAGTCCGAGGCGGCACGCGAGCGCCTCGCCCTCTGGGCCGATGGGGCCGGGCTTCCCGCCGGCACGGGTGACGTCCGGTCGGGCGAGACCGCGACGGACGAGGTGTTCGGGTACCTGCTCGTCGTCGCGACCGGCGCCGATCCTGCCGGCGCTGAATCAGAGGACGAGGTCACGCTCACCCTCGCCTGTCCGGTGCGCCCGATCCAGACCAACGGCGAGTGGTCGAGCGACCACCGCGAGATCACTTGGACGCTCACCATAGAGCCGACGCCCGGCGACGCCTACCTCGTCCCGGCCGTGGCCTACGCCGCGTGGGCGGAGCCCGACAAGCGCTTCCAAGTCGAGCACTTCGGCTACCTCGTGCTCGTCGACGAGCCCCTCGCCAAGTACTGCGCATGGCGCGCACGCCTCGGCCCCGAAGAGGGCGACCGCTGGGACCGCGTCCTCGCGTCCTGCACCAACCGCGGCCAGGCGATCAGCGTGCTCCAATCCTTCAGGCCCGGCGCCGACCCCGCCTGGAGCGCCGAGCAGACAGGCCTGACGCTCATGCTCGACGCGCTCCGCCCCACCCCCGACTAACCGCCCGAGCCTCAAGCCCCAAGACTCAAGCGCAAGACTCAAGACTCAAGACTCAAGACTCAGGACTCAGGACTCAGGACTCAAGACTCAGGACTCAACTCTGAACGTCGCCCCCTCCAGCACATCGAAGCTCACGAAGTCGCCCTCGGCGAAGTCCGTCGCCTTCTGACGCGGGTCCGTCGGCCGGCAGTGGATCGGCACGCCCGCGTGCACCACCACCTCGTTGCTCTCGGTCTCGACCGCGACCACCCGCCCCTGCACCCGGCGGGGTCGTCCGAAGACCGGCTCGACGTATCGCCCGCCGGTCTCCACGCGGTCGATGCGCCTCGCCTGCGCGTGGATCGTCCCGATGATGCGCTTGCCCGGCTCCGTCGCCACACCCGACTCCGGCAGCAGGTGCATCTCGTAACGGGTGTTCGGGAACGCGAGCTTCACGCTGGCCGGCTTGGTCGCCGTCGCCGCCACGGCGCCCAGGAATGTGCCGCGCGCGAGCCTCGGATCGATCTTCGTCGTCGGTGCGGGGTGAATCATGGCCGATGAGGATAGCCGCTGAAGTGACGGGATGGTCTCCTTCCCCGCCGGCGAGCCGGGCCGTGTCGGCCCGGTTTCGATCGCCCTTGCGCGGGCGTCAGCACGCCGCGAACTCTCCGGCCCGAGACGGGCCGGCGCGTCGCGCGCGTCCGGTCTACTCCTGAGGCGGCGTCGGCACGAACCAGCGCAGCTTCCACCCGCTCTGGATGAACACCTGCTTCGGCCGGTCCGAGCGTGCCCTGGCGATCTTCGCCGTGGCCGCGGCGACGCTGCCGGTCTCCTCGATCGCCTCCTCCAGCGTCGGCACGTAGGCCCGCTGGGCCTCGCCCCCGGCCTCGTCCTCGATCCGCCCCCCCTCCCAGACCATGTCGAACCCGCACCACGGCAGCCCCTGCGCCGCCTTCGGCGAGAGCGACACCCGGTACACGTCGTCGCCGATCTTCCGCATCAACGCCCCCGGCGTGTACTCCCCCATGGGCATCCGATCGAAGAGCGCCCCGACCTCCGCCTCGTGCTCGTTGAGGTAGTCGAACGCCTCCCCGGCGTCACGCCCGTTCGCGCGAAACTCCGCGCGCGTCGCCTCGCAGAGCACCTGCTCCGTGAACAGGTCCTTGCGGTTCTCCTTGAGCGTCGTGTGGATGTGCGCCATCAGGTGCCGCGCCGAGCGCGCCAGCAGGATCTTCGACCCGTCCTCCCGCTCGATCGCGATCTCGCCCTGATCGATCTGGGTCGGATCCCGGTAGCCCCGGGGTTTGTCGCTGATCAGCTCGCCGCCGCTCTCGACGCCCGGGAGGCCCGCGAGCATCGGCCGCCGGTACACCACCTTCCGGTACGTGCACCCCGCGCCCAGGGCCGCCGCCGCCAGGGCCCCCGCGCACAGGATGATCGCGCCCCGCCTCACGCGCCCGCCCCCTGCGCCGCGCCGACGACCGGCTGCGCCACCGGCTCGGCCGCGCCCCGCCTCCAGGCGTCGTGCACCAGGAACGCCTCCGAGGGGGCGGGGAAGTCGTCCCGCGCGTGGCACCCGCGCGATTCCTCCCGCCACAGCGCCGACCTCGCCATCAGGGCCCCGACCAGCAGCATGTTCTGCGTCTCCCAACCCGCCGGATCGTCGAAGATCTTGTCGAGCGTGTAGCGGCCCCAGAAGTCGAACATCTCCACCGCGTCGCGGAGCTTCGCCCCGGTGCGCTCGATGCCCACGTTCCGCCACATGGCCGAGCGCAGGCTCGAGCGCACGTCGGAAAGGTCGAGCTCTCCGTGCGAGCTGGGGCGGATGTCGCTCACGATCTTCGCCGGCTGCGACGCCGCCTCGCCGCTCCGCGCCGCCTCCCGCCCGGCGATCTCGCCGAACACCAGCCCCTCGAGCAGCGAGTTGCTCGCCAGCCGGTTCGCCCCGTGCAGCCCGGAGCACGCCGCCTCGCCGACGGCGAAGAGCCCCGGCACGTTGGTCCGGCCCGCGAGGTCCGTGCGCGCGCCCCCCACCGTGTAGTGCGCCGCCGGGTGCACCGGGATCAGGTCCTTCGCCGGGTCCACGTCGAACTTCCGCAGCGCCCCCGTGATCCCGGGGAACCTCGCGCCGAAGCCCCTGATGTGCCGGCAGTCGAGCCACACGTGCTGCCCGCCCTGCAGCGCGATCTGGCGCACGATCGCGCGGCTGACGATGTCGCGCGGGGCCAGCTCCGCCATCGCGTGCATCTCCGGCATGAACCGCCGCCCCGAGGCGTCGAGCAGGAGCGCCCCCTCGCCCCGCACCGCCTCCGAGATCAGCGCCCGCGCCGCCCCCGGAAGGTAGAGCACCGTCGGATGGAACTGCATGAACGCCATATCCGCGACCAGCGCCCCCGCCCGGTAAGCCGCCGCGAGGCCGTCGCCCGTCGCCGCGTGCGGGTTCGTCGTCTCGCGGTAGACCACCCCCGCCCCGCCGCTGGCGAGGATCGTGGATCGCGCCCAGATCATCTGCAGCCCGTGCTTGGGGTGGTGCGTGATCGCCCCGCGCACCGGCGACCCGGGCTCCTCGCTCGGGGTGATGAAATCCAGGAGGAAGCACCGCTCGAACAGCCGCACGTTCGCGAGCGCCTTGGCCTTGGCGATCAGGCATCGCTGCAGCTCGGCGCCCGTCGCGTCGCCGCCGGCGTGGTAGATCCGGCGCGCCGAGTGGCCGCCCTCGCGCCCCACCGCGAGCGTCCCGTCCGCCGCGCGGTCGAGCTGCATGCCCCACTCCAGGCACTCGCGCACGCGGTCCGGCCCCTGCTCGACGACCCGGCGCACCGCCGGCTCGTCGCACAGCCCCGCGCCCGCCGCGAGGGTGTCGCCCACGTGCGCATCGACGGTGTCCTCGGCCTCCATGACCGAGGCGATCCCGCCCTGCGCCCACGCCGTGTTCGTCAGCGTCAGGTCCGTCTTCGAGAGCGCGATCACGTCCGCGTCCGCCGACGCCGCCGCGATCGCCGCGCGCAGCCCCGCCACGCCGCCGCCCACCACCAGCACATCCGTGAAGATCTGCGGCAGGAGGCTCGACCTGAACGGGATCAGGTACCGGCGATCGTTGAAGACGTGTTCCATGAGGAGTCTTGAGTCTTGAGTCTTGAGCCGTGAATCTTGCGTATACCCCGCGATCACGCCTCTTTGCCTTGATGCCTCGTGCCTCGATGCCCCTCCTCGTATCAAAGGCGATCGGCCCTTCGTCGCTCCGTCGCTCTTCTCTACCTTCCGTGACATCCGCACGCCGGCCCGCACGGCTCCTTCGCCGCGCGCTGCCCGAGCATCAGGTCCAGCTTCTTCTGCAGGAAGGCGTTGTGGTGCTCGAGGTGGCCGGTCGCCACCTCCACCATGTCCCGCACCGTCATCTCGCCGCGCTCCGGGTGCATCGCCTTCCGCTCCCACTGCTCCGGCGTCAGCGACATGAGCAGCTCCGCCGTCCATCGCCTCATCGTGTGGATCGCCGCGACGAACCCCGCCACCGGCGAGCTGAGCTCGGGCCCGTAGATCCCCCCGTCCACGAACGCGTTCTCGTCCCAGAGGGCCAGCACCGGCGACTCCTCCGCCACCGTCCGGCGCATGCGGTACGTGTACACCAGCTCCGCATCAGCGAGGTGCCCCATCAGCACGCGCACCGGCCAGCGGCCCACGCCCGCCTCGGGCAGGAACGCCCGGTCGGTCTGCTCGTCCGTCAGGTCGAAGATCCGCGGATCGAAGTTCTCCACGCCCCGCAGGTACCGCACGATCAGCCCCTCGTTGGGGCGAGGCTCGCGAGCGGTCGAAGTGTTGCAAGCCCCTGTCCCGCCACAGCATTCATGCGCCATCGGTCCGCTCCTTTGCCTGGCGCGGACGATCCCCGCCCGCGAGACGGATCCTTCACTCCCCGCGCCCCCCGGTCGACAGCGCCGCCCCCCCGGGGTATAAGACGGCGTCCCCGCCGGGGGAGAGACCGCCCTGCGCCCGCGCACCGGCGGCCGACGCGGGGCGCGGTGCATCCCGACCCTTCCGGCCTCCTGCCCACGCATCTCCTCCGGGCAGGAGGCCCTTTGGACGCCGAACATGCCCGACCCGCAGGCCTCCCCCGCCCCACGCCCCGATCGCCGTCTCGCCCTCCGCGTCGTCACCATGCCGCGCGAGACCAACCAGTACGGCACCATCTTCGGCGGCGTGATCCTGAGCTATATCGACCAGGCCGGCTTCGTGCAGGCCCGCACCCACGGCGCCCACCGCTGGGTCACCGCCTCGCTCGACCGCGTCGATTTCAGGGCCCCCGTCCAGCTCGGCGACATCGTCAGCTTCTACACCCGCACCGTGCGCGAGGGCACCAAGAGCGTCACCGTCGAGGTCGAGGTCGAGGCGGAGCGCTACGAGAGCGGCACGCACGCCCGCGTGACCACCGCCACGATCACCCTTGTCGCCGTCGACGCCGCCGGCAAGCCGATTCCTTTCCGCACCCCTCCGTCGGTCTGACCGGAGCGCTCCCCGCGCCCGCTACACTGAAGCCCATGGGCGCGCAATACGTGAAATTCGAGCGGACCGGCGTCGCGATCGTCGGACGCGTCATCCCTAGCAAGGTGACCGAGCGCGAGGCCGGCGTCATCCGCGACGAGGTCGCCGCCGCCGCGCCCGAAGCGGGCTGGCGCGTGGCGCTCGACCTGTCCGAGGTCGCGCTCCTCGCCTCCGCGGGCATCGGCACGCTCCTCACGCTGAGCAAGTCCTGCCGCGAGGCCGGCGGCCGGCTCACCCTCTTCGGCCTCGACGAGGAGGTCGAGGGCATGATGAAGGTGACCAAGCTCGACCGCGTGCTCGATATCCGGCCCGACCGCGCGGCCGCCCTCGGGGTGTTCAAGTGACGAGCGCAGGCGCTGGCCGCCCGGGCTCGGACAGGGCGCGTCTCGCGGTGCTCCTCTCCGGCGGCGGACGCACGCTCACGAACCTGCTCGATGAGATCGACGCCGGACGCCTCCACGCCGAGGTCGCCCTCGTGATCGCCTCGCGCGAGTGCCCCGGCGCCCAGAAGGCCAGGGACCGCGGCCTGGCCGTGGAGGTGGTTCCCGGCGTCATCCCCGGCCCGGACCTGCAACACCGGCTCGCCGGCGCACGAATCGCCTGGGTCGTGCTCGCCGGGTACCTCAAATACGTGAACGTGCCCCCGGCCTACACCGGCCGGGTGGTGAACATCCACCCCGCCCTGCTCCCCCACCACGGCGGCCACCGCATGTACGGCGATCGCGTGCACGAGGCCGTCCTCGCCGCCGGCGACGCCGAATCCGGCTGCACGGTGCACCTGGTCGACGAGCACTACGACCAAGGCCGGATCATCCTTCAGCGCCGCTGCCCCGTCCTCCCCGCCGATACCCCCCAGACGCTCGCCGCACGCGTGTTCGAGCAGGAGCGCGTCGCCTACCCCGAAGCGCTCCGTCACCTCTTCGCGGAGTACGGGACGGGCGTGCCCGATCACGCGCGAGGAGATGCGCTATGACCGTCGCGCGTTCGCAGCCCGGAGGGCTGATCGCGATGAGCCGGGTGTGGGGGCCGCGCAGCGGGATCACCCCAGGAACGCCTGGTATACACAAGGGACCCCAGAGGGGTCCGCGTCGAGTGCGCGCTTCGCGAGCACCCCTTCGGGGCGCCTTGGCATGCTTTGGTGGCGCCTCCCGGGGGTGTCGAGTCGCTCCACCCCCGGCGACTGACGCCCACCCCGACGGGGGGGCACGCCCGTGGACGCGACTGCTGTGCGTGCTCCTCATTTCTCTCCCGGCTCTTGGGCGCGCACAGCCCCAACCCACGCCCTCCCTCGAATCCCTCTCAGATCAGGCCCTCCAAGCCTTCTCCTCCGGCGATCTCGACGCCGCCGCCGAAGCCCTCGAGAAGCTCATCGAGGCCGACCCCGCCAATTTCGTGCACCACTACAACCTCGCCTGCGTGCGCTCCGTGCAGGGCGACGGCGAGGCCGCGGCCGAACTCCTCGTGCAGGCGGTCGAGCGCGGCTTCACCGACGTGGGCCTGCTCCGGCGCGACCCCTCCCTCGCCAAGGCCCGCGAGACCACCACCATCCAGCGGCTGATCGACAACTGGCCCGCCGTCCTGGAACGACGCATCGACACCGACCTCGAGCGCGCCCATGAGCGCTACGGTGGCCGCTACTTCTACGAGAAGGAGCCCGAGCTCCGCCTCGCCTACGCCTCCGCCTACGACGAGCACACGCTCGCCGAGGTGCGCGCCGAGGTGAGGAAAGTGCACGACTGGGCCATGGAGCACGTCTTCGGCGGCGTGAGCGACGACCTCGCGGGCGACGAGGACGCCTGGGCGCTCGTCGTCCTGCCCACCCAGCAGCACTTCCAGCAATGGGCCGCCGAGAACTACGGCCCCGCCGCACGCAACTTCGACCAAGCCATCGGCGGCCACTACTCCCACGACGAGAAGCAGCTCGTCACGATGGACTTGGGCGCCACGCTCCGCCACGAGTTCATGCACGTCCTCCACTGGCGCTGCAACACCCGCCACGGCCAGATGCACCCGGTCTGGGTGCAGGAGGGCCTCTGCTCGCTGATCGAGGATTACGACATCGGCGCGGATGGCGAGTTGATCCCCGTCGAGAGCTGGCGCACCAACCAGGCCCGCTTCCTCGCCGAGACGGGCCACCTGCTCCACCTCCGCGACCTGGGCATGATCCCGCGCGACCGCTTCACCTCGTCACGCCCGCTCGCGCAGTATGCCCAGTCGCGCGTGCTCTTCCTCTTCCTCCATCGCGAGGGCAAGCTCCGCGAGTGGTACACCCACTTCGTCGAGCATTTCCGCGAGGACCCGAGCGGCCTGGCCTCCCTCGAGGCCGTCTTCGCGCAGGAGCTGGACGAGATCGACCGACGCTACGCCGAGTTCTGCAGAGGCCTGCCCACCGTGCCCGAGGACGTCAAGCCCGGCATGCCCAGCCTCGGCGTCGAGATCGACGCCACCGGCACGGGCGAGGGCCTCCGCATCTCGGCCTACATCCGGCGCGGCGAGGCCGGCGACCTCAAGCAGGGCGACATCATCACCCACATCAATCGCCGCCCCACCCGCGACTACTGGGAGCTGATCCGCGTGCTCACGAGCTACGAGCCGGGCGACACTGTGACGGTCAGCTACCGGCGCGTGAGGCTGCACCAGCAGACCGAGGTGACGCTCAAGGCCGCGGAGTGAACGTGCGGCGGCGCCGTCCAGCGGAAGACGCACTCGGCTCAGCGGGTGCCACTCAACGCCGTGAACTTCCCACGTTCCGAACGCCCCCGAAGGGGGCGCTGTCGCGAGCCCCGGGCGATCGGAGCCCGCGTCGAGCGGGCGGAGTGAGCCCGGGGTACGCGCCACCCCCGGCGCAGAGCCCCCGAACGGGGGCGAAGGTGCCAACCAATCCTCCGCTTCGAGCACAAGTTCACGGCGTTGTGTGCCACTGGTCAGCCGCTGCTCTGAGCGGCTGCCCAGTGCGAAGTCCGCCGGCCGCTCGCATCGGGGAGCGACCTCCAACGGCGGCCCGATCAGGACACCCGCGGACCAACTCCCCCGCCCCAATTGATGGACATGACGGCGGTCCCGCAACGAGGTGGCCGTAATGCGGCGATACCTCCCCGCCGCACGATCTGTTATGTTCGCCGCATGCATTCGCCGTCGATGAAGCAGATCCTCGCAGAGGCCGCCCTCCCCCCGCGCCTCACCAAGCGCATCCGCCGCCTCGCCCGCCGCACCCGCCTCCTCACGCGCGAGCGGGCCCGGGTCGCTGAGATGCTCTCCGCCGAATCGGCCCAGCGCCTCGCCGCAGGCGAGTCGGAGCAGGCGATCCTCGCCTCACTCCGACCAGTGGCCCGCACAGCCCGGCGCCTCCGGCGCGAGATCCTCCGCGCCGCACCTCTCCGCCGGATCGCCTGGGGTTCCCTCACCTGGATCAAGCGCTCGATCCTCGCAAGTCTGCTCGCGACGCTCCTTGCTTATCCGTACCTCTTCTGGCGATTCCACTCCCCCGAGCCGACCATCGCCAGGAACCTCGCGGCCGAATACAACGCAACCATCGACGCCATCCCGCCGGAGAGCCGAGCCGCTGCCCTCTACCGAGAAGTCGCGGAAGCTCTTGAACCCGTCGACGAGGAAGCGGCCCCCGATTTCGCCGCCGCGTGGCCCTCCATCCGCCCCGGAGAGGCGCTCTGGGCGGAGGCCTGCGCGTATCTCGACCGCAACCAGGACGCTGTCGCGCTCATCCGTGCCGCCGCCGCCAAGCCGTTCGCGGGCTACCGCCTTTCGACCGTGCCGCCGATCGATTCTGCGGCGATCGAGCTCGATCCGGGCGACCATTGGAATGGCAACCCGTTCTGGCTCGCCCTGTGCATCGAGCCCCTGGCGCAGTATCGCAGCTTCGGGCGCATCCTCGCGGCCGATGCCCGGTGCGCGGCGGAGCGCGCCGAGCCGGAACGGGCATGCGAAGATGTCCTCGGCGTCCTCAATCTCGCCAGACACGCCGAGGAGGGACGCTCCGTCATCGGCGATCTGGTCGGCATCGCGATCCGCGTGGGCGCGTTCGAGCTGCTCACGGAGCTCGTCACGGAGCACCCCGGACTCCTCGAGGAAGCGGCGCTCGTGCGGCTCGCCGTGGCGGTCGGCACAACCATCCCGGACGATCGGCCGAAGCTCGACCTGGAGATC
>DASRXL010000084.1:0-4565 GCA_035654175.1 Phycisphaerales bacterium
CGCGGATCCCACCCGTTCCTCGCCACGAATCGCAGAACTGTCGAACGCCCCTCCCCGTGCGGAGGGGTGCTTTCATTCTTGGCCCCGGCGAGTGGCGTCCCTCGCCGCGTCGGGCCCCGGAAGCGGAGGGGGTGGGAGCTCCGCCCGCGGTTCTCAACTATTCAGCTTGATCCGAGACCTGGGCCGAGGGATCGACCTTCTTGATCGCGTCCTCCAGGAAGGAAGTCGCCAGCAGCGCGGTGACGATCGCGAAAATGAGCCCCGTGAAGAAGTGGCCGCGCAGTGCCGGTCTCGCGCCCCGCGTGCTGAGGTAATACGAGCCAGTGAAGATGTGGAGCCCCGGGATCAGCAGCACCACCCCCCAGCCCGGGCTCTGGTCGATGAACGCCGAGACCGCGACCCAGATCCACAGCACTGTGTTGTAGGTGTAGAGCGCGATGTACAGGAAGAAGATGACTTCCGGCGAGACGAACACACCCGCCGTCAGCGCCCCAAGCGCCAGCACCGCGAGCCACACCCCCATCATGGGGTCGAGGCTCAGCGCCGGAGCTCGCCCGATCTTCTCCTTCTTCTCCTTCGGGGCCGCAATCACCCGCGTGTGCGCCGCCTTGCCCGTCTGCGTGTTGTACCCGCACGCGCTGCAGATCACGCCCCCCTCCGGGATGTAGCTCTTGCACTGTGGGCAGGGCGCCGCGTTCGCCATGCGCGACTTGGCGAGCAGGTCCGCCATCACGTCCGCCCCGCCCGCCGCCGTCCTTTCCGCACGCTTGCGGTCGATGCATGCGCGGCAGATCGTCCGCCCCCTGGCATCCTTGGCGTGCGGCCGACCCTCGCAGGACGCGCCGCACGCGGCGCACGAGATTGCTCCGGAGATCTGCTCAGTCATGTCCGGTCAGCGTAGCAGCCGAGCGAGCCCGGCCCCGCGCCGGGCGCGCGAATACCACGCCCCGGCCCCGGAGCCATCAGGCCCGCAGCTCGAAGACGAACTCGATCTCCACCGGCACGTTCAGCGGCAGATTCACCGAGCCGACCGCGGCCCGCGCATGCCGGCCGCCCTCGCCGAAGACCGCCACCATCAACTCGCTCGCCCCGTTGGCGATCGCCGGCTGCCCGCCGAACCCCGGCGCCGACGCCACGAAGCACCCCACCCGCACGACGCCCGCGATCTTGTCGAGCGACCCCGCCGCGGCACGGGCCACGGCCAGGCCGTTGAGCGCACACTGCCGGGCGCACTCCCGGGCCGTCTCCGGGCTCACCTCGTCGGGCGCTCGCCCGGTCGCGATCGGCTTCCCGTCCCGCGTCGGGATCTGGCCGCTCACGTACAGGAGGTTCCCCACCCGCTTCGACGGGATGTACGCCGCCACCGGCGAGGGGGGCTCGGGCAGCTCCAGCCCGAGCTCGCGCAGCCGGGCCTCCGGAGATCGCCCGCCGGACGGATCGTGTTCGGGCATCGCTCAGCCTCCCGGACCCGCCCCGACAAATCTCACTGTTCGGGAACACAGGGTCTTGACGTGCGGATAGGATGCTGTAGCGTATCGGCTACCGCACGTGCGATGGCAGGCGCGTGGAGTCGCGGCCGGAATTGTGCCAACCGTCCTCATCTGCGGCCCCGAACACTATTTCGGGCCGCGCCGTTCGTCCCGGCCAAAGATTCGACCCCTGCCGACAACTCGGGCAGCTCCTCGCGGGCGCCGGTCGGGTCCCCACCCGTTCGCGGCCGTCGTTTCGCGGCAAGTTGTCGAAATGTCATCGGTGGGTGGTCAGAATCTCCACTCCGATCCGCCGCTGGAGGCCCTCTCGGGGTCCCACCGCGGGGAGGCGTCGGGATTCGAGCCAGCCAAAGGTTCAGCACCGTTTCGTGCCAGTTCCGGCGGGGGTGTGCCGGCGGAACGCATCGAGTTGTGGAGTCATTTCAATGAAGCCTCAGAATCGTGCATTCACCCTCATCGAGCTGCTCGTGGTCATCGCGATCATCGCGCTGCTCATCGGTATCCTCCTGCCCGCGCTCGGCAAGGCCCGCGCCACCGCCCGCCAGCTGAAGGATTCCAGCCAGGTCCGCGGCATGCTCCAGGGCATGGTCCTCTTCGCCCAGAACAACCGCGACGACTACCCCCTGCCCAGCAAGCTGGACAAGGACGGCAAGACCATCGAGAACGTCGATCCCCCGCAGCTGAAGGACAACACCCGCAACATCTACTCCGTCCTCGTCTGGAACAGCTTCTTCCCGACCGAGATGTGCGTGAGCCCCGCCGAGGTCAACGGCGACATCCGCGAGTACGAGGGCTACCAGTTCGACGAGCCCGAGAACACCCCCGAGGACGGCAAGTTCGCCCTCTGGGATCCGAACTTCCGCGCCACCCCCGAGGACAGCGAGGACGGCGACTTCCAGGGCGGCGAGGGCCCCGGCGGCTTCTCCTACGCCCACTCCATGCCCTTCGGCAAGCGCAAGGCCAAGTGGTCCAACACCTTCGTCTCGACCGAGGCCACCCTCGCCAACCGCGGCCCCTCCTACGAGGGCGGCGGCGAGACCGAGTCCTGGGAGCTCATCGAGGACAGCGGCGACATCGACTACAACACCGAGGTCGGCATCAGCTCCAACACCCTCCTCATCCACGGCACCCGCACCAAGTGGGAAGGCAACGTCGGCTTCAACGACAACCACGTCGACTTCGAGAGCCAGGCCGACCCCGACGGCATCACCTGGTCCTTCAACGAGCTCACGGCCGAGAACCGCACCCAGCGTGACAACATCTTCGTCAACGAGGACGACAGCAACCGCAACAAGGCCGACAGCGAGAACCTGACCGGCGACACCAACGACAACGGCAACATCTACCTCCGGTCCTTCTTCGTCGAGGCCTTCAGCTCCGGCGGCAACAACAGCGGCCCCACCCTCAACGTCTTCTTCGACTGATCACCGATCGGTCAGTCGGGCTCTCGCCCGACCGCTCGAAACACACGGGTCCGCCGCCTCACGGCGGCGGACCCGCTTTTAAATCCAGGGCGCGCGCCCGCCCTCTGCCCGCGCACCTCGTGGAGTCCTTCGTCCGAGAGCACGGGCCCGAGGCCGCGCCCAATCCGAGCCAGCCATGCACCACCCCCAGAGCACGTCGCCCGCCGCGCAGCCCCGCACCCGCGCCGATTCCCCTCACGGCTCGCGCGGCGCGGCCCCCTCCCGGCGCTGCGCCTTCACGCTCATCGAGCTGCTCGTCGTCATCGCCATCATTGCGATCCTCATCGGCATCCTCGTCCCCGCACTCGGCGCAGCCCGCAACGCCGCCCGCAAGGCCAAGGACGCCACCCACCTCCGCTCGATCGCGCAGGGCATGACCAGTTGGGCTGGCAACCACGCCGGCGAGTTCCCGCTCCCGAGCGAGCTCGACCTCTCAGACTGGACCGTCCGCACGGATTCCAACGACGCCCCCCTGGTGAAGGACAACACCGGCAACATGCTGTCTGTGCTGATCTTCAACGATCTCTTCTCGGCTGAGCAAGCCAGGAGCCCGGTCGAAACGAACGATCGCATCGAGCTCGACGGCGAGTATGCACGCGGCAATCCAAGTAAGGCCGAGAAGGCCGAACTCGCCCTGTGGGACCCCGGCTTTGCCGGCTTCCCAGGCGAGGAGAACTCGTTCAGCGGCGTCAGCAGCCATGGGCGGCGCAGCGAGACAATCGGCAATAACAGCTACGCCCTCGCATTCCCCTTCGGCGACCGCAGGGAGGGGTGGAACGGGAGCGTCGGCGCCCAGACGGTGCTCGCCGGCAACCGCGGTCCACAGTATCGATTCAAGGATGGTGACGAGTGGACGCTCGACCCGGAGGGAGCGCTCTCCGGCCAGTCAAACACACTCAGATTCTACGGGCGGGAGGACGCTTGGGAGGGTCACCTCGCCTTCGCCGACGGGCACGCCACCTTCCTCGATACGCCCAACCCCGAAGCCTTGACCTTTGCCCCGTACGACACGGACGCGGACCCGTTCCGCGACAATGTCTTCGTCAATGAGGTCGAGGTTGCAGCCGATGCCAAATTCGGCGGGTACGACAGCACGTTGGACACCCGCCCGGACCTCGGCACCAACGCCTTCATTCGCGTGTGGGGCAATCTCTCGGCCCCGGCCGGAAGCGGAGAGGTCGAGTTGGAGGCGGTGGGGCAGAGGGGCGAAGACGGGAATTTCATCGACTGAGCCGCGGACAGAGCGAGCCCCGTCGCCTGAGTAAAGGCGAATCCGCCGCAAGCGCCTCTCCGGCGCAAGCAACCGCGCCCAAGCTCGTTCAGCTCCAAGATCCGAGATCCCAAATCCCAAATCCCGATTCTGAGCGTTGAGATCTGAGATTTGAAGTCCGAGATCCGACATCGCACGTCCACATCCGCGCGCGCACCCATGGCCGCGCCGCGCCCCCTCGCCGAGGGTTTCTCAGAAAAACTTTGCGCCTTGGCCTCCAAGCACTTGCGCCCCCGTTCGCACCCGCAAACATCCACGTCTGCGCGCGCAGAACCCGCCCCCACCCTTATCTATGAGGGCACCGCGCGGCCCGCTCTCGACAACGTGAGTTCGTTCCACACA
>DASRXL010000085.1:0-15118 GCA_035654175.1 Phycisphaerales bacterium
TGATGGAGCTCGTCGCGATCACGGCGGGCGAGGAGCCCGTGGTCCTCACCGAATCGCACCCGGAGGAGGCCCACAAGCTCACGGGGGCAAGCCCCGAGTACTTCTCCTACGAGAACCGGCACGGGCAGGTCATTCACGGCCACATGTTCAAGCCCGAGGGCTGGACCGCGCAGGACAAGCGGCCTCTGCTCATCTACGTGTACGGGGGGCCGCTCGGCGAGCGGAAGATGGCGACGCGGGGCTCCTTCGCGGCGCCGAGCTATTTCTTCGCCCGCTACATGACCGAGGCGCACGGGTGGGTGACAGCGACGATCGACCCGCGCGGGGCCTCCGGCTACGGCGCCGTCTTCGAGAAGGCCAACTTCGAGCAGGTCGGCAAGCCCCAGACCGAGGACCTTGTGGACGGCGCTCGCTGGCTCGTGGAGCACGCCGGCGTGGACGAGGAGCGCATGTCGCTGCACGGGTGGTCGTTCGGCGGCTTCCAGACGCAGATGGTGATGTACACCGAGCCCGACGTGTTCGCCGCGGGGATCGCGGGCGCGGGGCCGACCGAGTGGCACAACTACAACTCGTGGTACTCCACGGGGACGATCGGGTCCAGCGAGCCCGGGAAGATCGACCTGGAGAAGTACTCGCTGCTCCCGCTGGCGAAGAACCTCAAGGGGAAGCTGCTCCTGGTGCACGGCATGGAGGATTCGAACGTGCTGTACCAGGACACGGTGCGGGTGTACCGCGAGCTGCTGAAGGCGGACAAGGAGGTGAACGTCGAGCTCTTCCTTGATCCGACGGGCGGGCACGGCCTGGGTGGCGACGTGAAGACTCTCGGGAGGTACCGCAAGTACGAGGACTTCCTGCTCCGCTGCCTGGGCGAGGGCGAGGCGTCGAAGCCGGAGCCGGCCGGTCCGCCGGAAGAGGCGGAGGCAGCGGCTGCGGAGGCGGGCGTGGAGACGGAGCGGGAGACCGGCGACGACGATGGCGATGGGGACGGCGACGGCGGGGAGGACGACTGAACCGAGCGCTTCCCCCGCCGGCCCGGGCGAGAATCCCAGTTGCGCGCCGTGCGACCCGGCGGCGGGCGGATGCTGTGCGCGCAGCGGGCTTCGCTCTGCGGCATGACTGAGGATTCACCGCACCTTCACGGGGTGGAAACGGCCGTCATCGATACTTCAGATATGCGGGGCACCAACCGCATCACGCCCGGCGTGGAGTGGACGGAGGACTAGCGATGAATTGGGATCAGATCGAAGGGAAATGGAAGCAGCTCAAGGGCGACGTGAAGTCGCAGTGGGGCAAGCTGACCGACGACGATCTCGACCGGATCGACGGCAAGCGCGAGAAGCTCGCCGGGGCGATCCAGGAGAAGTACGGCAAGACCCGCGAGCAGGTCAACGAGGAAATCAGCAGGTTCTGTGAATCCTGCAAGATGTGAGAAGCCCCCCTCGGTCCGGTGGGGGCTGAGTTCCCCGCCGGACCATTCGCCCGACGGCCCGCCCGCGCTCGCGAGAGCGCAGGGCGGGTCCGGGCTCGAGGCCAGAACGAGAGGATCGCGCTCATGAATCCGCACATGACCAGGGCGAGCGAGCGAAAGCGGAGACGGTCGCGCGCGGGAATGGGGCTCGCGCTGGGTTCATTGCTCGGGCTCGCGGCCGTCCTGGGCGGCTGCGCGGTAGCCGCGGGCGCAGCGGCGGGGGCCGGCGCCGGCTATGTCGCCGGTGACGCGGCCGACGACGATTGACCGACCAACTCGCGCCGCGGTGTTGCAGGGTCCCGCGGCCGCGAGTCTTTCCCGACCGGAGGGTGCCGACACACACGTTCCGGTCGGGAGTGCTGCGGCGTCACGGCGCAGCGGCGAAGGGCCGTTCCTGGGAAGCCCGACGCTCGCCGTGCACCGCGGCTTCTGCTTGCGGCGTTGGGCGCGTTCTTCACGGACCCGGCTCGGGGCTCCCGTGGGGAGTGCGCAGGCCGCGCCAAAGAGCGATGAGGCGCGATTCACGGGGCGTTTAGCGCCGTCTCATCGCCCAACGGGATCATGCGGGTGCACGGCTGGACGCCGTGCACCGTTCCGCACCTCGTGGCGTGCGTCGTGAACGGTCTTCCCGCCCAGGAGGGGAGGGAAGACCGGTGGGCGGCCTCGGCGGTGGTGCGGGGGAGATCAGTGGGTGGGCGGCCTTCGGGCCAGAACTGCTGCAGCGCTCCTCCGCACCACGCCGAAGCCTTCGCCCTGGCGGCCCCCGGGCCGCGGGGTGCGGTGCGCGCGTGGGAGACGCCCGATAACAACCGGTTGGACGTAGTCGAGCGGCCGGTGCGGCGCTGGTCGTGCTGACCGGGCTGTGGGGCAGTGACTGACGATTCACAGCGCGTTCACCGGATGCTCACCGCCCGGCCCCAGAGTGGGGTGGAGGAGCAATGCGGGACGCACAGACCTCACCCGCTCGCCCGCGGCGCGCCGGCCGGTTCCCGTGCGGCGCGGCGGGATCGGAAGATGAGAGAGCGGGAGCGCGATGTGGGCCGGCCCCCGGATATCGGGGGCCGGCCGTGACCAGGAGGTAGGCAAGGGCATGCGACCGATCTGGAAGGGACAGATCTCCTTCGGGCTGGTGAACGTGCCGGTGTCGCTGTACCCGGCGGAGGAGCGGACGGAGATCCACTTCCACATGCTCGACAGCCGCAACCTGTCGCGCGTGCGCTATCAGCGGGTGAACGCGGAGACGGGGGAGGAGGTTCCCTGGGACGAGATCGTGAAAGGGTACGAGTTCGAGGAAGACCGGTACGTGGTGGTGAGCAGTGACGAGCTCGAGCGCCTGGCGCCCGAGGCCACACGAAAGGTGGAGATCGAGGCGTTCGTGGACCTTGCGGACATCGACCTCCTCTACTTCGACAAGCCCTACTACCTGGAGCCGGCCAAGGGGGGCGAGAAGGGGTACGCGCTGCTGCGCGACACGCTGCGCGACACGGGGAAGGCGGGCATCGCGCGCGTGGTGATCCGGACGCGGCAGTACATCGCGGCGATGGTGGCGCGTGAGCGGGCGCTGGTGCTCAACTTGCTGCGCTACCACCAGGAGATCCGGCAGACGACCGGCCTGAAGCTTCCGCGCGGCGCCGAGGACCTCGGCGCAAGCAAGCAGGAGCTGAAGATGGCCAAGATGCTGGTGGATTCGATGACGACGCGGTGGGACCCGGTGTCGTACCACGACGAGTACCGCGAGGTGCTGCGCGAGTGGATCGAGCACCGGATCGAGGCGGGGCAGATCGAGCGGGCCCCCGAGCTCCCGGCGGCGCCGGAGCAGGCGCCGGAGCCGATCAACCTCATGGAGGCGCTGAAGCAGAGCCTGAGCCAGAAGGACCGCGCCGGCAGGAAGCCCGGCGCGAAAGCACCCAGCAGGAGGCAAACGAAAAAGAAGGCCGGCTGACGCGCGGCGGCCGGATCCATGTCGCTGGAACGCTACTCGAAGAAGCGGGACTTCAGCCGCACCCCGGAGCCCCGGGGCGGTGGGAAGAAGAAGCCCGCCGGGCGGATCTTCGTCGTGCAGAAGCACGACGCGTCGCGCCTGCACTACGACTTCCGCCTGCAGGTGGACGGCGCGCTGGCGTCCTGGGCGGTGCCGAAGGGTCCCTCGCTGGATCCGACGCAGAAGCGCCTGGCGGTACACGTGGAGGATCACCCCCTGGGCTACGCGGACTTCGAGGGCGTGATCCCGGCCGGGGAGTACGGGGGCGGGACGGTGCTGGTGTGGGACAAGGGCACGTGGACGCCGGAGGAGAAGGATCCGGCGCGGGCGATCCAGCGGGGGAAGCTCTCGTTCCAACTCCACGGGACGAAGCTGCACGGCGGGTGGACGCTCACGCGCCTGCGCGCCCGCTCGGACGACAACGGGGAGGATCAGGGGGACAACTGGCTGCTCATCAAGCACGACGACGAGGAGGCGATCCCGGGCGGGGGGTCGGTGATCCTCGAGGAGCTTCCCGACAGCGTGAAGACGGGGCGTTCGCTGGAGGAGATCAGCGAGGAGGAGGGCGGCCCGGCTCCGCGTGGTTCGCGCCGCGCCCGGGCCGGCGCGGGTGGGGGGAAGTCCGGGGCGCGGGGCGGGGCCGCGCCGGGGGCGGCCGGCGCGGATCCGGTGATCGATCCCGAGAAGATCACGGGGGCCCGCAGGGCGCGGATGCCGCGCAAGATCTCGCCGCAGCTCTGCACGCTCGTCGAGTCGGCGCCTGAGGGCGACGACTGGCTGCACGAGATCAAGTTCGACGGGTACCGGCTGCTGGGGCGGGTGCAGTCGGGGAGGGCGACGCTGATCACCCGTGCGGGGCACGATTGGACCGGTCGCTTTCCGCCGCTGGCGGGGGCGCTGGAGCGGCTTCCGGTGCGGCAGGCGGTCGTGGACGGGGAGGCGACGATCCTGGACGCGAGCGGGCATCCGTCGTTCCAGCGTCTGCAGAACGCGATCAAGGCGGCGGACTTCGACGACCTGGTGTTCTACGCGTTCGACCTGCTCTACGTCGACGGCTACGACTTGCGGGCGTCGCCGCTCATCGAGCGGAAGGAGGCGCTGCGGCGGCTGGTGCCCTCGACGGAAGAGGGAGTGCTGCGGTACTCCGACCACGTGCGGGGCGGCGGGCCGCTGGTGCGGGAGAATGCGTGCGAGCTTGCGCTGGAGGGGATCGTCAGCAAGCAGGTCAGCGCGCCGTACACGCAGACCCGCTCGCGCACCTGGCTCAAGGTCAAGTGCACGCGCCGGCAGGAGTTCGTGATCATCGGGTGGTCGCCGCCGGAGGGGGCGAGGAAGCACTTCGGCTCGCTGCTGCTCGGCGCACACGACGGCGAGGGTCGCCTGGTCTACACGGGGCGCGTGGGGACCGGCTTCACGGCGGCGTCGCTCAAGGACATCAAGCAGCGGCTCGACGGGCTGGGGCGCAGGTCGTGCCCGGCGGACGATCCGCCGACCCGGGAGGAGCGTCGCGGCGTACGTTGGGTGGAGCCGGAACTCGTGGCGGAGGTGGAGTTCGCGGAATGGACCGACGACGGACGCCTGCGCCACGCCTCGTTCCAGGGGCTGCGCGAGGACAAGGAGGCTGCGGACGTGCGCATCGAACGGCCGAACCCCGCGCCCGAGCGCGAGCCCCCGAGCGCGGCGCTCTCGGTGACTCGCCGGGCGGGGGCGAGCGCGCCGCCTCGGCGCGTGCGGCCCAAGGGCGCCGAGGGCCCGCCGCTGGTGCGCGGGGTGGCGATCTCCAACGCGGACCGGGTGCTCTACCCGGACCAGGGAGAGACCAAGCTCGACGTCGCGCTGTATTACGAGGCGGTCGCGGAGCGGATGCTGCCGCACGTGGCCGGCCGGCCGCTGAGCACGGTGCGGTGCCCGCGCGGGAGGGCGCAGAAGTGCTTTTTCCAGAAGCACCTCGGCGACACGCTGGGGCCGCCCGTGAAGGCGATCGAGGTGCGGGAGAAGTCCGGGAGCGAGCCCTACATCAGCATCGACTCCGCCGAGGGGTTGATCGCGCTGGTGCAGTTCGGCGTGCTCGAGATCCATCCGTGGGGCTCGCGGGCCGAGGACCTCGAGCACCCCGACCTGATCACGTTCGACCTGGACCCGGGCGAGGGCGTGGAGTTCGAGCGGGTCAAGCAGGCGGCGCGGCGCGTGCGGGACGAGCTCGCGCGCGCGGGCCTCGTGTCGTTCCTGAAGACGACCGGCGGGAAGGGTCTCCACGTGGTCGCGCCCCTGCGCCCGCGGGCGGGCTGGGACGAGGCGAAGGCGTTCTGCGAGGCGCTCGCCAAGCGGCTGGCATCGGAGGAACCCGAGAGCTACGTGGCGACGCTCGCCAAGGCGAAGCGCACCGGCAAGATCTTCATCGACTATCTGCGCAACGGGCGCGGCTCGACGTCCATCGCCCCCTACTCGACGCGCGCGCGGGCGGGCGCACCTGTCGCGATGCCGCTGCGGTGGGAGGAGCTCGGCGCCCTCGACGCGCCGGACAAGCACAACATCCGGAGCGCCGTGCAGCGGCTCGCGCGGCTGAAGCGGGACCCGTGGGAGGGCTTCTTCGGGACGGCTCAGTCGCTGCCGTGAGCTTCGTGCAGGTGCCGGCGCAGCAGGTCGGCGCCGAAGTCGCGCTCGGGATCGCGCCAGACGGTGTGCACGTGGTTCGCGCCGTCCTGGGTGTTGTCGTACTCGATGACGAAGGTGGGGCCGTGGAGCCGGTAGTAGTGCGGCTCTCCCGGCGAGTCGCCGCCGATCCAGAGGAAGTGCACGCCGTCGGGCCCCGCCTCGCGGATCCGCGCGAGCTGGGCCGCCCCGAGGTCGGCGCGCAGATTGCCGGCCCATTCGGCGAGCAGCGCCTCGACGAGCTCGCGCTGCGCAGGGCGCATCGCGTCGAGGGAGAGCCCGCGCGGGGGGCCGATCGCGCCGGGAGCGACGCCGGGCGCGAGGAGGATGTCGCGCGGCACACCCTCGTCGGCCACCGCCGTTGCCCGCTGTTCCTCGTCGAGCGAGGCGAGCAGGCGGCGCGCGAGGTCCTCCTCCGCGCCGAGAGCTCTCAGCCCCGCCCTGCGCCCCTCGCGCACCTCGGCGGGGTTGGCGCCGAGGAAGGCGGGCGTCACCGCCGTCTCTCCGTCGGCCGAGCTGAAGTTGAGCGAGAGGTGGTGCCCCTCCACGCGCCAGCCCCACGGCCCGCCGCCGGCGGGATTCCCGAAGATCGTGAAGTGGTAGAGCGTGGGATCACGGTGGTCGGCCCGCCCGGCGCGGGCCTCGACCGCCTCGCGCAGCAACTGATCCAGCTCCATGATGGTCGTGCACTTGAGGTACCCGGCCGAGGAGAGCGCGGCGCGGAGCAGGCGGTGCGCGGCGGCGCGCTCCCGGTCGTTCATCTCCCGCAGGGGCACGCCGGCGCGAGCGCGGGGCACGAAATGCCAATCGGCGCGTCCGGCGTGATCGAAGGGGAGCTGCGCCCGCTCTCGGAGCTCCGGGCGAAGGGTGTCGAGGAACGCTTGGGCCGCGAGCGATGCGTGGTCGCGCGGGGGACGGTGCTCGCGGAGCGGAGGCCCGGCGAGGGCCAGTGCGCCGAGAAGGGCGAGCAGAACACCTCCCCGGAGGGTCGCGGACCGGCGGCTTGGGGCGCTCTCAGGCATTCTGGAAGCCTACCGCGCCGGGCCGGGTAGCGGACGGCCTCTGCGCGGTAGACTCGCTACGCATGGTCACGATTCACCCCCGGCGCGCAGCGTGCGCGATCGCCTTCCTGAGCGTGTCCGCCGCGACGGCGCATTTCAGCTTTCCGGATCGGGTTCCGGTTGATCGCCTCGTGCGAAACGCTTCGGCCCACGTCGCCGAGCATCCGGACGACGGGCACGGGTACTACGTGCTGGGTCGGATCCACGCGCTGGCGTTCGTGCTTGCATCGGACTCGCTGGCGGTCTGGCGCGAACGGGGCGGGGCTGGAACGCTCCCGGAGCTCGCGGCGGACAATTTCCAGGCAGGGTCAGGACTGTTCGGGCGGGAGCCGCCGCCTCCGGCTCCCGATCGCGGGAAGCTGCGGGCGCATCTCGAATCCGCAATCGTGAGTTACGAGCGCGCGCTCGGGCTGAGTTCGCAGGCCGAGGCGGCGCAGGTCAGCGGCTGGGGCGTCGAGCGGGGCGAGGGGAGTGCGAAGATCCATCTCGCACTCGGCTACGTGCTCGAGCGCGGGTCGGTACTCGCGGGCGAGGCGGACGTGCTGCCGGACGCGGCGGTGAGCGAGCCGGGGCCGAGCGCCCGGGCGGAGATCCTTGTGCTCGTCCAGCGGCTCGGGTCCGACAGACGATCGGTGCGCGACGAGGCAGGCGACGAGATTCGGGGGCGCCTGACGGAGGCGGCGAAGATCCTGCACGAATGCCGTGATGCGGAGGACGAGCGGGTGCGCGGGGCGGTGCGATCGCACCTCGCCGCCTACTGGCGCGAGCGGGCCATCGTGCACTACCGCGAGGCGTGGGAGCGGGCCGTGGCGGACGACCTCTCCGTCGAGCAGCAGCCGTACTTCGGCTTGACCGAGCTGGTCAGCTACGAGGCGGGTATCGGGTACATCGCGCTCGTCCGGGCGCGCGGGGCGGCGGACTCGGCGGAATCCGAGAGGTTGATGCACGTCGAGCGGAGCATCGACGGGCTCGAATCGAAGCCGCCGAACGGGATCGTCACACCCATCATCTTCTCCATGGATGCGGCGGCTCCGCTCCGCCGGTTGCTCGCTCCCGGGCGGGCGGTCTGCTTCGACCTGGACGGCGACGGCGACTCGGAATCGTGGCCGTGGGTCGCGCCGGGCACGATGATCCTCGTGTGGGACCCCGACGGGACGGGGCAAATCACGTCGGGACGCCAGCTCTTCGGCTCGGTCACGTGGTGGCTCTTCCCCCGCGACGGCTACCACGCCCTCGACCTCCTTGACGACAACCGCGACGGCGAGCTGACCGGGGCGGAGCTCGCGGGCATCGCGGTCTGGTCCGACCGCGATGGCGACGGCGTGAGCGACCCGGGCGAGGTGATTCCCGCCTCGGGCGCGGGTGTCACAGCCTTGGGCGCGCATGCTCCCTCGACGCATGACGGCTGTCCGGCGAACCCCTGGGGCATCGAGCTGGCCGACGGGCGCGTGCTCCCGACGTACGACTGGATCACTGGGCCCGCGGCGGGCAGCGCCGAGCCCGCCCCTTGCGCGGCGCGGCTGGCGTCGCGCTGAGCGCGGGGGGAGGTCCATGCAGATCGGAACGCCCTGGATGTTCTGGACCGGTCTCGGCCTCGCGCTCGGCGGGATCGCCGGTCTGCTTTGGGCGCTCTCGGCCGACTGGCTGCGCGGCCGGCGGGGGCGGCGTCCGCGCAGGCGCTGCGCCCGTTGCTGGTACGACATGAGCCGGGTCCCCGGGCTGCGCTGCCCCGAATGCGGGTATTGCGCGAGGCGCGAGCGCGCGCTCGCGCGGTCGCGGCGGCGCTGGCGCCGGGCGTTCCCGTGCGCGGTGCTTCTCGTCGCGGGCGCCGCCGGCATCCTCAACGGGCCGATCGGCAAGGTGGCTTGGGCGCCGCTCGCGCCCTCGGCGCTGCTGGTGCGCATGCTCAAGGATCCGGCTCCACCGGATTGGTCGCGCGCCGGGGGCGCGACGCAGCAGGCCCGGATCCGCGCGGAGGTCCTGCGTCGTTATGCCGCGGGAGAACTGTCGCTTGCGAACCGGCGCATCCTCGCGGCCAAGCAGTTCGTGCCCGGCCTGCCCCCGGTCTCGGTGCGGACAAGACGGGTGTGGCCCGCGGGCTCCCGCATCCAGGTGGCGCTCATCCCGAAGTTCGGCGGGGTGCAGCCGCGCGAGTTCGAGGCTTGGGCGACGTTTGCCGGCGCCGAACGGATCGTCGCGTATCACGGCGGAATGAGGAACACGTCCGGTCCGAGCAGCGCCCTTTGGCGGGAGAGGCCGGGATGGTCCGGCGGGGTCCAATGCATCGGGGCTCCGCCGGGCGAGCTCGCCGAGATAGAGTTCGAGGGGCGCATACTCGAAGCGGGGGAGGAGATCTGGCGCGGGCGGTGGGTGGAGAACGTGCGAGTTGCAGGGAGCGCGGGCGATGTCTTCCTTCCGGCCGCCTCACCGGAGCTCGACAGGGCGGTGCGCGAGGCCGCTGAGCGGTCCCTGCGCCTCACCGCCGATCGCAGGGCGGTCGTGATCAGCCCGCCGGCGGATGCGGGGCTCGTCGACACCGCGGTGACGCTGGCGATCGAGTTCCGCCGCGATGACGAGGTGAGGGCGGGCGCGAGGCTCTCCTGGGTGATCGACGCTTCCACGGCCGAATACTTGGGTCTCCTCGCGCGGAACCCCGACCGCGGGGACTTCCTCGGGAGAGTGCCGAGCATCGAGGCGCCGATCGAGGGCGATCTGGCGGACGCGGCGGACGCTCCCGAGCGGTGGACGGTGCGCATCAGCGGCGAGCCCGACCTGCTCGGGCGGAGCTTCTTGCACGAGCGGTACTGGTCCGGCCAGTTTGAGATCCCGCTCGGCGTGCTCCTGGCCCGGGGGGAATAGCCCGCGCGGGCGCGTCACTCGGAGCTGGTCCGCCTCTTCGGCCCTGGCGCTTTCTGGCGCGTCGCGGCCTTGGTCGCGCTCGCCGGGCGGGCGGAGCGGGCGGCCGCGCTCTTGCCGCCGGTTGGAGCGCTGCGGGCACTTCTGGTCACCGCGTTGTCCTTTGATTCGGTCCCAGCCTTGGTCCTCGTCTTGGTCTTCGTCTTGGTGCTCGTCTGAGACCCCGCCTCGGTCCCCGCCTTGGCCTCTCGCGCGGCGGCCGGCTTCTGGGCGCCGCTGGGCGCGCTCTTGCGCCCGCTGGGGCGGGCCGCGTCGTAGAACGCGATGTACTTCTTTGCAGGCATCCGTCTGATCGCCTCGGTGATCACGTTCAGCGGCACGTCGCCGAGCTTCTTGAACCGGACGCACGACTTGCCCATGTCGAGCGCTCTCGCCCTGCCCTTCACGACCTCCTCGGCCCACGCCGCGCGGAACCAGGCCTCCTCGCCGGGCGAGCCGTATAGGCTCATCAGGTACACGGCGACGTGGTTCTTCTGCGAAGCCAGCGAGACGAAGGGCAGCGGCTGCCTGGGGTCGCAGTGGTATCCTGCGGGGTAGACGCTGTGCGGCACGCAGTAGCCGATCATGCCGTACTGCATGGCTTCCGTATAGGTCTTGTCGAGGCCCTTGAGGATCGCCTCCCGCACCGCGGCGACAATCTCCCGTCGCTCCGCGGGCAGTTCGGCCAGGTATTGCGCCACCGTCTGGGCTTGGCTCCGCATGGGGGCGGATGATACCACGAGCCGCCGGCCGGCCCAAGGGGCCCGCCGGAGCCTGGCCGGTCACGGCCCGCTTCGTCCCTCCTTCGGATGCATCCGGATTCACCGGCCCTTCACGGTGCCCCGTGCGGCGGCTTGGAAGGATCGTGCAACGCGCCGCGCGTCCACAGGCCTGCGCGTCCGACGGGAAGGAGACCCAGATGCCTCATCACGAGCCCACGCGCGAGATGCGACAGTGCATCGGGCATTGCCAGGAGTGTGCCGCCCTCTGCGTCGAATGCGGCACGCATTGTCTCCGGATGGGCGGCGATCATGCGGCGCCGGAGCACCAGGGATTGCTGCACGACTGCGCGGACGTCTGCGCAGCGGCGGCACGGTTCATGCTCCGCTCGTCGCACCACCACAGCCATGTCTGCGGCCTGTGCGCCGAGGTGTGCGAGGCGTGCGCCGAGGAGTGCGAGCGTCTGGCCGAGGGGGACCAGTTGATGACGCGTTGTGCCGAGGCCTGCCGGCGCTGCGCCAGATCGTGCCGACAGATGGCGGGAGCGGGCGTCTAGCGGGGCTTCCAGCGCTTCACCGCGTGCACAGCGGCGATGGAAGCGGCCGTTCCTTCGCCGGGCGCCGGCGCTTCGGACGCGGGCTCGGAGGAACGGGGGAATACGGAGGTGCATGATGCCTCGAAAGCAGACTGTGCAGCGCGCCAGAGAGGCGCGGCGACAGGGCAAGGCTCCGACGACACAGGCCGGCGAGTTCGTCCGTGAGGAGATCCACAAGATCCGGCGCGGGGAGCACGGGGCACGATCGCCCGAGCAGGCGATCGCGATCGGGCTGTCTCAGGCCCGGCGGGCGGGAGTCGACCTGCCGCCGCCCAAGCGGGGGCGAGCCTCGGAGAGCACACGGCGCAGCGCCGAGTACGCGTACGAGGCCGGACAGGGCAAGCGGCGGACGAAGCGGCAGCCGAGGGTGTCTCGCGCGGTGAAGGAGACGCTCAAGCACGAGAGCACCGCGTCGGCGTCGGCCTCGGCGCTCTCGGAGCACGCCCGGAAGGCGGCCGCCGGGCGTTCGGCCGCGGACAGGTCCGCGGCCGCGAGAAAGGCGGCCCGAACCAAGGGAGCGACGGGCCGCTCCGCCGCCGCGAAGAAGGCGGCAAAGACCCGCGCCCGCCGGCGGCACGCGTAGAGGCGCCGGGTCGAGCGCGGGTCTGCGGGAGAGACCTCGCGGCGTAAGCGTCGGGTGACAACTCGCGGGCTCCCCGGTGGACTTTGCCACCGACGCCCCCCGTGTGTGCTTTGGGGCTCCCTTCGTTTCAGCGGCGTCGGCGGGCGGCCACGGCCCCCGCAAACCCGAGCAGCGCCAGGGCGCTCGGCGCCGGGATCACACGGAAGGAGATGCGGACGACGCCGCCATTGTCGTTGGGCAGGTCCACGAAGTCGTACCCGGCGGGCGTCGGGGCGCCGTCGTAGATGCTGAAGTCGTTGTTCAGCGCGATGACGCCGCCCTGATCCACGTGATCCATCGCGTCCTGGCCCTCGATGAACGCCGCGCCGAAGTGACCATCCACCTCGGTGCCCGCGTCCCAGATCTCGCTCCCGAGCACGACCACGGTGCTGCCGACGAAGTTGCCGCCAGCGTCGAAGAGCTCGATGGCGGTGCCGGCGTCGTTGCCGACGAATCGATCGTTGCTCGGCACGACCATGGAGCCGAAGCTGAAGTACCGGTTGACGGCGGGGTCCACGTCGAAGACCATCGATCCGGAGCCATTGGGCAGGAAGATGCCGGGTCCGAAGCCGTTGGTCGTCGCGACGACGGTGCCCGCGACGCCCTGCGGCTGCGCCGCCATGAAGTCGGAGATGTACTGGCTGCCGTCGCCGAGCTCCGCCACGAGCCGCACGCCCTGGCTCGCCGCGGAGCCGGCGTCGAAGGCGTCCCACGCTCCGTCGTGGAATGCCACAGTGAAGGGCGACAGCGCGGCGCCGTTCATCGGGGAGAGATTCTGGATGGTCACCTCGACGGGCACGGGCTGGGCCCCCGCCGATCCCGCGCCGGCCGCGAGGGCGATCAGGACGGACGCAGTGCGCTTCATCATCGTGTTCTCCTCAACTCGTCTCCATGCGCCGGCCGGCGAGGGGCACGTCGCACCCGCGCACGCAGCGCTTGCGAGTTGCCGTACACCGGGAGGTCCGCCGTTATTCACCGCCGGGCAATGAAGTTTCGCTCACGGCGCGGCGCGGATGCCTGCATGCGGGCGCGCGATGAATCGGCGCGGAAGGCCTCCGCGCCGCGGGTGCGAGCCCATCCCGGGAATACGCGACGCGTCGCGGCGGTTGAGTGGAGCGATCGACATCATGGAGTCTGCGTGCGGCGCCGACGGGCGGCCAGGGGGGTTCATGCGCCGAGGGCGAGCTCGATCTGCGACACCAGCCGCTCCAGGCCGGTCCGCGCAACGACCGCGTGGTCCTGCGCCCAGTACGCCGGGTTGTAGAGCTCGAGCGACACGCAGCCACGATAGCCGATCGCCGCCAGGTCGCGGAAGCAGTCGCGCAGCGGCAGGACTCCCTCACCGGGATAGACGCGGTGCTCGTCCTTCAGCTCCGCGCGGGCCGGGGTGCTCGGCGCGTCGTTGCACTGGAAAATGGCGATGAACTCGCCGCGGATCCGGCGGAGGCCGTTGAAGCCCGAGCCGCCGATGTGCATGTGGAAGACGTCGGGGATGATCTTGGCGTGCGGGTGGTCGGCGTCGAGCGCGATCTGCGCCGCCTGCCCCATCGTCCGCGCCCCTTCCAGGAACTGCACGAAGACCATCGCGGAGCTGATGCCGAATTCGCCGAGGCCGATCTCCAGCAGCTCGCGGTAGCACGCCGCGGCCCATGCGGGGTCGAACTCGCGCCACGGGCGCGCCGGCTGCGGGATGGTCTGGATGTGCTCGGAGCCGATGTCCGCCGCCTGCCGCATGCGCCGGCGTGAGGCTTCGAGCGACCGGTCGAACTCCTCGCGGGTCGGGGGGATGGCGTCCCAGAGCCCGATGACGCTGGGCACGCGCAGGCCGGCGTCCCTGATCCGTTTGCCAAGCTCCTTGAGGTCGCCGCCGGAGCGCTCGTGCTCATCCAGCTCACCCTCCCAGGGCTCGATGGCGTCGTACCCCGCCGCCGAAGCTATGCGGATCTTGTCGAGCAGGGTCGCCGGACGGATTGTCGCGGTATCCAGGCAGATCGGCCAGGGGCTCCTCCCGCCCTGATACGGTCGCGCCGGCGCGGGCGTTTCGGGCTGGGCTTCGGGGCTTGTCGTCGCACGGGCGGGTGTGCCGATCAGAGCGTGGAGCGATGCCGCCGCTCCCGCGCCGATGAACTCTCGTCGCTGCATAGGGCCTCCGTTGTCGCGGACCATCCTACAGCCGGCGCCCTGCCCGGGCGGGGCGGGACCGACGCCCGCGCGCCCATTGGTGCACACGGCGCGTGAGTCGGCAGCGCCGCTCTCGCTCGTCAAGAGCCGCCCCACCCGGGCGGCCCGCGGCGGCGATCCGCAGCCCGCCGGGACCTCAGAACAGATCGAAAGGGATCAACACGATGAACAGCTCCGCTCACCGCCTTCCCAGCTTCCGGCTCGTCTCCCTTGTCGCGGCCGCGGGCGCCGCGATCGCCTCTTCCGGCGCGCAGGCGCAGATCTTCCAGCGCGTCGTCGGCTCGCCCGATCTGGAGCGATTTCACGCGATCGATCAGACCCGCGACGGCGGCACGATCGCCGCGGGCGTCCGGGAGGTGCCCGGGCGCGGCCTGGAGGTGTACGTCGTCCGCTTCGATGCGGACGGGAACACGATCTGGGCCCGGACCTACGGCAACGCCGGGCGCGACGTCGCCCACAGTATCGTGACGCTGCCCGACGGAAGCTTCGCCGTCGGTTGCCACACCGACGCGGCGGGCGGCGCGTGGCAGACGGGCCTGCTCCGGCTGGATCCCGCGGGCAACCCGATCGCGGCGTGGGCGTATCCCGGCACCGCCGGCACCGACACCGTGAACGCCTCGGACCCGGGCGTCTCGATCGATCTGGACGCCGCCTCTGCGAGCCTCATCCTCACGGGCAACTTCCAGGGGATCCCGGCGTTCCACCGGGCCGACGCGCTCACGGGCGCTCCCATCGCGAGCGTGCAGCACTTCTTTGGGCTGCAGAACCACACCGTGGAGGTGGGGTACACGGACGCCGCGCCCGATCCGCTGGGCAGCGGCGATGCGCTGATCGGCGGCTCGCTCCGGCGCACCGACAACGCCGGCGCGGTCCACGAAGAACCGTTCTTCCTGCGGGTCAACTTCGTGGGCATGCCGGTGGGGCCCGGGATCGGCTATCAGCT
>DASRXL010000086.1:0-5071 GCA_035654175.1 Phycisphaerales bacterium
CGCCGTCGGCGAGCTCGAAGCGGCCCTTGCGCGTCTTGTCGGCGCCGGTGAAGGCCCCCCGCTCGTGGCCGAAGAGCTCGCTCTCGAGCAGCGACTCGCTGAGCGCCGCGCAGTTCACCGCCAGGAACGGCCGCCCCGCGCGGGTGCTCGCCTCGTGGATCGCCCGGGCCACCACCTCCTTGCCCGAGCCGCTCTCCCCCGAGATCAGCACCGTGCCCTGCGATCCGGCGACCGCCTGCACCTGCTGGCGCACGCGGGCCATCGCGCCGGAACGCCCGATCAGCGCGGGGCTCGACCGCCTGCCCCGAGGCGCACGAGCCCGGCGCCGCGCCCAGGCGCAGGAGCGCATTCTCGCGCACCACGCGCCCGTGCTGCACCGCGCGCTTGATCGTGATGACCAGCTCGTCGCCCTCGAACGGCTTGGTGATGTAGTCGAACGCGCCGAGGCGCATCGCGTGGACCGCCGTCTCGATCGTGCCGAACGCCGTCATCAGCACGACCGGCAGCTCGTCGTCGATCGAGCGGATCTGCTCGAGCAGCTCGAGCCCCGTCACGCCCGGCATCTTGAGGTCGGTCAGCACTACGTCCGGGCGCCGGTGCGCGATCTGCTCGATCGCCACCTCCGCCCGCTCCGCGGTGGCCACCTCGAACCCGGCCCGCGTGAGCGAGGAGGCCACGCTGTCACGCATCATCTCTTTGTCGTCAACGACCAGCACCGTGCTCATCCCTGCGCCTCCCCTTGCTCTCTCCCCGTGCCCGCGCCGTCGGTCCGCCGCATCGGGACGACGATCTCGACCGTCGCGCCGTCGCCGACCCGCGGCCCGTTGTTGCTTACGCTCACCCGCCCGCCGTGCGCATCCACGATCCGGTGCACGATCGCCAGGCCCAGTCCGGTCCCCGCCTCACGCGTCGTGAAGAAGGGGTTGAACATCCGCTCGGTCACCTCGCCGTGCACGCCCGTGCCCGTATCGCGCACGCTGAACGACACCGCCCCCGACCCGCCGAGCCTCACTCGCGACACGCGCACCCGGAGCGAGGGCTGCGTCCCCGTCCCGCGCCGCCGCGCCTCCTCGATCGCCTCCATCGCGTTGCGGATCACGTTCACGAGCGCCTGACGCAGCTTGCCCTCGTCGCACTCGAGCTCCGGGCCGGCATCGGGCGCTTCCAAGACCACCTGCACGTCGGCGGGCCAACCCGCCGCGCCCGCGTGCTCGAGCGCGGACTCGGCGACGGCGCGCGCCGACGCGAGGGAGAATCTCCTCGGGGCCTCTCCCGCGAAGGCGAGCACGTCGGTCACGATGGCGTCCAGGCCCCGCACGGCGCCGGCGATCTTCTTCGCCACGCCGCACTCCTGGGGCCGATCGGCGAGGTCCTCCGCGAGCATCCTCGCGTAGAGCCCGATCGAGCCGAGCGGGTTCCGGATCTCGTGCGCGATGCCCGCGGCCATCTCGCCGAGCCCGGCGAGCCGGCGCGACCGCTGCAGCTGCTCGTCCGCCTCCCGGAGCTGCCCGCGCAGGCGCGCCACCTCCGCCGTGAGTTGCTCGTGCGAGACCTGCAGCTTCGCCGTCACGTCGTTGAAGGCGCCCAGGAGCTCCGCCAGGTCCGAGGCGGTCAGCCGCTCGCCGACGCTCGCGAGGCTCTCTCCGGTTACGGCCAAGACCTCCGGCACCGCTCAGCCCTCCCTGTCCTGGAACTTCGCGCCCGGCCTCGCGCGCCCCGGGCCGTAGGCCGCGACGGCCCCGCGCACGCGTCCGACGCCGGCGAGTTCTCCCGCGAGCTGGTCGCGCTTCCGCTCGATCTCCCGCCTGTCGGCGTCGTCGCGCGAGGCGATCCCCGCCGCGAGCTCGGCCAATCGCTCCACCTGCGCCCTGATCCGGTCGCGCAGCGCCGGCCCCGCGCCGGCGAGGACCTCGTCCCAGCGCGTCCGGTACGGCTCCGTCTCCCGCGAGGCCTTCTCGAGCGCCTCCACGAGCTCCTGGCGCCGGCCGAGCACGCGCAGCAGCTCGTCGGTGGCCTCGTCGCGCACGAGGCGCCCCTGCTCTCTGCTCAGGGCGTCGAGGCGCGTGAACAGCGCCTCCTGCCGGTCGAGCAGGTCGGCGAGGCGCGCGTGGTCGGCGCACTCGCTCGGGGCATGTCGTCCGCTGGCGCTCCGCATGGCTCTGCGCTCCCCGCGGGGGCTCCCCCGCGACCGGTTAATCCCCACCGAACCCGTACAGCTCCGCCGTCGAATCCAGCCAGCGCTCCCAGTCCTCCCGGTTCATGGGCAGGTAGGGGTCGTTCCACGCGTCCTCCGGCAGCGATGCGTAGAACCGGCGGGCCCGCTCGTTGGCGGCGCGGGCCCGGTCGAGCTCGCCCATCGCGACGTACGCGTTCACGATCTGCACCATCGCGACCAAGGACGCCGGGTCGCGGCTGTACTTCTCCCTCGCGCTCTCGTAGTGCCGCACGGCGGACTCGTAGTCTCCCAGGTCGAAGGCGCAATCGCCGAGGAAGAAGCACGCGTTCCGCAGCGCCACCCGCCGGCTCTCCGGCGTCCTGGCGGGCTCCTCCTGCCCGAGCTCGTCCCGCACCAGCGCGAAGAGGCGGAGCGCTTCGCGCAGGTGGTCCTCCCGCGTCCGCGTCAGCGCGACGACCTCGGCGTCGGGCATGGCCTCCTGGGCAAGCGTCCGCTCGATCGACGCGGCCTCCTGGCGCAGCGCGTCCCCCAGCCGGTAGCGCAGGACCGGGGCCTCCCGGTCGTCGGGGTAGCGCGAGAGCGCCTCGGTCAGCCTCTCGATCGCGCGCACGTGCTCGCCCGAGCGGTGGTGCAGCGCCGCCAGCTCCAGGAGCGCGTCGTGGAAGTACACGCTGCCCTCGTCGCCGAGGCTGCCGGAGAGCGCCTCCTCGAGCAGGCGCCTCGCCTCCACGTCGTTGGCCTGATCGTCGTCGGCCAGGTAGGCCTGCGCGAGCGGCACGTAGCTGTCCTCGGCGTACTGCCCCACGTCGCCGCCGGACTCGCCGTCGGCGATCAGCGCCGCGAAGACGTCCGCGGCGAGCGCGTGCTCGCCCCGCGCCTGGTACGCGCGCCCGAGCCGGTATCTCGCCTCGGCGCGGGTGGCGCGCCGGCCGGTCGCGCTCGGGTCGTCGGGCACGCCGTCGATGTACTCGCGGAACGTCGCGATCGCCCGCTCGTAGTCGCCGCCGGCGTCGTAGGCGAGGGCCGCGGACCAGAGCGAGTCCGCGTAGCCCTCGTTGTCGGCCAGCAGGACCGCGCTGGCGTGCCGGGCGTAGTACCCGGCCGCCGCGACGTAGTGACGCTGCACCGATTCCCGGGTCGCCGGGTCGAGCGAGCGGATCCGGCGCGCGAGGTCGGCGCCCTGCTCCGCCGATTCCTCGATCGTGCGCTCCGCGAGCATGCGGTGCGCCTCCGCCAGCGTGCGCAGCACGCCCGGCGGCACCTCGCTCAGCGAGAAGAGCTGCTCCGCCCGCACCACGAACCGCAGCGCGCCCTGCGGGTCCTCCGCCGTCATGCGGTCTTCGGCGCGGCGGAGCAGGCTCGCGGCGACGCCC
Organism: Phycisphaerales bacterium; assembly: GCA_035654175.1. Lineage (GTDB taxonomy): Bacteria > Planctomycetota > Phycisphaerae > Phycisphaerales > UBA1924 > PNC22. The sequence goes on from DASRXL010000086.1 coordinate 3,550, forward strand.
TCGGGCGTCACCAGCGGCCGCTCCTCGGCGCGGAGCAGCGCCTCCACGACCCGCGAGTACGCGTCGACGGACTCATCGATCCGTCCCGTCAATCCTTCCGTTTCGGCGAGACCCAGCAGCGCGGCCAGGTGCCACTCCATCCCCTCCGACCACTCCGCGATGCCCGCGTACCGGTCCCGAGCCTCGCTCAGGCGGCCCAGCGACTGCTCACAGAGCCCGAGATACGTTCCCACCCGCGCGGCGAGCGGCTCGGTGCTCCCGAGCATCCCCGCGGCCCGCTCGAGCTGCTTGATCGCCGGCTCGTACTCGCCGAGCTCGTAGTACGCCTGCCCCAGCAGGGCGTACAGCTCCGCCAGAGCCCCGTCGGGCGCGCCCTCCAGGCGCATGATCCCCTGGAGGAGGCGCGCGACCGCCTCTCCGGCGTAGCCCTGTCCCAGTCGGACCTCGGACTCGCGGGCGAGCGACCACGCCCGGTCCTCGAGCGAGAGGTCGGGATCCGCCGAGATGGCCGTCAGCAGCTGGATCGCCCGGTCGAACTCCGGGCGCGCCCCGGCCAGCTCGTGCTCGACAAGGCGGCGCATGATCGCGCGCCGCTGCGCCGAGGCCGAGTCGGGCAGCTTCATGACGCGGGAGAGCGCCCGCTCCTCCTGCCCCAGCTCCACGTACGTGTCGCAGAGGTGCGCGACGTCGTCAGGCGTGAGCGTCGCCCCGGCATCCTCGGCCGCGAGGTACTCGCGCCGCACGGTCTCGTCGTTGGCCGGGTCGCGGATCCCGAGCTCCCGCTGGCCGGAGTACACGCTCCGCGCGACGCCCAAGTGGTAGCGCCCGCGAAGCTCCGGCGAGACCCACGGCTCGCCGACCAGGGGCAGCACCCGAGTGTTCAGAAGGTCTAGGGCCTCCTCGTAGGCCCCCTGCTCGATCAGCCCATCGGCCTCGCCGACGGCGGCGCCGAGGTCCGGCTTCGGGCGCGTCACGACCCCGACCGCGATCCCCGCGACGAGCGCCAGCGACCCCGCGCCGAGCACCAGCGCCGGCCAAGCAGCCTTGAGCGCCGCCTTGGCCCTGGCCCACGGGCGAACTGCTGGATCGGGTCCGCTCTCCAAGCGACCGCCTCCGTCGATGACCGCGCGGCCGCACCCGGATCCTCCGGTCGGTCCGCCAGCCTTGGCTACCTATCGGACCGGCTCCAGCGCAAACTTCACCGCATGCGCAAGTCCGGCCGGCGCCGGGGCGGGCGGGGCTCACCCGCGCCTTGAACGGCGGTCACTGCTTCGGGGAGACTTCCTCATCGATTCTGACGACGACCGCGGCTCTCGCCGCCGCGTCCCCCCGGTGCCGACCGCCCCGCGCGCCGAGAGCCAGGGCCGCCCAGGGGGCGAGCGCCCACTTGAAGACGTTCCTCGCCGCGGACTGCATCAAGCCGACACGGAGCCGCCGCCCCCCCACCGAGACGACCTCGCACCCGGCGAGCGCCTTGCCGATCGTCCTGCCCCAGAGGCACTCGCACGCCGTTCCATACGAG
>DASRXL010000087.1:0-7181 GCA_035654175.1 Phycisphaerales bacterium
CCCGGGCCCGCTCCCCCTGATCCTCCCCGCCGTCGCCTCGATGCCCATCTTCTACTCCGGCGTGTGGCTGCTCCCGGACAACGCCGGGTGGCTCGGCGTGCTCGCGATCTGGCTCCTCGCGCTCCGGCCCAGGTTCGACGCCTTCACGCTCCTCGCCGGCGCCGCGATCCTGGCCGCGCTCGTGTTCGTGCGCCAGATTCATCTCTGGGCGGCGGCGATGCTCCTCGCGGCGGCCTGGCTCGGCGATCGGGACGGGCGCGACGGCGAGTTCGACTTCGCGCTCGATATGCGCGCCTTGCTCGGCGCGCCGGCGGCCCGCGTGGCCCGCGCAGGGGCCGCCCTGGCCGCCGCCCTGCCCGCCCTGGCGGTCATCGCCTGGTTCTGGAGGTCGTGGGGCGGGCTGACCCCCCCGGTGTTCCACGAGCGCCATGTCGGCGGCAATCCCGCGGCGCCGGCCTTTGTCCTCGCTGTGTTCGGCGTGCTCTCGCTCTTCTTCGTCCCCTTCATCCTCGAAGGACTCCGCCGCCTGTGGGTGCGCCACACGTGGCTGCTCGCGCTCGCGCTCGTCGCCGGCGCCGTGCTCGCCCTCGCGCCCGCGACCACCTACGACGTGTCCGCCGGGCGATATTCAGGGCTGTGGAACGTCGCCAGGCGGCTCCCGGCGCCGCTCGACCGCTCCATCCTGATCACGCCGCTGGCCGTGCTGGGCGCCGGGCTGGCCGGCGCATGGTTCGTCTCGCTCACGCGGCGCGACCGCTGGATCATGCTCGCGGCGCTCGTCGCCTTCATCGCGGCCCAGTGCGCGAGTTTCCAGCTGTGGCAGCGCTACACCGAGCCCTTCGTGCTGATCTGGCTGGCGATCGCGGCCGCTCGCGTGCGGCCGGCGTCGACCGCGGCGGGCGAGGGCTGGCGTCTCGCCGGCCCGCTCGCGCTCACCACGCTGCTGGCGGCGGTGACGGTCGCGTCGCTGGCGCTTGCGCGCCCCGTGAGGCCGCGAGATCTGGTGGCGCCGTGGGAGACCGAGCCGCCGGTCCTGCCCGGCATGGAGCCCCGCGAATCCATGGACAGCAACCCGCTCCCGTGACGCCGCCTCCGACCCATCTCCCGGCCCGCCCCGTAGGAGCCGCAGCGCCGGCGCATCCACGCATGCGCCGGCATCCCAGGAAGGATGAGCGATGACAGAGCAAGCGACGCGGTCCGTCAAGACGGCTCTCGTGACGGGGATCACCGGCCAGGACGGCTCGTACCTCGCCGAGTTCCTGCTCCAGAAAGGCTACCGGGTGCACGGCATCATCCGGCGCGCATCGTCGTTCAACACCTCCCGCGTGGAGCATATCTACCAGGACCCTCACCTCCCCGGCGCCGATCTCCGGCTCCACTACGGCGACCTGTGCGACGCGAACAGCCTGGCCAAGCTCCTTGAAGAGGTCGCGCCCGACGAGGTCTACAACCTCGGAGCCCAGAGCCACGTGCGCGTCTCCTTCGACATGCCCATCTACACGGCCGAGACGGTGGCCATGGGGGCCTTCAAGCTGCTCGAGGCGGTCCGCGACTTCCAGCACCGGTCGGGAAAGCGCGTCCGCTACTACCAGGCCTCCAGCTCCGAGCAGTACGGCAGGGTCGTCGAGACGCCCCAGAAGGAGACGACGCCCTTCTACCCCCGCTCGCCCTACGCCGTCGCCAAGGTCGCGGCGCACTGGGCGACGGTCAATTACCGCGAGAGCTACGGCATGCACGCCTCCTGCGGCATCCTCTTCAACCACGAGAGCCCCCGGCGCGGCGAGACGTTCGTGACCCGGAAGATCACCCGAGCCGTCGGGCGCATCAAGCTCGGCCTGCAGGGCAAGGTCTATCTCGGCAACCTCGACTCCAAGCGCGACTGGGGCTTCGCCGGCGATTACGTCAAGATGATGTGGCTCATGCTCCAGCAGGACGAGCCCGACGACTATGTCATCGCCACCGGCCAGACGTGGAGCGTGCGCGAGTTCGCCGAGCGCGCTTTCCGACACGCCGGCCTCGACTGGGAGCGGCACGTCGCCTTCGACCCGCGCTACCTCCGCCCCGCCGAGGTGGACCTGCTGCTCGGCGACGCGGGCAAGGCGCAGCGCAAGCTCGGGTGGCGTCCGACCACCAGCTTCGATGAGCTCGTCGCCATGATGGTCGAGCACGACACCGAGCTTGCGAGGCGCGAGCGCACGCTCCGGGACGCGGGCCACGCGATGCCGGCCTCGCCCGGGCACGACCAGTGACGATCGGGTGCTCGCGACAACCGCACCGTGAAACGGCGCTCATCACGCCGGGCTCCGCGTTCGAAGGCGCCCTCGCGGCCTAGTGTCAAACGCCCGGCGTCCATCCGGGCGCGCATGGAGCCCACAGGGAGCACAAACCCCGAGCGACCGCTGATCGTCGTCGCCAACCGTCTCCCGGTCCGGCGCGTGCGGAAAGCCGGCGCGGCCGCGTGGGAGATCAGCCCGGGCGGCCTCGTCACCGCGATGCACCCGCTCCTGCGCGAGCGCGGCGGGTCCTGGGTGGGCTGGACGGGCGCCGAGGGCGGCTCCTCCCGCGCGTTCGAGCACGAGGGCATCAACATCCACCCGGTACCGCTCTCGCGCACGGAGATCGAGCGGTTCTACTCCGGATTCAGCAACGAGACCCTGTGGCCCCTGTACCACGACGTGCTCCGCACGCCCCGCTTCCACCGCGCTTGGTGGCGCACCTACGTGGACGTCAACCGGAAGTTCGCCGACATCCTCACCCCCCTCGTCGGGCGCGGCGAGACCGTGTGGATCCACGACTACCACCTCCAACTCGTCCCCGGGATGATCCGCGACCGCCGCCCCGACGCCCGGATCGGATTCTTCCTCCACATCCCCTTCCCGGCCGTCGAGCTCTACGGACGCATGCCCTGGCGCCGCCAGATCCTCGAGGGGCTTCTCGGCGCCGACCTCATCGGGTTCCAGGACCGGCTCATGGCCCAGAACTTCCTCCGCGCCGCCCGGCGCTACACGCCCGCGCGCGGCGTCGGGAGCGTCCTGCAATACAGCGGGCGCGAGATCAAGGCCCTCCCCTTCCCGATCTCGATCGACGTCAAGGAGTTCGAGGACGTCGCCCGCAGCCCGGCCGTGGTCAAGAAAGTCGATGAGCTCCACAACCGCATCGGGCGCGGACGCAAGATCCTCCTCGGCGTGGACCGCCTCGATTACACCAAGGGCATCGACGTTCGGCTCCGCGCCTACGAGGAGGTCCTCGCGCGCGGGCAGCACCGGACCTCCGACATGTGCCTCATCCAGATCGCCGTGCCCAGCCGCGGCGGGGCCGAGGACTACGATGAGATGCGCCGCACCGTCGAGGAGACCGTCGGGCGCATCAACGGCGAGTACGCCGAGCCCGGGCGGGTCGCGGTCCACTACCTCCACCGCAACCTGCAGCGCGAGGAGCTCGTGGCCTACTACCGCGCCGCGGACGTCATGCTCGTCACCCCGCTGCGCGACGGCATGAACCTCGTCGCGAAGGAGTACGTCGCCTCCCGCGTGGACGGGTTCGGCGTCCTCGTGCTCAGCGAATTCGCCGGCGCCGCCAACGAGCTCCGCCACGCCGTGCAGGTCAACCCCTTCGACATCGACGGCATGGCCACGGCCATCGAGCAGGCCGTCGCCATGCCGGCCCGCGACGCCCGCCAGCGCATGCGCTCCATGCGCAGGACGGTTCACGCCTACGACCTCTACACGTGGGCCTCCCGATTCATGGACACCCTCGCCGGGACCGGTTACGCATGAGCGGCCTCCACGAACGACTCGGGCGCCTCGCGAGAGCGCCGATGCTCCTGGTCGCCAGCGACTACGACGGCACCCTCGCACCCATCGTCTCCGACCCGGCGCAGGCGCTCCCCCGGCGCGAGAGCCTCCGCGCCCTGCGTCGGCTCGCACTTCTCCCGCGCACCCGGGCCGCCATCATCTCCGGGCGCGCACTCGGGGACCTCGCCCAGCTCACCGCCTCCCCGGAGCGCGTCCTGCTCGTCGGCAGCCACGGCGGCGAGTTCGACCGCTCCTTCGCGGACGATCTCTCCCCCGAGCGCCTCGCCCTCCGCGCCCGGATCCAGCACGAGCTCTCCGACATCGCGGGCCGGTGCCGGGGCTGTCATGTCGAGCCCAAGCCCGCCGGCGCCGCCTTCCATTTCCGCAATGCCGACGCCGGGGCCGCGGAGAAGGCCCTCGACGAGGTGCTCCGCGGCCCCGGCGCCCGGGACGGCGTCTTCATCAAGCACGGCAAGAAGGTCGTGGAGCTCTCGGTGATCGCGGCCGACAAGGGCGCCACTATCGACACGCTCCGGGCCGATCTCCACGCCTCGGCCGTGCTCTTCCTCGGTGACGACACGACCGACGAGGACGCCTTCCGACGTCTGCGCGACGCCGACCTCGGAGTCAAGATCGGGCCCGGCGAGACCGCGGCCCACTGCCGCGTCGCCTCCGACCTTGAAGCCGCGGACCTCCTGCGCGAACTCGCCGACCTTCGCGCGACATGGCTCGCCCGGACGGGCGCAGCGACGGGACCGGCGTGAGCCGGCGGCGACGCCGCCTTCAGGGCCCCTGCACCTCGACGACCAGCGCCCGATGACCCCCGAACCCCGGGTCGAGCGTCTGAAACCGCGCCGCGCCGACACGCGCGCCGACGAAGCACTGGTCGATGGCCCACGCCGGGAACTGGCGCGGCCAGGTCCGCTTCCAGCCCCACCCGGCCTCCTCGAAGGCGTCGCGCATGCCCGCAGCCCCCGCCGATTCGAGGAAGACGCGGAGCGACGCGCTCCCGCGCGGAATGTTGAAGTCGCCCACGATCACGTCGGGCGTCGGGAATCCGAGCGCGTCCGAGCGCTCGATCCATTGCCCCTCGTCGGGGTGAATCACCCGTGTCGCCCCCTGCCACGACGCGATCGCGCCGCCGGCCCTGCGCGCCAGCGACATGCGGGAGGCGCGCGGGTCCGAGGGGAGATCGATCACCCAGATCGTGAGCGTGCCCGCCCCGGCATCGAGCTGATAGAAGGCCGCCCAGCCCGGGTCTTCCCGCAAGGACCCGTCCCGCTGGCGGCTCCGGCCGTCGAGCTCCAGCGACGTGCTCGCCCACCGCCGCACCGGCAGCCTCGCGAAGAGGTCGAAGGGCCAGCCCACTGCCGCGTAGGCGTCCCCCGTGTCGATGAACGCCTGTGCGAGGTCGCGCGTCGCCGTTCGCGAGTGGCGGTTGGCCAGCACGAGCACCGTCGGCTCGACCGCGAGGAACGCCGGCGCGATCGGCCCGACGTCGGCGCTCGCCTGGTTCCAGAAGACGATCCGCGTCGCCTCGCCGCCGTCACGGACTGCCGCCCCGGGCCCCTCGGGCCCGCCGGTGGTCGCGGCGCGGTGCAACCCGAGCTCGACGAACGCCATGTGCCACGCGGTCGCGCCGGTCAGCACCAGCAGCGCGACCCCGCCGGCCGGGGCGAGGAACGACGCAAGCGGCCCGCGCCCCTCCAGCGGCTTCACGACCGCCCGCCGCTGCAGCTCCCTCGTCGCCGCCCCGACCAGCGCCATCCAGATCGGCACCGCCAGGAACGGCGTCGGAATCCAGGAGATCGGCTGGCTCCACGAGTACCGGTCGCTGAGCACCCGCCCGATCAGCCACGCCGCCGCGCACGCGCCGACGGCAACCACCGCCAGCGCCTGACCGAGCTTTGCGATCCGGCCACCTCGCACGGTGGGAGCGTATGCGTCCGTGGTCCGCCGCTGCGGCTGGGCACGGAAGAGCACGGGGTGCCGGCCGGGCTCAGCACCCGGCGCTCCACGCGTTCAGGAAGGCGATGAAATCCCGCGAATCGACGAGGCCGTTGCCGTCCATATCGGCGTCCGGATGGCCGGTCGCCCAGACATCCAGGTACGCGATGAAGTCGCGGCTATCGACGACGTTGTCGCCGTTGAAGTCCGCGGCGCACCCTTCAAGGCAGCCCCACCGAGCGATCCCCTCGCTCGGCACGCCCCCGACCTCGGTGAACGCGCCGACGATGTACACCGCCCCGTCCTCGTGCGCCCCCTGCGCGATGCCCGCGGCCGGCCCGTTCGCCGTGGCCCCGAACTCCGACCATCCCGACCCGTCCCACAGATGGACTCGCTCGTCGGGCTCGTCGCCGGCGAAGCCGCCCGTGGCGGCCGCGAGCCGCGTCCCGTGGGCGGTCTCGATGACCGCGAGCGCCCGGACGGCGTGGGGCAAGCCATCAGCGAGCGGACGCCACGCATCGCCGTCCCATTCGGCGATGTTCCGCGGCGCGCCGGAGCCGCCGTCGAACTCCCCCGCCGCGTAGAGGCGGGGGCCGTTCCCGAGGTCGGCCGAGCACAGCGCGTACACCGCCGCGTATGGTGCGTCGAGCGGATCGCCGAGGCGACTCCACGCAACTCCCTCCCATTTGACCACACCGTTCGCGAGGGCCGGGACTTGATCGTCGAGGAGGCCCCCCGCGTAGAGCGCAGACCCGGCGCCGTCGTCATGCAGCGCCAGCGCCAGCACGCGATCGTTCCTCCCGTTCTGGCCCGGTAGACCGCCGCCGAGATGGACCCAGCCCTGATCGTCGATCGCGGCCACAGCGTGGAACTCCTCGCCCCCGATCGCGTTCAGATGCCCCCCGACAAACAGCATCGATTCGCCGCCTGCGACGGAGCCAACCGCCATCGCATTGATCGATGCCGAATCCAGCCCGCCGGCGACCACCGACCACGCCTCGCCGTCCCAGGCGATGATCGCGTCGGTGCCCGCCGCGTCCGGTGTGATATGTCCGCCGGCGAAGAGCCTCGCTCCGCCGCCGAGATCACCCAGCGCAAAGCACTGGACATGGACCGTCTCCATCGACGCCGGTCCGATCGAGGACCACGCGTCGCCATCCCAGGCCGCGACCCCGTGTGTCGGCGCGCCTCCCGCGGCCCGGGAGGCGACATACATCCGTCCGCCGAGTGTTCCCATCCCGGCATCCACCGCGATGATCGCCCGAGCATCCGGCGCGCCGTTCCCGACGTCAGCGGTCCCCAGCGCACTCCACGCCCGCCCGTCAAACGCGGCTACGCCCGCGGCGGGCGAATCGGCGGCGCGAACGAAGTTCCCGACGGCGATGAGCCCACCGAGCGTGCCGGATCCTCCCGTCACAAGGTCCGAGCCCCAGCCGTCGG